>JAJYJU010000021.1 GCA_021789195.1 bacterium | reverse complement strand
CAAACTAAACTAGACAAGTACCTAGAGTTCTACAATACAAAGCGAGTACACTTGAGTCTGCAGTACAGAACGCCACTAGAAATGTTGCAAAGCTCCTGAGTTCTATACGTGTTTAGTATTTTCTCTCCTTCGTGAATTAAGTATCAGATAGGTGGGTTATCCGGAGCGTGACAATCGTGACAATTAAAAGTCGTAAGTAATGCTGTTTTGGCAGCATCTCTGACAAATGATGAGTTTGAGTCATCTAGGATGGTTTTATTTAATAAGTATTTAACAATATCGGATATGTCAGGTATTGTTTCTATTTCTCGTACGAAGTGGCGAATTTGAGATTGATCTTCAGGTGATGCGAATGACGAGTTTTTACTGTAATTAATCTCATCTTCAATAGATCTTATAAGGGGTTCATGAGTAGTACGAGTTAAACTCATAATACTATTTATTAATATAATAAATGGGGCAGGAAAACAATCCAAAAAGTATGATGATGCCAGTTGATTTATTAAAAGCTAGTTCAAACTTAACACTTAGCACTCTTGACTATTGAGTGCCAGATTTATATTATATACATATATGAAATCAGATAACGACGCATTAAAAGCACAAGTACTAATTCCTACCGTTATTGAGCAAGAAGGTAGATACGAGCGAGCATACGATATATATTCCCGCTTATTAAAAGAGAGAATTATCTTTCTAGGCAGTGATATTAATGAAGCCAGCGCCAATATTGTTGTCGCGCAAATGTTGTTTCTGCAGGCCAGCGATCCCAAAAAAGACATCTATCTATACATAAACAGTCCGGGTGGTTCAGCCTACGACGCTTTAGCTATATATGACACGATGCAATATGTAGTAAACGACGTCCAAACAGTCGGAATTGGCGTACAGGCTTCAGCTGCTGCATTTATTTTAAGTAGTGGCACTAAAGGTAAAAGATTCCTTTTGCCAAACTCTACGGTCATGATTCACCAACCATCAAGCGGAACTCAAGGTAAGGTCACTGATCAAGAGATTAGCTTAAAAGAAAGCCTAAGACTTAAGAAAGTGTTAGAGCAAATTATGGCAAAGAACACTAATCAACCAGTTTCTAAGATTCATATAGACATGGAGCGGGATAAGTGGCTATCGGCTGAAGAGGCTAAAAAATACGGCTTAGTTGACGGCATTTTTAAACCCACTAAATCATAGGGAATACATCATTGTTTTATAATCAACTGTTGACAGTCGTGCTATACATCTGTCAAACTACACTATAAGAAGTAGTGTAAGCTGGGGATTTTGTTTGCTAATGTAATTTCAAGATCAGAAAGCTTAGGTACCTTCGCTAACCTAATAACAAAATAAAAACTTTATCATTTCAATAACCAAGGCTTAACAATTAAGCGAAGGGGGATAAGATATATCGTGGTCCGATCTACTGCCTTAAAAACTAAGACGAACGATCCGCAAAAACGAGTTTACTTTACAAAGCAAAACCAGGGCATTGATTTGCCTAATTTGGTCGACCATCAAAATAAGTCATTCGATTGGTTTGTTAACGAAGGACTTGGAGAACTGCTAGCTGAAATTAGCCCAATAGATGATTACACCGGCGCCAAGTTGTCGTTATCATTTAAAGATTATCATTTCGACAAGCCAAAAATATCTGAGAACGAAGCCCGTGAAAATAACGTTAGTTTTGAAGCACCCCTAAAAGCCAACGTCGTTTTAACTAATAAGGTTACAGGCGAAATAAAGGAGCAGGAAATCTACCTTGGTGACTATCCTTGGATGACTAGCCGTGGTACTTTTGTTATTAACGGCGCCGAGCGTGTCGTAGTTAGCCAGCTTATTAGATCAGCTGGCGTTTTCTTTACTAGAGATCTACACGCTGGTGAATATTTGTACGGCGCTAAGGTTATCCCAGGCCGTGGTGCTTGGCTTGAATTTGAAACAGCTGCTAACGGCTCTATATATGTAAAGATTGACCGTAAGCGTAAGATTGCTGTTTCCACCCTGTTTCGTGCCCTAGGCATGAGCGAAACTGCTATGCGTGAAGCTTTTGCACACGTCGATAGCGGCAAGACTAACTATTTAGACGCCACAATTGAAAAAGATCCTAGCCGTGGCCAAAACGACGCTTTAATTGAAGTATATAGACGACTTCGTCCAGGTGATTTAGCAACCGTAGACAACGCTAAGAGCTTAATCGAGAACATGTTCTATAACTTTAAGCGTTTTGATTTCTCCCGTGTCGGAAGATACAAGATAAATAAGCGCTTAAACCTTGATATACCAAATACAGTTGAAAACAGAATTTTAAGACTTGAAGACTTAATTGCAATCGTAGCTGAGTTAATTAGACTTAATAATACTCAGGAACCTGCAGACGATATCGACAGCCTGGCTAACCGAAGAGTTAAACTAGTCGGTGAATTAGTCCAACGCCAGTTTAGGATCGGACTCTTAAGGATGGAGCGCAACAGTAAAGACCGCATGAGCATGAGCGACATTGAAACTGTCCAGCCTGCTCAATTAATTAACGCCCGACCGGTCGTAGCTGCCGTAAGAGAATTCTTCGCCTCCAGCCAGCTAAGTCAGTTCATGGACCAAATCAACCCTCTTAGTGAGTTAGCTCACAAAAGACGATTAAGTTCAATGGGCCCGGGTGGATTAAGCCGTGAGCGAGCCGGGTTTGAAGTACGCGACGCTCACTCTACTCACTATGGCCGTATCTGTGCCGTTGAAACACCAGAAGGAGCCAATATCGGTTTGGTACTTAACCTAGCCAACTACGCCCGGGTTAATGAGTACGGCTTCATTGAAACTGCGTATAAGAAGGTTATTAACGCCGCAACTGCCAGAGATTGTGTTGGACACATTGCCGCAGTCGATTATCTAAATCAGAATGGCACTGTTTTAGTTAAAGCCGGCAAGGTCATTACTAAGGCTGACGCCGACAAACTGGCTAAGATTAAAAACCAAGTTACCTGGCCAGTAAAGGCTAAAGTAACTAATGATGTTGTTTACTTGGATGCTTCCGAGGAAGAGTCAGCTATTATCGCCGGTGCCGGTAATGAAGTCGATGACGATGGTTACTTTATAGAAGAGCGTGTTAGCGCCCGAAATCGCTTGAATCCGGGCGAAGTTGATGCCAACGAAGTTACATATATGGATGCGGCACGTAATCAGATTATTGGTAGTAGTGCCGGACTCATTCCGTTTATAGAAAAGAACTACGTTTACCGATCATTAATGGGTAGTAACCAGCAACGTCAGGCAGTGCCTTTAATTCAACCGGCTTCGCCGATTGTAGGAACTGGGCTGGAGCGTGTCGCTGCCTTAAATACCGGACAGGTAATTTTAGCTGAAGGCGACGGTGAAGTTGTTAAAGCAAGCGCCAACACGATTAGTGTTAAGTACAAAGACGGCAAAACGGTTAACTATGAGCCAAAACACTTTATTAGAAGTAACGAAGGCACATCGATTAACCAAAAAGTTGTTGTCAGTAGTGGCCAGAAAGTTAAAGAAAACGATGTCTTAGCCGAAGGAATGTCAATATCTGGCGGTGAGCTAGCTCTTGGCAAAGACTTACTGGTCGCCTTCATGCCATGGTCAGGATACAACTTTGAAGACGCAATCATTATTTCCAGAAAGTTAGTTGAAGACGACACGCTAACTTCTATACATATTGTAGATTTCATGATTGAAGTTAGGGAGACGAAACTTGGCCCGGAAATTGTTACTCGGGATATCCCAAACGTTTCAGAAGAGTCACTTAGACATTTGGATGAGGACGGAATTGTGCGCATTGGTGCCGAAGTGCATCCAGGCGACATCCTAGTCGGCAAGATTACTCCTAAAGGTGAGCAGGAATTAAGCTCCGAAGAAAGACTATTGCGCGCAATCTTTGGTGAAAAGGCCAAAGAAATTAGAGACACTTCACAACGCATGAGTAACGGAAAGCACGGTAAAGTTGTTGGTGTTAAGGTATTCTCACGCGAAAACGGACACGAACTAAAAGCCGGCGTTATTATGCAAGTACAGGTATTTGTTGCCCAGATGCGCAAAATCGCTGTTGGAGACAAATTAGGTGGCCGTCACGGTAACAAGGGTGTAATTGCCAGAATCCTACCAGTTGAAGATATGCCGTTCATGGAAGATGGTACACCAATAGACATTCTTCTCAACCCCTTAGGTGTTCCATCAAGAATGAACGTCGGTCAGCTGTTTGAAACCCACTTAGGTTTAGCGGCCCGTATGCTTGGCTTTAAGGTTGCCAGTCCGTCCTTTAACGGTATTGGCGAACCCAAAATTAGAGAGTTATTAAGCGAAGCAGGAATGCCGGAAGACGGTAAGCAGCAGTTGTATGACGGCCGTACCGGTAACGCCTTTAATGAGCGCACATCAGTCGGCAACATGTACATCATTAAGCTTAACCACATGGTGGCAGATAAGATACATGCCCGATCAACTGGTCCGTACACCATGGTTACTCAACAACCTCTTGGCGGTAAGGCTCAAAACGGTGGTCAGCGCTTTGGTGAAATGGAGGTTTGGGCATTAGAGGCCTATGGCGCAGCAACAACCTTGCAGGAAATGCTGACACTAAAGTCGGACGATGTTTACGGACGTAGTAAAGCTTATGAATCAATCATTAAGCACACCGAAATTGTCGGGCCTAAGGTTCCAGAAAGCTTTAACGTTTTAGTTAAAGAGCTGCAAGGTCTCGGTCTCAAGGTAGATTTAATAAAAGAAAGCTCTGTCGTTGATGCCGAAGATGTTTTATCGACTAACGTACACGATGAAGCGACTCATCAAAGCGAGATTGTGATACCGGAAGATGAAGTCAATGACATTGACGTCAGCGAAGAGACTATAGGTGATGAATTTAGTATTGAAGACGAAATTAGTGAATCTCAGAAAAATGAAGGTTCAATAACGAGCGCAGTTTCTGATGATGAGAAGGAGGCAGCATAATGGCGACACAAAAATCGACCTACGGAACAGACATAGCAGATTTTGATGCTGTTAGGCTTGCTATTGCTAGCCCGGCAGACATTTTAGACTGGAGTTACGGCGAAGTAACCAAACCAGAAACTATTAACTACCGAACACAGAAACCGGAACGAGACGGATTGTTTTGCGAGAGAATTTTTGGACCAGTCAAAGACATTAATCCACACGATGCAAAGTATAAGGGTGTTAGAAGCCGTGAAGCAGCCGTAGATAAAAACGGCGAGCTGGTAACTAAGAGTATCGTAAGACGTGAGCGCATGGGCCACATTAATCTGGCTGTTCCAGTTGCTCATATCTGGTTCTTACGTGGGACTCCTAGCGCTATGGGCTTATTGCTAGGAATGACCGTTAAGAATTTAGAGCGCGTTGCTTACTTTGCTAACTACATCATTATTGATGTAGATGAGGCTAAGCGTGAAAAGCTAATGGCAGATAAAGAAGCTGAGTTTAATGCAGCTAAAGAAGCAATAAAACTGCGTTTTGAAAAAGAAGCTAAAGACGAGAACGCAAATGTCAAAGCTTTGGCAGAAATGCAGACCAAAGAAATTGAAGAACTCACTAAAGACTACGAAACTTACGTTGAACAGTTGCAGAGTTTGTTTAAGTTAAATCTTATTAGCGAAACGGATTACCGAATGTTACCGGAAGAGCTAAGTGGTCTAGTTAAAGTTGGAATGGGTGGATCAGCCCTTAAGGAGCTGTTAGACCAAATTGACCTAACTAAGCTTATTAGTGAATTAAGCAAAGAAGTTGAAGAATCTAAAGGCCAGCGCCGCAAACGCTTAATGAAGCGCTTGAGATTACTTGAAAGCATTCAAAGAGCCGGTATTGAACCAGGCAGTATGTGTGTATCTGTTTTACCTGTTATCCCGCCAGACTTGCGCCCAATGGTTCAGCTTACTGGGGGTCGTTTTGCAACCTCAGACTTAAACGATCTTTACCGTCGGGTAATAAATCGTAACAACCGTCTAAAGAAACTCATAGACTTAAACGCGCCTGAAGTTATTAGGCGTAACGAACAGCGCATGCTTCAAGAGGCAATTGACGCTTTGATAGACAACTCGGCTGCCCGTGGCGGTCGCGCTGTAGCGGCTACCGGCCAACGCCGCAGACTAAAGTCACTAAGTGACATGCTTAAGGGTAAACAAGGTCGTTTTCGACAAAACCTACTTGGTAAGAGAGTAGACTACTCCGGACGATCGGTCATTGTATCTGGTCCTGAACTTAAGATTCATCAGTGTGGTCTGCCTAAGATGATGGCACTTGAACTGTTTAAACCGTTTGTTATTGGCGAGCTTATTACAAAAGAGCATGCCCATAACATAAGAAGCGCAACACGACTGATTGAATTGAGCGAAACCGTAGTATGGGACGCGCTTGACGAAGTCATTAAAGGTAAATATGTTCTGTTAAACCGTGCACCAAGCTTGCACCGTTTAAGTATTCAAGCCTTTCAACCGGTTCTAATTGAAGGACGTGCAATCCAGCTTCATCCTTTGGTTTGTCGTGGATTTAACGCTGACTTTGACGGAGACCAGATGGCAGTTCACCTTCCTCTTAGCGATGAAGCACAAGAAGAAGCCAGAACAATTATGGCCGCCAACCGAAACTTGCTTAAACCGGCCGATGGTTCGCCAATCTTGCACATTGAGCAAGACATTGTTCTAGGTTGCTACTACCTGACGTATGAACGACCAGGACAGGAAGACAAGCTTTATCCGCTGTCTAGCATAGATGAAATAATTCTAGCCCTAGATAGTGGCAAAATAAGCCTGCAATCAAAGGTACGTGTTCCGTTTAGAGGAGAAGTTCGAACAACTACAGCCGGACGGGTGCTATTTAATGAAACTTTCCCGGAAGATTTCCCATTCCAAGATGAACCTATGACTAAAAAACGCTTGCAAAGCGTTATGGCTGAAGTTTACAGCCGCTATGGACAGGAAAAGACGGCAGACATTGCTGACGATCTTAAAGACATAGGCTTTACCTACGCTACTCAATCAGGGCTAAGTATGGGCATGAGTGACTTTGAGCGCATTAAAGGTATGGATGAGCTAATTAAAGAAGGCGACGAACGCTCAGCAGCTATATCTGAACAATACGATCAGGGTTTCATCACCGAAGAAGAACGTTCAAGACTAGTGGTAGACAACTGGACTAAGATAGAAAACCAGGTGCAGGAACTTCTTGCCGAGCAGACAGTCAATAAAGACTCGTCAATGGCTATCGCTATTACATCCGGAGCCAGAGGTAACATTAGTCAGATGAAAATGACTGTCGGAATGGTAGGCGTATTGCAGGATGCTGCCGGTCGCACAATTGAACTTCCAATTAAGTCCAGCTACATTAGCGGACTTGACCCACTTGAGTACTTTACCGGAACGCGTGGAACCAGAAAGGCGCTAATCGACATCGCTCTAAAGACGGCTGACGCAGGTTATCTAACCAGACGTTTAGTAGATGTTTCTCAGGACGTCTTCACAATTGAAGACGATATGGGCGATCCTGGAATATCCATGATGCGTGAAGACGCTGAGGCAATTGGTGTTTCATATAGCTCACGTCTGATTGGTCGCTATGCCGCAGAAAATATCGCTAAGCATGTTAAAAAAGGTGAGCTAATAACATCTGAAATTGCCCAGTTAATAGAAAACGACACGAAACTTGACGGTGTGAAAATAATGAGCGCATTGTCCTGCATGAACATCAGAGGTGTACCACGAAAGAGTTACGGTATTGACCCGGCGACCGGCAACTTAGTAGACGGACATCACCCGATTGGCGTTATTGCTGCCCAAAGTATCGGTGAGCCAGGCACGCAGCTAAGTCTTGACTCTAAGCACCGATCCGGTGCCTTAGTGGCCGATGACTCAGCCCAAGGTCTAAGCCGTATCGAAGAGTTGTTTGAAGTAAGAACTCCAAAGGGTGTGGCATATCTAACAGATATAAGCGGTACAGTTAATGCCTGGGAAGAGGGCGATCACTACATTGTTCAAATAACTGCTCACAATAAGAAGAATCTAAGCTTTGATTTAAACGAGCGCAAAACCAAACTGTCTAGTGGTAGTGACGTTCAGGTTGGCGATGTAATAGCTTCTAACGAAGATGGCAGCGAACCAATCATTGCTCCAATGGCCGGAAGATTGAATATTAGTGACACGACTATACAAATCACTCCTACCAAACAAAGCGTCATTCGCTACGAAATTCCCGGCATCAAACAGCTACTAGTTGAAGACGGCGACAAAGTTGAAGCCGGCCAGAAACTAACCAATGGTTCAATTAACCTGCATGACTTAATGCGTCTGCAAGGTGTAGAGCCAACCCAGCGCTATATCATGAACGAAATTTTAAGGATATTCGCTGGTCAGGGTCAGCATATTTCTGACAAACATCTTGAGATAATTGTCCGCCAGATGTTCAGTCGAGTACAGATTGAAGATAGCGGTGATAGTGAGTTTGTTACCGGAGACATAGTTTCCAAATTAGCGGTTGGTGAAGCTAACGAAAAGCTAATTAGTGAAAGCAAACAACCAGCCAAGTACGTCCAACTGCTACTTGGTATAACTAAAGCGTCACTATCTACCGACTCGTTCCTATCGGCTGCCTCATTCCAGGATACGACCAGAGTTCTAATTGCCGCCAGCGCGTCAGGTAAAGTCGACCGCCTCTACGGCTTGAAGGAAAACGTTATTTTAGGTCGTAAAATACCGGTTGGAACTGGCTACGTTGATGAGAGCGAAGATATAGTAAACGAAACTGAAATGGAGGCTGAATCATTCGTCAGTTGATTAACACCTTTCAATCTGATAGAATACACCAAAGCAAATAATATTTAAGATAACGACTAAAGTTAATTCTATTAGTCGCATTTGCTAAGGCTTTAGCTAAACAATATATGCCCACAATAAATCAATTAGTTAGAAAACCGCGTGTTAAAGTGACCACTAAAAGCAAGTCACCGGCTATGCAGCGTGTCGTAAACAACCTTAAAACGACCGGCTATGAAAAGTCCGCTCCATTTAAGCGCGGCGTTTGTATTAAGGTTACTACCAAGACCCCTAAGAAGCCTAACTCAGCACTACGTAAAGTGGCTCGTGTACGTTTAACTAACGGCTACGAAGTCTGGGCTTACATCGGCGGCGAGGGACACAACCTTCAGGAACACGCTGTTGTATTAGTGCGTGGTGGCAGAGTAAAGGACCTTCCCGGTGTACGCTACCATATAGTGCGTGGCAGTTTAGACCTTCAAGGAGTAAATGACCGTAAACAAGGTCGCTCTAAATACGGGGCAAAGAAAGCGTAAATCTATGCCACGTAAAAAAACTAAAGCTTTTACAAGAGATATTCAGCCTGACCGGCTATATAACAGTGTTGCCGTACAACGCCTTATTAACCGTGTCATGAAAAACGGTAAGAAACAGCTGGCTGAAAGACTGGTTTACGACGGATTACAATCAGCTGCTAAGAAGCTAAAAGTAGATAACCCTTTAGATGTTTTTGAGCAGGCATACAAAAACATTCAGCCACACATGGAAACCAGATCACGCCGTGTCGGTGGTGCCAATTACCAGATACCTTTTGAAGTAAAAGGTCAAAGACAGTCACACTTAACTATCATGTGGTTAGTTGCCGCAGCCAGAGCTAGAAAAGGCATGAGCATGAGTGACCGTTTAGCCGCTGAATTTACCGATGCATACAACGGCCAAGGCTCTGCAGTAAAGAAACGTGAAGATACTCACCGCATGGCTGAAGCCAACCGGGCCTTCGCTCACTTTGCCCGCGGATAATATAAACAAGACAACAAGGGATTAAATGGCAAACGCAAACTACTCCATAGATAAGATACGTAATATTGGCATTATTGCTCATATTGACGCCGGCAAAACCACTACAACTGAGGGTATCCTATACCGTACCGGTTTAAAGCATAAGATTGGTGCAGTGCACGAAGGCGAAACTACGACTGACTGGATGGCTCAGGAGCGAGAACGTGGTATTACAATTGTATCCGCAGCTGTTACCTGTTACTGGAAGAATCACCAGATTAACATTATAGATACTCCTGGGCACATTGACTTTACAGTTGAGGTTGAACGAAGTCTACGAGTACTAGACGGCGCAGTGGTTGTTTTTGATGGCAAAATGGGCGTAGAGAGTCAGAGTGAAACCGTATGGCGACAGGCAGATAAATATAACGTGCCGCGCATATGCTTTATTAACAAAATCAACCAGACAGGTGGTGACTTTAACAAATCCCTCGAGTCCATCCACGCCAGGTTAAACAAAAATGCCTTCCCAATTCATTTGCCAATTGGCTTTGAACAAGCCGTAAACGGTCTGGTTGATCTAATCACCATGAAGGCATATACCTACAAAGAATTTACAGATCACGAACTTCTTGAGGTAGACGTTCCAGCAGATATGGTAGAAGAAGCTAAAAGATACCGTTCGCTATTAATAGAAAATGCCGTAGCCGAAGATGAAACTATGCTCGAAAAGTATCTCGAAGTTGGCGAAGAAGGTTTATCTACTGGGGAAATTAAGCATGCAATACGAACCGCAACTTTATCTGGTAAGTTTTTCCCTGTTACCGGAGGTGACGGAAGAGGAGTAATTGTCGAGAAAGTACTAGACCTTGTAACCGATCTTCTGCCGAGCCCTAATGACCGAGGTGAAACCTGGGGCAAACATCCAAAAAGCGGTGAGGAAATAGAGCGTAAACCTGATGCGAGCCAACCTTTTTCTGCACTTGCCTTTAAGATAGCTACTGACCAGTTTGTCGGAAAACTAGCTTACTTCAGAGTCTACTCGGGAAAAATTACTGCTGGAAGCTATATCCTAAACAGCTCAACTAACGAAAAAGAAAGAGTTGGAAGAATTGTACGAATGCAGGCAGACAAAAGAGAAGATGTAGCAGAAGTTAGTGCCGGAGATATTGCTGCTATCGTTGGACTAAAAGGCACCACTACAGGTAACACTTTATGTGATGTTAACAATCCAATCATCCTTGAAAGCATTACTTTCCCAGAACCGCCTGTTTCTATTGCAATTGAACCTAAAACAAAAGCAGACCAGGAAAAGATGAGTTTAGCCTTACAACGTTTAGCTGAAGAAGACCCAACCTTTAGAATTCGGGTAGACGAAGAAACCGGACAGACAATTATCTCCGGTATGGGTGAGCTTCACCTGGAAATTATTGTTGATCGCATGAAGCGAGAATTCAGCGTTGAAGCAAACGTAGGTCAGCCTCAAGTTGCCTACCGTGAAACGATTAGAAAGAGCGACGTTGAAGTACAGGGTAAGTACATTCGTCAAACCGGTGGACGCGGACAGTACGGTGACGTTTGGCTACGACTATCTCCTAATGAAGCCGGTAAAGGCTTTGAGTTTATTAACGCCATTAAAGGCGGTGTGGTTCCTAGTGAATACATACCAGCCGTCAGAAAAGGTATTGAAGAAGCCCTATCTAACGGAGTTATTGCCGGTTATCCGGTAGTTGATGTTAAGGCTGAGCTATATGACGGAAGCTACCACGACGTAGACTCTAGCGAAATGGCATTCTCAATTGCCGGATCAATGGCACTGCAAGAGGGTGTCAAAAGAGCCAACCCGGTGCTGCTTGAGCCAATCATGAAACTAGTTGTAGTTTGCCCGGAGAGCTTTATGGGTGACGTTATTGGCGATCTTAACTCCAAGCGAGGACGCATTGAGTCAATGGAAGACCTGGCTAACGGTGTAAAAGAAATAACCGCCTTCGTACCATTAGCTGAACTATTCGGTTATACCACTAACCTGCGATCCATGACCCAGGGACGTGCCAGCTCAACCATGGAACTGGATAAGTACGCCGACGTTCCAAACCATATTACAGAATCTATCGTCTCTAAAAAATAGAACATATAGACTTAGCTTTACTGCTTAAGCTTAAATGATAAAATATATTTAAGCATATACTTTGTGTCGATAAATTTTAAAGCAAATATGGATATTAAACCTCCATCTTCGTCAAATAATAAAAAACCTTTTCTAAACAGTGAAGTTTTTAAGAGGCCTGATGCAGTTAGTGCTAATCAGAGCTATTCTCAATATGAGAAACATCTCTCTAAAGCGAAATATAAGATAAACTTACTTACTAAGACAAAGTTAATATCCAAAATTATTACTAGCGCTAAGGATAATAGAATTTTCATAGCATTATCTAGATACTTAAAACAATACACAAAAGTTATTTCTAATACTTCAAGCGTCCTACGCTACATTGTAATAATCCTAGCCTTACTCTTTCTATCAGCTATACCGTGGCTATCTAACCTAATACCTAGCGTTAATGCCTACAATCTGTCTTCTTCTGCTCTAGCTATCATAAATAAGCCAGATAAATCATTAGATAGTTCAACTATCTTTAATAACCAAAAACAAAGCTTCACCATTAACCCTGATGGTTTAAAACCATCAGCCTCTGCCTATCCAAGCTACCTTGTAGGTCAACCAAGCACCGGACTATACAG
>JAJYJU010000020.1 GCA_021789195.1 bacterium | reverse complement strand
AGGAAGCATTCCGACTTTGGCATCTCGAGCTGGCCTTGACTGATCACGTCGTGCATAAGCCTTTATATCTTGGACTTTTACGGTTTGCGCAATAACAGTCTGCTGATTATTTTTAATTATTAATATTTCCCAGCCGTTCGGCCTAGTTAATTGACCGTGAATTACTTGAGCGCTACTTAAGTCACTCTCGTTATTAGGCATCACCCGTACGCTACGACCTGTTCTCCTAATCGCTTGCTTAAGTTGTAGCCCCATACGTTGTACATGCTTAGGTGATTGGTTGAACCCATAGGCACTTATACCAAGATGTAGTTTTCCTTGAGGCATTTTCTCTGACTGTTTGGGGCCGTTTTGAGATAAGTAGCGGCCAATTTCATCCCAGCTGGTTGTATTAAGTGTGTCTAGGACCTTGGCAAATTTAACGGCGCCACCTAAACGATCAAATGCAAGCAAACAAGGATCAACATCAATGGCAGCGGCCGTATCAGCAATTGGGTGGACTTTGTCCGCGCCATATAAGCTTTCTAATTCAGCCAAACCAAGTTTCGGCTGCCGTCCCAAAATTATTAAACTCTGCATAATTTATCAATATTCTTTACTTAGTATATAGGGTGAATCGGCTTAATGCATAGCCATGAGATTATCGTAGTCTATAATAGATTTAAATATGGGTAAAATAACCGGCTTCATTGCACTTAGATGGAAGCTACTGCTGAACATTGCGACAATAGTGGCGCTTATAATGCTGCTCTATTTTATTCGGCATGATTTAGAGACCACTTTTAGAAATTTATTGAAAGTTAATGCTTGGGCATTAGTATTGATGATTCCACTTGAAGCACTTAATTACCACGCCCAGACCAAGCTGTATATGCAGTTGTTTAGAATTGTTGGAAACAAGTTGAAGTACGGGGAACTATTCATAGCATCGTTAGAACTTAATTTCGTAAACCACGTCTTTCCAAGTGGCGGGGCGGCTGGTATATCCTACTTCGGCTTGCGCCTTAAAGATGATGAAATTTCCGGTGCTAAAGCTACTATGATTCAGTTTATGAAGCTGCTTCTAACGATTATTTCGTTCGAGTCACTAATTCTATTAAGCGTCTTTTTCCTAGCTATTGGCGGGCAAGTAAACCGGGTTATGCTGCTTGTCTCAGCCATATTGACGACTCTTTTAGTCGTATCTACTGCATTGTTCATTTATACAATTGGCAACCGTCGCAGGATTAAAAAAGTGCTTGAGTTCTTTACTATATGGCTAAATAAATTAATGCATTGGGTAAGGCCGAGCGATAAGGATGTCATTAACATTGAAAAAGCTCAGGTGGTTTTTGATGATTTTCATAATACATTCATGGAAATGCGTCGCGATCATTTAAAAATGCGCGAGCCACTTTTGTATGCTCTTATTATGAACTTTACTGAGGTCGCGGTTATTTATGTGGTGTTTATAGCCTTTGGTCACTTTGTGAATCCTGGTGCGGTCATACTAGCCTACGGCATAGCTAATTTCGCTGGTTTCATATCTGTTTTACCGGGTGGACTAGGTATATATGAAGCTCTAATGATTGCAGTTTTGCTGGCTGCTGGAATATCTCCAAACCTGAGCTTACCTGTGATTATTATGTATAGGGTACTTAACACTCTGCTACAACTACCCCCAGGTTACTACTATTACCAAAAGGAAATATCCAAACACGGCAAACCGCCGCATGACGCTGAACTGATATGAATGAGCCGGCCTTAGAGTTCAGTGTAGCCGAATTTGTAGCGTTACTAAATCAGACCATGGAGTACGCCTACAGTGGCGTAGTTATTTACGGCGAGTTAGCTAATTTTAGGGTATCTAAAGACAAATGGGTTTATTTTGATTTGAAGGATGACGAAGCTGTCGTTAGCTTCTTTGGCACGGTATATAACTTACCTGGTCCAATTGAAGACGGCATGATGCTGAAGGTTAAAGGAACACCCAGATTGCATCCGCGCTGGGGTTTTAGTGTCAATGTAGCTTCAATTACGCCCGCTGGCAGCGGCACAATTAAGAAGCTGAGTGAATTGGTTAGAGCCAAGCTGGAAGCTGAGGGACTGTTTGCACATGAGCGCAAGCGACCAATTAGTTATCCACCTTCAAGCATAGGCTTAATAACAGCCGTAAGCTCTGCTGCATTCGCTGACTTTACTAAGATTATTAATGCCCGCTGGGCCGGATTAGATATTTTGGCGTATAACGTGAGCGTTCAGGGAGATCAGGCAGTTGAGGAAATAACTAGCGCAATTAAGTATTTCTCAGACACTTCGGAACCACCGGATGTAATTGTAATTATTAGGGGAGGCGGCAGTCCGGAAGATCTGGCGGCATATAACAACGAAATTGTAGTAAGATCAGTTGCCGCCAGCCGTGTACCAACACTCGTTGCTATAGGTCATGAAAGTGATACTAGTCTAGCCGAGTTAGCTGCGGACAGGCGAGCGTCAACGCCATCAAACGCGGCAGAACTTTTAGTGCCAGACAAACAAGTCGAACTGAATCAACTGTCAAAATTGCCGAATCAGTTAAGGATGGTTTTATCTGAGCGAATTAAGGCAATATCTTTGAACCTGGATCGTTCAAAAAGTTATATGAAAGATCTAATCGAGAATAGGTTAAGCATTGAACGTGCTCGCTTAAAGGATCAGTTTAGATTAATTGCTGCACTTAGTCCGAAAGACATTTTAAGACGCGGTTACGCCATAGTTTATAAAGACGGAATGGTTAGCGATGGCAGTGATTTGATAAGCGGTAGTATAGTATCAATTGAACTAAAGCAGGCTACATTTAAAGCCAGTATATTAAAGAAAGTTAAGGGAGCTAAGCATGGCTAAGTCTGACACCAATAAAGATTATAAAAGTTTGAGTGATAATCTAGAGAACATAATCTCTTTGCTACAGGATGATAAAACTTCGATAGATGAATCATTAAAATTATACGAACAGGCAAATAAACTTGTTGAAGAGTTAAGTGAGTATCTAAAGACTGCCGAGAATAAATTAACCCAAATTAACTCAAAGACAAAGGGTCAGAAATAACAGAGTGATTGTTGAGCTTATAACCCTATTTTTTAGCATAATCTTTCTTTGTTTTGGTTATGTATTATTGTTCGGCGCGCCATACTTGCCAACAATGAATAAGCAAGTTGAGGCTGCCATTAAACTGGCTAATCTAAAGCCGGGGCAAACATTGCTTGAGCTAGGATCGGGAGACGGGCGAGTACTAATTGCAGCTGCTCAGGCCGGCCTTAACGCGGTAGGTTATGAATTAAACCCGGTGCTATTTTTTATCAGCTGGCTAAGGACCAGACGCTACGGTAAACAAATCAAGATAGAGTTAGGAAATTTCTGGACAAACGAATGGCCCAAATGTGACGCTGTTTACGTATTTCTTTTACCGAGATTGATGCCAAAACTGGAGCAAAAAATAAAAAATGAAAGCTTTTTTAATACGCCGATAATTAGTTTTGCTTTTAAGTTTAATAAAATTAAGCCCTTGAATGATATAGACGGCGTATTTTTATACCAGCTTAACGACAAAGATTAATTTTGCCTATAATAAATTTCAAGGCAGACCGGTGACTTATACTGGCTTAGTACTCGTACAAACACAACAGTGTTTCTGCATTGCAGACTAAGGTAAACTAAGTTACCATAAGCTTGTTATATATGAGAAAACTTTCCGAAAGTGGAGAAATAAGTGGTTTAACCATAGCATTCACTGCTGTATGTGTGGCATTGGTTGTCGTGATTATATTTGCTGCTATGGCTTACTCTGGAGAGAAGAAGTACAAGAACAATGCCAATCAATTAATTGCTAGTGCAGTGTCTGCTTCAAATAACAGTTTGGAAAATAAGCTTAATGCTAAATTCCAACAAGAGCAAAATGCTACAGTGACTAGCTATACCGGTCCATCACAGTATGGCAGTGTATCATTACAATACCCTAAGAGTTGGAGTGGTTATGCAGATACGGCCGGTAGTAATCCGCTAGATGCCTACTTTAGCCCCGGTGTAGTACCTTCAGTAGAAGATCAAAGCAATATTTTTGCGCTAAGGATCGAGGTCGTTGGCGCGGTGTATAGCGACACACTAGCCCAGTACAGCTCAATGCTTAGTAATTCTCAATCAGGACAGACAGTAACAATTACGCCCTATACACTGAAAAACTTACCAAATGTGGTTGGTGTAATGATTACCGGCGAAGTTCAACCAAGTAAGCAGGGGGTTATGGTGATGTTCCCGTTGCGCACTAATACACTCGAGATATGGACAGAATCTAGCCAATACACAAGTCTATTTACCAGCCAGATATTAAACTCAGTTACATTCCAGCCATAGTTAAATAAATCGAAATTTGTTCATAATAACAACGCTAATGCTTGGTTATGGCGTATTTTGGGTAGTATAATTTCATCTATAAATAGCGCTTCGAGGGTAAAATCAAACGTGAACAATAATGTACTTTTGCCGCTAGGGCCAAAACTGTCGCAGCAGCTATTGCTATCAGTAGCAGAACAGATAAAATTACCTCTAATTCAAATATCTCGACAAGCTGAGCTTGGAAGTATGGGGTTAAGCAGCGATTTTTCCCAGATTAGAACCATAGCCGAAAACGGATTAAAATTACTAGACAGTTATTCTTTGGGACTACAACTAGCTAATATGCATAGTTATGAGCTCGCGCCGGAGGCAGTATCAGTGTCTTCGGTTCTATACGAAGCTGATCAGCAACTTAGAGCTTTAGCCAGGTTATATAACGTTAATATAAAACTAAATATTAGCGGTAGATATGAACCGGTCATGGCACATCGCCAGGGTTTACAATCGGCCATTATTGGATTAGCTAGTGCTCTTATAGAAGCATTGCCGTCACAAACTAAGGACGAACAAACAACTTTGCAGCTTGCTACTCACCGTTGTCGTTATGGAATTGTAGCTGGCGTTTATGCTAACGTACCTAATTTAAGTAACGATACTCTAAAGCGGGGGCGAAAATTATATGGCGTCTCCAGACAACCGCTAGTTAATGTTAGCCATACTTCTGCAGCGGGCATCTTTGTGGCTGATGCTATATTTCGAGCCATGAATCTTAAATTGCACGTGTCGAGACATCATCGGCTGTATGGTTTGGGCGTAGTACTCCAGCCCTCAACTCAGTTGGCAATGGTTTAGATATGCCTAAGCTAAAAAAGATTCTTTTAATTGAGCCAGACAAATTACTTGGGGATATCCTACTATGTGCGTTTAAGGAGGCTGGTTTTGACTTAACGTATGCTACTAATGCTCAGGACGGCGTTAGTTTAGCCGATGAAATAATGCCTGACTTAGTTATTTTGGAGTTGCAACTAATTAGTCATAGTGGCATTGAGTTTATGTATGAATTTAGGTCGTATCCCGATTGGGAGAATACCCCTCTAATTATTTACTCCAGCGTTCCACCGGCTGAGTTTAACTTAAGCCAAGACTGTATGCTAGAAAAGCTAAATGTTAGCAAGTATTTGTATAAACCAAGTACGTCCATAACTGAGTTAATACGGGCCAGTCGTGAATTATTAAATAGTGCCAATATTAAGCAATCAAAAAAGTCTCATGCAGGCGCTTAAAACCAGGGCTATTGTGCTTAGCCGCACTAATTACGGCGAAGCTGACCGAATCATTACTCTAATTACACCAGAAATGGGCAAACTACGTTTGATGGCTCGTGCTGTTAGGGCATTAAAAAGCAAGCTTGCGGGTGGAATTGAGCTGTTTTCAATAAACGACATTTCATATATTCGCGGGCGTAACGACTTAGGCACTTTAGTATCAGCTCGTTTAGATTCGCATTTTGGCAAAATACTAACTGATATTGATAGGGTACAGTTTGGTTATGATATGTTAAAAATTATTAATAAGGTAACAGAAGATCAGACTGAACCGGACTATTTTGATTTACTGGAAGATACGTTTATTGGTTTGAATGATCTTTCGGTTTCACTGAGTGTTAATAAGCTGTGGTTTTTAAGCCACCTACTTGCTCTGTCGGGGCACACTCCAAATTTAAGTACCGATAAATCTGGTAATGCATTGGCTTTGGATTCCAAATTCGATTTCGATATTTCTAGCATGTCTTTTTACGACCGAGAAAAGGGAACATACTCACCAGAACAGATCAAGTTTTTGCGCTTAACATTTGCAGCTAGTAACCCTAAGGTAGTCTCAAGAGTGATTAAAGCTGATGACTTAGCTAGTAGTGTCGTTAATTTAATTAGCTTACTTCACGAGCATCAACTTAGTTAGGTAGTGTTATCTAGAAGCTAAGGGTATAATCCTAAGGAGATTTGTAATTATATATACCAAACATGAGTAGCACTAAACCAACCATGGAAGACATAGTAAGCTTGTCCAAACGACGCGGCTTTGTTTTTCAGTCTTCTGAAATATATGGTGGATTATCCGGTTTTTACGATTACGGACCGCTTGGGATAGAGTTAAGCAACAATCTTAAGCAACTGTGGTGGGATGCCATGGTGCATGCTAAAGACAACGTATTTGGAGTGGACGGTGCTATTATCCAAAACCCCATGTTATGGCAAGCCAGCGGTCACGTGGCCGGCTTTGCCGATCCAATGGTTGAAGATACGGTTACCCATAAACGCTACCGTGCTGATCAATTAGCCGGTGTAGATAGTACAGACTTAACTGAGCTGGCAAAATTGCTTGAGCACAAGAAATCCCCAGATGGTAATCCGCTTGGTAAACCACGATCGTTTAATATGATGATGCAAACGTGGGTTGGCCCAATTGAAGATGATGCCGCAAAAGTCTATTTGCGTCCTGAAACGGCCGGCTCAATCTTCACAAACTACTTAAATGTAAAGGATACAATGCGAGCTAAGCTACCTTTTGGTATTGCTCAAGTCGGCAAGGCATTTCGTAATGAAATATCTCCCCGCGATTTTATTTTTAGGGTCCGTGAGCTTGAACAGATGGAAATGCAGTACTTTATTAATCCCAAGGACCAGGAAAAAGTATATGAAGAATGGCGCCAGTTTGCCTGGAACTTCCTAATTAGTACACTTGGAATTAAGGAAAGTAATCTTAGCTGGCATGAGCATGGTGACACTGAACGGGCACATTATGCTAAAGCTGCTCACGATATCTACTTTAATTTCCCTCAAGGTCCGAAAGAACTTTGGGGTACCCATAACCGTAGCGACTTTGATTTAACTAACCATGCTAAAGCTAGCGGTAAAGACTTAACATACACTGACGATAAAAGTGGGGAACAATTCACCCCATATGTTATAGAATCATCAGTTGGTCTCGGCAGAATGTTGCTTGCCGTTATGACTGACGCGTTTGACCGAGACGAAGTGGGAGGAGAGCAGCGTATCGTGATGCGTTTTAATCCTAAATTGGCCCCTGTTAAAGCAGCCGTTAGCCCGCTACTAAAGAATAAACCGGAGTTGGTTGATTTGGCTAGAAAAGTATACGCACAGCTCAAGTCAGAGTTTGGCTCAGTATTGTGGGACGATAACGGCAATATTGGCAAGCGTTATCGCCGGCAAGATGAAATCGGCACTCCTTATTGCATCACGATAGATTTTGAATCGCTTGACAACAATACGGTTACGCTAAGAGATCGTGATACTGCCAAGCAAACCAGACTAAGCATTGATGAGCTTAGCCAAAACTTGCGCGAGGGATTAAGGGGAAATTAATGCTAGTCCGACGACGTAATAAAAAAACCGCTAACGTATATGCTTTTATAGATAGCCAGAACCTAAACTTAGGTGTGCAGAAGGTTGGTTGGAAGATGGATTGGCGGGCATTCAGGGCCTATTTAAGCGAGCAGTATAACGTAACTAAAGCTTTCATGTTCATAGGCTATATGCAGGGAAATGAGCCTTTATACGAGCGGATGCACGAACTAGGATATCTTATTGCCTTGAAACCGACTGTCGATGTATCTGCTAATGAGCAAAGAGACAACAATAAAGAAGAACATAAGCCAACAGTTAAGGGTAATATTGATGCCGATTTAGTGCTTTATGCTATGAAAGAATTGCCCAACTACGACAAAGCAATCATTGTCTCAGGGGATGGAGATTTCGTGAGTTTAATCGAGTATTTGGCTAACAAGCACAAACTGCTGAAGGTGTTGACCCCGAACTGGCAGTATTCATCGCTTTTAAAACCGTGGGAAAGCTACATTGTCCGGATTGATCAGCTAAGGCACCAGTTGGCATATAAGGATTATAAGCGTCGTTTTAGTTCTTCAAATAAACAAAACAATAAAATATCCCGCATAGTTTAAGACTTAGCTATATAATCTAGGCTCAATCTAAATAGGCTTTGTTTTATGACCCAAAAACGGGCATTAGAACTAATGCGAAGCGGTGCCAATATATTCCTGTGCGGTCCGCCAGGTTCAGGCAAGAGCTTTGTACTAGAACAGTTTATGAAACTTGCGGTATTAGATAAACGCAAGGTGGCATTAACTGCTACTACCGGGATTGCTGCTAGCTTAATTGGCGGGGTGACAATTCATTCATGGTCAGGCTTGTTTAATAGCGGTCGCTTAAGTACAAACTTTGATTTAATAAGTCCAGTCATTAAGGATCGCTTAATAAGCGCTGAAATCTTAATAATTGATGAAGTTTCCATGCTCGATATTCAAACACTCGATGCCTTAAATGATCTGCTTAAAGAGGTAAGAAGTGTTGAGGTTCCCTTTGGTGGATTACAGCTTATTCTATCCGGGGATTTTTTTCAGTTACCACCAGTTAGTAAAGTTAGTCCTGCGTACTGCTTTTTATCTCAGAGTTGGCAAGAAGCAGACCTTACTATCTGTTATTTAAGCGAACAACACCGTCAATCCAATGATGAATTAACAGAAATACTAGTAGCTTTACGCGAACGACGCTTTAACAAGTATTACCTTTCGCTTCTCTCGGCCAGACAAGGTGTTTCGCATCGGCCGGTAACTCATCTTTTGACTCATAACAGAGAAGTTGATGAATTAAATGACTACCGTTTAAACCAGCTTGAGGGAAAAATAAGAAACTACTCTTCTAGAAGCTATGGAAATTCTAAATTAGCGACGGAACTAAGCCGTTCTGTGCTGGCGCCTAAAGAGTTGCAACTAAGGGTCGGTGCAGAAGTCATGTTTGTAGTTAACGATATATATAAACGCTTTGTTAATGGCACGCAAGGAACAGTCATTGGGTTTAAGTTTAATTTGCCTGTAATTGAGCTAAAAACCACCAAAAATCAGATAATTGCTGAGCCTCATCAGTGGAAAATAGAGTCAGAGTTAGGCGGGGCAGAGTTAATTCAACTGCCACTTAAGCTGGCCTGGGCCATAACTATACATAAATGTCAGGGAATGAGTCTTGAAGTTGCAGAAATTGATTTAAGACGGAGTTTTGCGTATGGAATGGGATATGTTGCAATCAGCAGATTAAGATCTTATAGAGGGCTATACCTAAGCAGTTACAATAGTAGATCTCTTCAATTAGATAATTTTATATATGACTTTGACGATTTGCTAAAGCAAAAATCTAGACTTAATGAAGCTCCGAGGATACTAAATATGACAGAAAAAACAGCGCTAGCGTTATTTAAATCAGGCATGTCACCATGGTTAATTAAACAAACTACAGGCTTAAATCAGGAAAGGTTAAAGAATATAACAGATGAAAATAGACTAAGTGAATAAATTATGTATTCATATATTGTATAAAAATAGAATGATTTTCTAGGCCAAAAACAAATTTTAACAGATTGAGATATAAATATCGCATACCATTCTTAATAATCTAAACTGCCGCATCTTAATCGTTTCATTATGTCAGGCAATTGTCATGCAAGCTCTGATCAGACTGTTTTTATGCATAGGAAGTGCCAAAAAAGCCAAAAAATTATAAACAGTAAATATAGTGCTTTAAAGGAGTTAATTAAAAAACAAAGCTAAAGTGGTGTCAAAAACACGACTATTTTTTCATAAAATGGGTTGCAGTGGGTAGCTGTGGGTAGTATATTCGCTGTAGTGGCAATTATGGGACAGCACCAAAATAGTGCCGACCATACAAAAATAAAAACCACTAGTACAGATAAAAGGGATGGCTACAATAGATTACTTCGAACGTCGGCTAGACGATAAGAAACGGTTAACCATACCGAGTGAGATTCGTGCCGAGTTCAAAAGTGGTGTAGTAGTTACCCGAGGTTTTAAAAAATACCTGCACCTATATTCTAAAGCGGTATGGGATGACTTGGTTGAACCGGCGCTCAAAGGGGACATCCTCGATGAGACTACGGCAGATATCAATGTTCAATTCCGGACCGGAAAGATAGAGGGGCCGTTAGATGCTAAACAGGGGAGGATTCTCTTGGAGCAGCACCTATTGGATTACGCAGGCATAGGCAAGGATATTATCGCTGTACGAGCAGGGCAGTATTGGCGGCTTAGCAGAAAGACCGCGCGCGGATTTAAAGCCCAGGCTTAAAGAGCACCTTAACAATTTAAAAACGAATACTAACCTCGAGATTAGCTATTCGGCAGTCAGCAAGTGGACTCAATAGACTCCACTATAAAAAGTCTTAGCTCTTTTCTCAAAAACACCTCCCAAAACTCCACCTCACACAAAGTCTCTCAAATCTTTCGTGGGCAGCAGTAAAAAGCTTTAGTTTTTTACATTGATGCTTTCCATGAACCATCAAAAACAAAAATCGAAAATAAAAAGTTGGCTGCTGAATAGGTGACCTTGTACAAAAACAAAAAACAAGAAAATGCACCACAAAAATCCTCACCAAAATAAAGATCATACGCCGGTTATGCTGGATGAAGTCTTAAAGTATTTAAATCCTCAAAAAGGAGACAGATACTTGGACGCAACAGCCGGATTTGGCGGACATGCGAGCGCAGTCTTAGACCTGACTGGGAACTATAAACAGTCGGTGTTAGTAGACCGTGACGAGCTGGCCATTAGCCATTTAAATAGTATGTTTAAAGGGAGCGGCATTAATCTGCTGCACCAAGACTATTTAAGTGCTGCTAAGGGGCTGGTTCGAAACGAGCGAGCATTTGACTTAATTTTGGCGGATCTCGGGGTGTCGTCACCGCACCTTAATGAGGTTAGTAGGGGTTTTAGCTTTACTAAACCTGCACCTCTCGATATGCGAATGGATCGAAGGCAGACAAAAACTGCTGCAGATATCGTGAACCATACGAGTGAAAAACAATTAGCGGAAATTATACGGCGCTACGGCGAGGAACCGCGGCACCGTCAGATTGCCAATCTGATTGTTAAGAACAGACCGGTCATTTCTACAACTGAACTGGCCGATCTTGTCAGCAGGGCATGGGGCGGACATAGCCGAGTACATCCGGCTACGCGAACGTTTATGGCAATAAGAATTGCCGTGAATGACGAACTGTCCCAGCTAGAAGAAGCTTTACCAATCTGGCTAAAGTTACTTGCGCCAGGTGGCCGTATAGCGGTCATCAGCTTCCATAGTCTGGAAGATAGGATTGTTAAGCAATTTTTTGCCGGAGAGTCAGGGAATCGCTATGATGCGTCCCTGACCCTACTTACCAAGCGCCCGGTAGCTCCGGGTCCTCACGAAACAGCCAATAATCCGCGTTCTCGCAGTGCAAAATTGCGGGTCGCAGCGAAACAAAAAAGAAAGGGAACTGCGAATGCCGATTCAGGTAAAAAGCAACTCCCGGGCATATAAGATCCACGTACGCGTGCTCTAATGCCTAAATCCAGCCCTGTCCAAAACAGATGGGGCTGGACAAAAAGGAAAAACAAAAACATGACCTACTCAAGTTCACTAGCCTTAAGTCGATCGCAATTTGCGGGTCGTAACCGTAACTCTGTTAGTATTCGCACTCGCGCCAAGACATTCGGGCCTATTAGTAATACGATTATATTAATAGTTCTAGCTTGTCTATTGGGCCTGTTTTATTTATCTCAAGTAACTAAAACCAATGCTTACGGATTTAGCTTAAACTCTCTGCAACAGCAGCAAAACACTCTTAAGAGCGAAAATGCTGATCTTGCGGTTTATTCTGCCCAACTCCAGTCTGTCAGCCGGGCTCAAAATAGTACGGTTGCTAAGAGTATGGTTCCACTGACTCCTTCTGCTACCGTAAATAATTAGCTATACTAGGAGGGTTAATGCCTGAAGCGTCTAGCCCCATACTATCTTCTGGCTCAGGCAGGATAAGAATAGTGTCTATCCTGTTGGTAATCGTACTGGCGATATTCGCAGTGCGTTTATTTTATGTTCAGGTGATAAAACACTCGCATTATGAAGCAGCTGCCTTAAGCGACCAGTTAAAGCAGTTTCAAATACCAGCAACTAGGGGAATAATTGAGGCTCAGGATGGTAGTACTAGCGTTCCGATTGTCTTAAATCAAAAACTATACACGCTTTTTGCTGACCCCTTATTTATTAAACAACCGCAAACAGTAGCTAATCAGATTAGTAAAATTATTGGTGGAAACCAAAACAGTTACATCGCCGCATTATCGGATAAATCAACTCAATATGTAGTAATCGCAACTAAGCTGAATTCAAGCCAGAACAGTAAGATCGTTGCTTTAGGGGACCCTGGACTCGGCACCAGAGGGCAGGATTATAGAGTGTACCCGGATGGTTCATTAGCCTCACAGGTACTTGGATTTGTAGACAATAACGGTATTGGCGAATATGGCATCGAGCAGGCACTTAATCCAGAACTAGCTGGTAAACC
>JAJYJU010000019.1 GCA_021789195.1 bacterium | reverse complement strand
TATATTAAATATCTTTTTATTTGTAAAAAATATATATCATAACCGAAATAGTATAAAGTCAAATAAATGTATTAAACAGGGAAAGGATAGGGGATATATTAATATGAATATGAAAGTGGCTAAAATGCAAACATTTAACGACATTAGCTGTGGATAACTATTTAAAATAGCATATGATACATCACGTCAAGGAAGAGGTTGAGTTGATATGGGCATATTAGGCATAGCTAAAAATAGACGTATATTAATATATTTAGAGCAGCACGATAATAAATTTATTAAATATTTGCTGATAAGCAAAACCACTTGCCTACAGTAGGGGTATCAATAATAACCTTTACTAGAATATAACACGTCGCAAAAGATATATTGTGCGACGTTGTATCGGGATCTAAAACTAGGCTAGCCTATCGCTCATAACCTCCCGTATATTTTTATTTTTGCCCCGCCTTTTAATTTTTATATTATTTAATCTTTATTCCCCTGACCTTTAGGTCGAATGTTTTTATTTAAGCTCTCTTAATCTATTATTTGTTTGATAGTAATGTTCGCAAAATGTTTAATTAATATCAAGAGATTTTTTAGCTTAACCAGGTGAATTTAATAAGCTGATTATTTATTTTAATGAAAGTAAGTTTATGCTTCGACTAAATCGTAGGTAGCTTTAGCTACACGTTTGAATTGGGGTTTGCCCTGTAGGTTTAGCAGAATGGTAGTTTCTTTGACGTAACGGCTCTTTAGGACGCGCTTTACAATCTCGTCTCTGTGTAGCGGTTCGCCGGCATCTTTTAAGACTTTGCTAATAATGTCAGCTACAGTACCTTTTTCGTAGCCCCATTCTTTTAGTGCATATATACCGCGACCAACTAGTACAAATCTCTTGTCCTTGATGAGCTCATTATGAATTGCCTGGGTAGTAACGTCTTTGCGTCTAAAATCACTGCCTTTTATAGCAGAGGCAATTTCATTAAAGTGCATGTGTTTGCCGTTCTGCTTAAGGATTACATATATCTTGTCCCGGATATTCTTAGGATTTACAAGTGGCCACTTAACAAGACCCCACTGTCCATTAAGTGAGGCTAATTGTTTAGACACGCTTGCAAGAGCTTCAGCTTGGGTGTTATCAGAAAGACTGGCTTCATTAGCTACGTTTGCAATTGGCTTTGGCGAACCCAGCTTGGTAACTGCTTCAACAATTTTGGAAGTTGCCTGCTTGAGAGATTTTTCGTTAAATAGTTTGCTGTCTGCAACAGCAGTGTAGTATTGGTCGTCATCAGAAATTACTATTAATTCAGGGCAAAGGTCGCATAGAAAAGCAATTCTGGATTGCTCGTTGCGATCGTTCCCCTGCACCAACTGATTAGCCAAATCACTAACACGAACAACATTACCGCTATCTTTTAGGATACCTACTACTTGCTGAGAAAAACTATCAAGACCAGGTAGGGCATGTTCCTTCCCTGCACTCTTAAGTTTTAGCATGACACTTTTTTCTAGCTGACGTACGCGCTCTCTGGTAATACCCAGTAGCTCTCCAATCTGTTCCAATGTTTCTTTGCGTTCAAACAACCCAGATCGGCGGGAAACAATCTCCCTTTCCCTGTCACGCTCAATAGCACCAAGAACGCCGTTCACCAGCTTCTTAGTGGAAAGTGTTTGAGTTGTTGATTCTGCCATAATTATGTATTAAATCTGATGCTTAAGCATTATTATATAACTTATATTATATAAAGTCAAGGTTCTCTCTTATTAGCTTTATTGTAGCACAATAATGACTATCGTGCATAGACGATGTTATAGAAAGCTGTAATACAACAGACTTGCATTTGTGGAAAACTACTTGGTTTTCTTGAATCTTCTCTTTTTAGTAGGTGCTTTAGCTAGAAGTTCCTCTGCCTCGGCTTGTGTGATTAGTTTTGGATCCTTGTCTTTAGCAATTCTAGCGTTCTTTTTCCCATTGGTTACATATGGTCCATACGGACCGTTTAGAACCTTTATACCTTTATTTAACACCTGGATTTGCTTATTAGCTTCCTGATTTAACTTTTGCTCGTAAAGCTCTCTGGCATCAGATTCACTAATTTGGTGCGGATCATGTCCCTTAATGGATACCGCAAGAGAGCCAACCTTAATGTATGGTCCAAACCGGCCTACGTTAGCCATTATGTCTTGTCCATCGTTAGTTTTGCCAACTAATCGTGGCAACTTAAACATCTCTAGCGCTTCTTCTAATGTGACTGTATCAAGGGTCTTGCCCGCTGGCAAAGGAGCAAATTCTGGCTTGTCTTCGGAGTTTGATTCGCCCCGTTGTAGCATCGGCCCATAACGACCAAAGCGGGCATAGATAGGTAGATTTTTGGTCGGGTCGTTACCAACTAGTCTGGCCTGGGATACTTCTTGCCTGGATACATCCTCGGTTTTCTTTACTAACGGATGAAAATCAGCATAAAATTCGCCAATCATCTTATTCCAGGGCCTTTTACCCTGGGCAATCTCATCGAAATCGTCCTCTACTCTTGCCGTAAAGGCAAAGTCTACAATTGACGGGAAATATTTTATTAAAAAGTCAGTAGTTACTTCAGCGATTGGCGTTGGGACTAATTTGTTTTTATCTGCTCCGTATATTTCCTGCTCTTCACTAGTTTCAACTTGTCCATTGTTTAAATGCACTACGCTGGATTTTCGCTCTTCGCCAGCAAGGTCGGATTTTTCTATGTAGCCACGGGATTGAATAGTTGAAATGGTTGGTGCATAGGTGCTTGGGCGACCAATGCCAAGCTCCTCTAATTTTCTAACTAAGGATGCTTCAGAATAACGGGCTGGACTGCGGCTAAACTGCTGCTTTGCAATTAAATCAACTAGGTTTAATTTGTCGCCTTGCTTTAACTCAGGCAAGATAACGTCTTCTTTTGTTCCGCCCCAGACGCGCATAAAGCCATCAAACAGTAAAGTCTCGCCTTTAGCTATAAAGTACTCTGGCTGATCGGATATCTTAATAGATACTTCTGAACGGTTAATGGTAGCATCGCTCATCTGGGATGAGACTGCTCGTTTCCAAATCAGATCATAAAGTTTTTGCTCTGATGAGTCACCGGCTACACTTTTATGGCTAATATTAGTTGGACGAATGGCTTCGTGAGCTTCTTGGGCGCTCTTATTTTTGGTCTGGAATTGACGGCTGTTTAGGTATTTAGAGCCAAACTCTTTACTTATATATTCGGCCATGGCTTTAATAGCAATTTGGGAAAGTTGCGTAGAGTCGGTGCGCATATACGTTATTTGCCCGGCCTCATATAAATGCTGAGCGGCAATCATAGTTTGCCGGACTGAGAAACCTAGTCTTCTGGCAGCTTCCTGTTGGAGTGTACTGGTTGTAAACGGCGCACTTGGGCTACGTTTGCTTGGCTTTGTTGCAAGTGAATTAACACTAAACTTTGCAGCGCTGGTTTTCTTAATCCAGTCTTTGGTTTCTGTTAAATCAGCCAATGTCTTATTGAGTACGGCCGGAAACTCATTGCCCTTATCTTTAAAGATAGCACTGACTTTAAAACTAGATTCAGGTTTGAAGTCTCTAATTTCTCGTTCACGCTCCACTATAAGGCGGACGGCTACAGATTGGACACGCCCGGCGCTTAATCCAGTACGAACTTTTTTCCAAAGCAGGGGGCTTAACTCATAGCCTACTAAACGGTCTAGGACCCTTCTAGCTTGTTGCGCATCTACCAGATGCAAATCAAGTGTGCGTGGATTCCTTATAGCTTCTTCAATTGCTGGTTTAGTTATTTCGTGAAAGACGATTCGTTTGGTTTTACTAGGGTCAAGAGCAAGAGCCTGTGTTAAGTGCCAGGCAATGGCTTCCCCTTCCCTATCTTCATCACTTGCTAGCCAGACTTCGCTCTTACTGGCTAAAGATTTCAATTCTTTAACAATTTTCTTTTTATCTATACTGACTTCGTACTTCGGACTAAAACCGTTATCTATGTCTATATTGAGTCCTTTTTTAGGCAAATCTCTAATATGACCGAAACTACTCTTAACTACATAATCAGTACCTAAGAAACCCTCGATGGTCTTGGCTTTGGCCGGACTTTCAACAATGACTAGATTTTTTGACATCTATACATCTTACGCAATAGTGCTACATCTATGCAATTATTAATTGATTAGTATTTAAGCAAACTTTGATTCTTATAAAGCTACAATCCGGCATTTCTGCCTACTATATACCCAATGTATATTCCAGCAAATGCCCCGACAAAACCAATCAGTATGCTCCATCCACCGAACCAATTCCCTTTATCCATTAAAGCGCCTAGCCAACTACCAATTGTGCTGAATATAAGGACTGAAACGGATATTATTACTTTCATTAAGAATAGTTTAACATAAGCTTTATACTGACATAAATTTGCAATATTAATAGAATTATTAATATGTATTGACACCACAACATACATTTGCTATTATTGCCACTTGTGAGTTTTGGATATATTCAGAACCACGCACCTTTATCTATCTATGTTAGATTGCTTTAGAGCCTTAGGGCTAAAACTAAGTAGTTGTTACCCTCCACTACATTAGTCCATTCGTTGGTTAAACCAGCTATGTTCTAAAGCAAACTAACCCCTTTAAGTTATATCCCGAACAAGTGCGAGCCTAAATGGTTTTACGAATTTTTTCGTAAAGACACACGCCTTATTTATTAAGTTAGCGTGCTCGTTTCGCCCGGGTGGGCTTGAAGGGCTGGTTGGGGACAATTTTTACGATTGTCCCTTGAGACAGACTGACGAGCGGTGCCCACCCCCTCTCGTCAGTCTGTTTTTAGTTTTAGACTATAAATGTTCTGGTTTCGGCAGATATTTTTTTAGCGTAGACATATTCACTTAAGATAGCGGTTGTTTCTAGCTTTAAGTTTTTCATCTGTTTCTCTTCTTTGTCAGAGAACTTTTGGAGTACAAAGTCGGCAGAGTCAATCTGAGCTGGTGTCTTAGGGCCGATTCCTATCCTTGCGCGGCCAAAGTCTTCACCTATTTTTTCAATAATAGATTTAACACCGTTATGTCCAGCATCAGCGCCACCCATACGCAGTCGGATTTGTCCGAAATTAACATCAAGCTCGTCATGAATTACTAATAAATGATCCAGTTGAGTTTTATAAAAATTTAAGGTTAGAGAAACAGCTTCGCCACTTAAATTCATAAACGTAGTTGGTTTAATGGCAATAACCTGGGTGTCTCCTATGCGACCGGAAGAAAACAAGCTTTTTAAATCTTTACGTTCAACCCAGTTACTCATTTCGTCAAATTTATCAATGAAACTATCCAAGCAAGCAAAACCTATATTGTGTCTAGTGGATGTGTATTGTATGCCAGGATTACCTAAGCCGACTAAGACGATGGACATATTCTGTGAGGCTGTAAAATATGTTGCCGGCAGCATAACTTGAGGTCGTTTTTGTAGCCAGGCCATCAATCTTTCTCTCCCTTAGCCTTGTCTTTCTTGGTGGCGTGCTTATCTATGAACCATATCTGAATCGGGTTACCGAAATAGCCAAAGTTATCTCTTAGCTTGTTCTCCAAGTAGCGTCGGTAGCTCCAGTGTATAAAGCGGGTTTGCGAACCGAAGATTTTAAATGCCGGTATAGGATTATCCGTTTCCTGGACCATGTAATTAAGCTTTGGCATATGGTTTTTTAGTCCGGCCGGAGGATGTTCGCGCACAGCTCGAACCAACCAGTTGTTGAGCTCGTGCGTTGGTACGGTAATCTCCCTGGCGGTTTTAATCTTCAAGATTAAATCAAATAGTTTGGTAACGTTTTGACCGCTAATTGACGACGTTACCATTAAGGGTGCCCACGCTACGAATTCATAATCTTTTGAGACGCTTTTAATAAGAGCGTCGAAATTAAAAGACTCTTCGGCTTGATCAGATATTGCATCCCACTTGCTTAGTACAAGTACCAGCCCCTTGCCCGCATCTTTAATCATGCCAGCTATTCTTTGGTCTTGGGCAACATTTGGTTCGGTTGCATCAACTAGCAACAAACAGATATCTGCCTCCTCAATGGCAGATAAGGCTCTTAAGACACTAAAGTGCTCTACGCCACGTTCAATCTTACCACTACGTCTAATTCCCGCAGTATCTAATAGTTCCATCTCCTGGTTTCGATAGCGGATAATGGCCCGATTGATATCTCTGGTCGTGCCTGCCCTGGCGGCTACTAAAGCCTGCTGTTTATTAAGCATCGAGTTAAATAGACTGGATTTGCCGACGTTAGGCCGGCCTAGTAGCGCAATCTTAACGCGCTCATCTTCTTTCTTTGCAGGTACTCTAGCTATGCTGGCGCTTATATGCTCGAGTAAATCATAAATTCCTGAGCCTTGCGTAACAGATGTAGCTAGGATGTCCTTAATGCCAAGTTTTGCGTAATCATATATGCTATCGTGGCTTGTTCGATCAACCTTATTAACGACTAGAATAACCGGTTTTTTGGTCTTTAAAGCTAAAGTTGCTACTTGGCGGTCTTCTTCGCTGATAGCAGTACCAGCTTCTGTCACTACGACTATTACATCAGCGCTACTGCTGGCCTGAAAGATCTGGTCCTGAATAGATTCTTCAAAGTCATCTTCCGGGTCCTTCATGCCGGCTGTATCGACAATCCAAAATTGCTGTCCTCTAAAGTCCGCCTTCGCAGAAATACTGTCTCTAGTTGTGCCAGCTTCACGAGCAACGATAGCCTCGCGGCGCTCCAGGATAGCATTAAACAGACTGGACTTACCAACGTTAGCCCGGCCGACAATTGCGACAATCGGTAATTTTCTACTTGCTGCCATAATCTCTTTCCTACACTACTATACAGATAAACATTTATTTTCTAGCACCAACTTTAGAATCTTTCTCAATTTCTTTCCATTTTCCGCTTGGTAAATCGCCCAATAAGAATGATCCAAACTGGATCCGATGGATCTTATTAACATGATAGCCTAATGCACTAAACGTTCGTCTAATTTGTCGGTTTCGACCTTCACTCATACTTATTGTCATTGACCTTTGATCAAATGAAATACTACTTATATTAAGCCGGCTTAAGCCGTCAGCTAAGCTAATACCCTTTTTAATCAAACGGATGTCATAGGGATTGATTGGTTTATCTAAACTTACTTCGTATCGCTTTAACTTAGATAATGAAGGATGAGTAAGTTCATATGCGAGCTGACCGTCATTAGTAAGCAACAGTAAACCGGAAGAGTCCTTGTCTAAGCGTCCGACTGGTTTTAATTTGCTTAACTTATTTGGGAGCAAATCATAGATTGTGTTTGCTCCTTGACCATTCCGACTAACAACGTAGCCAATCGGTTTATTGAACATAACTGTAGTTAGTTGTTCCAGGCTTGAGTATACAGGCTTGTTATTAAGCATCACCTTATCGTTCGGACCAACTCGAGAACCAAGATCGGCAATCCGAGAATTAATGCTTACACTACCTTCTTTAATTAATATATCTGCTCGCCTACGACTAACCCCTGTTGCTTGGGCGATAAAGGCATTAATCCGCATGCGGAGTGTTTATTTATAGAGCGATATTATTAGGGTCGTCTGGATCAAACTGATTTCTGGGTTCCATAACGACAGGTTCTTCAGCCGGAACTGATGCTACAGGTTGAGATGCTTCTTCAATTGCCAATAACTCATCTAGACTCTTTTGTGGCGGTACATCAAGAGGTTTAATAACTTTTTTGCCACTGATAGAAGATGAGTCATCGTTTGTCTCACTATCTTGAGCTGTAGCTGTAGGCATTGCCGTGTCAGAAGTAGTTGGTGCTATATCATTGCTGGCCAAATCCTCAACTGCTCGAGTTAGTGTTTCAACATTAGCAGCTTGATTAGTATCTAGCGGAGGAGTGGTGGTTTGATCGAAGGTAGTGTTTGCAGGTGCAGGCATAGCAGCAGGGGTTTGCATAACAGGTTCAGGAACTACTTGTGCAGTTTCTGCTAACGGCTCAGGCATGACAGGTTGAGTTTCGGCAACGACGGGCGCCGGCATTTCAGGGACGGTTGCATCAGGTGCAGGCATGGCGGCAACCTCTTCTGAAGGTGCTGGTACGGGCGCTGAAGCTGTTTCAGTTACAGTTATTTCAGGCATAGCAGGACTTTGCTCTTCAGTTTCCGCTGTTTGCCCATCGCCCAATAAATCATGAGCTGCTTTAACAATATCCTCAAGGGTTACTTGAGACTTAACGAGGTATCGGTCAGCACCTAAGTGTGAAGCACGGTTTTGATCTTCGGCTTGTCCGAGAGCGGTTAACATAACTACCTTGGTATCTTTAAGCTCAGGAGTATTTCTTAGGATGTCTAACATTTCAAAACCACTGATTTTGGGCATCATGACATCTGAGATAATTAGGTCTGGTTTCTCTGCCTTAGCTACAACTAAGGCTTCTTCTCCGTCTTTAGCTGAGGCTATTACATAGCCCTCTGCCTGAAGCCGGGCTTCATATATTTCCCTTAGGTTATTATCGTCTTCGACTAATAGTATTTTTGACATTTGTTATTTAATTAATCTTCCAGCTTATGCTTAATATTATTATTGTAGCACGGGAGTTGTTAAAGAATTAATTGGACTCATAGCAGATTGTGCTGCCTCTCGTTGGCGTTCTGCTTCAGCCCTCTCAGTAGATAGTCTTGGTAAGTTAATGTAGAATGTCGACCCCTTGCCTAGCTCGCTTTCTACCCATATTCTTCCCTGATAAAGTTCAACAATTTTTCGCCCTATATATAGACCGAGTCCAGTACCTCCTATAGTGCGTGTCGCCGAGTTATCTACTCTATAGAATTTCTGGAATAAATGTGGAATATCTTCTGGTGGAACACCCACCCCAGTATCTTTTATGTACATCTGAACAACTTGATCATCGCCCGATAGACCAATCGTTATCTTTCCCTGATCGGTGTACTTAACAGCATTATCGAATAGGTTGGTGATTACTTCTCTTATACGATCTGGGTCTACTAAGACATAATAAAGAGGCATAACGACCTTTTGACCGGCTTTATTAGAGGCAGTAGCGTCAATAACCTTATTCGATCCAAGATCAAACTCCACGACTAACCCCTTTTTATCCGCAGCAAACTTTAAATCATTCACAAGCTTTTCTAAATAACTGCCCATATCTACAAGTATTGGATGAGAAATTAATCTACCATCTTCTGCTTTAGCCGATGTTAGAAGGTCCTGAAATAGTTTGCCTAAGTGCTGGGTAGATTCGTGCGCTTTTTCTAGATAGTCCCTAGCACGGTTATCTACAGTGCTCACACGGTCATTTAATGCTAAAGCTAAATAGCCTTCAATTGCTGCAACAGGAGTCCTCATTTCGTGGCTTGCGGTGCTAATAAATTCGGTTCTTTGTTTTTCTTCTGTACGCTCTTGAGTAACGTCACGAAAGATCGTAACAATCCCAGTCAATTTCTTGTTCTGGTCTAAAAGTGGAGAAACGCTTAAAGATACTGGGACTTGCTTGTTGCCTCGAGTAACTAGAAAAGCTTTGTTATCTCTTATGGTAGCACTCTGGTCTTTAAACACCTGTTGTATTGGATCTTGTTCGGCAGTGTAAGCGGCACCCTTTCCGTTCACTAGTTTAATTACTGAGCGGTAATCTAGCTTTCTGGCTTCGTTTGATGGCCAGCCTGTTAGTTTGGTAGCGCCAGGATTAAACAGATCAATCACTCCTTTATCGTCAATTAGCATTACCCCATCTTCAATAGCATTTAGGATAATACTGGAGGCTTGTTGCTCATCACGTAAGGAAGCCCCCGTTTTAACGGAGACAGGACCACTATCTTTGTGACGCCCAATTCCTAACATTATTTTTCTGTATTCATTTTTATTAGTTTTTCTATCTTCTATTATCCCTGTAACGCATCCCTTTAGCAATAGATTCCCCTACTCCCCCTCAATCTGATATGCTTACATATATATAAGACTACCGTATGGCCCCTTCGTCTAGCGGTCTAGGACTCCGGGTTCTCAGTCCGGCAATCGCGGGTTCGAATCCCGCAGGGGTCACCATTCCTTTTATGTCTATGATATTCTGAACACATGTATAAGATTAGAGATGATAAATCTGGTTTTGGTACAGTCGAGGCTATTTTAATTATAGTAATTGTTATTTTAATAGGTGTCGTAGGTGGACTTGTCTATAAGAATCATCATAAAAGTGCTGCTTCATCCACGACTACATCAACTACGGCATCTTCCACCAAACAGTCTGCTTCATCTACTCCGACGGGAACCGTATCTACGTTAGATGGAAAAGTTTCGATTATTCTTCCCCGTAATTGGCTAATTACCAAGGACTCAAACAATCCTAACGGCAACCAGGTAATCAGCGTAAATAATAACACTCAAATTTGTGCCCATAATGATCCAACAAGCTGTGGAGTTAGCGGATGTCTTGATATATCTGACCCAGTTCCCTGCGTCTATGAAGCAGAGTTTACACCCAGTAGCCTTGCTAATGACACGAATGCCTCATGGTCATTAAAGATTGAAAAAACTGCCTGGACAATTCCTCAGGCTATATATAACAGAATCGGTGAGCTAACTGCGGCAAACACTATTACTAGCAATACTAACTCTATAAATGGATATAATACAGAATATGTAGTTGTTACCGGTGGTGATTGTTCCGGAGAATGCTATACAGATATCTACTATTTTGTAGAAAATAATGGCTATCTGGCAACATTTTATAACCGCGAAAAGTATATAAACGTATCTATCAACCCAGTAAATTACGACTATACAACTTATGAGTCGGACTTTGCCAAGATTGCCAATTCAATAAAGCTTAACCTATAAATTTATTACACTAAATTTTATGTTTAAACGAGTTCTATAGCTTGTTAGGTAGCACTTACGGGAATAGACAGCGATGAACTTATTGCTATAAGTTCATAATCTAAAGGCCCTTCGTAAGATTTAAGGTAAGATTGTAGAGCTTTATACCCGTATTTGGAATCGTGTTCTTCGTATCCCTGTATTTTCACTTGTTCGCTGACATTGGTCCAGTAACCATTCTGAAATTGGGCTGGCAAATGTTTTACGATTTGAAGATCGGAGTCTAAAAGAGCTAAACTGGCAACGTATAATCCAGCACTTTCAAGAGTTATATTGCTTAACCTAACTGGAATTTTGGCGGCTTCACGATTGCTCTCGTTTTCAGACAATACAACCATGGCGGTATATAAACCAATCCCTTGGACTGCCAATTCATGTTCAGATAAGCGCCCAGATCTATAGTATTCGTACTCTGATTTAGGAATAAAATCTTTCTCGATGTAACTCATTAGAAATATACCATACAATAAGCCATAGTTATTGTAAACACAAAGCGTGACTGAGTTTGACATTTAATGATAAAATTATAGTACTAATCTTAAGGAGAGAGGGTTATGTCTACTAATAATCTTTATAGACAAAGAGTTAGACTTATTCGTCAAAAGAAATTTTTAAAAAGTTTATCAAGAGTCAAAAAAATCTTTAGTTCACTAGCAATAAGTAGCGGGTTGGTTGCATACTTTGTATTTCCAGCCTTGGCGGCTCCGACCCCCATATCTTTTGCTAATGGCAGTTTTGAAGATGGGATACCGAATATTGGAAGTTACAAGACATTATATGCGGGAGATAGCACTAGTATAGACAACTGGAGGGTAACTTCGGGCAGCGTTGACTATATCGGGACCTATTGGAAAGCAGCCGACGGTTCTCGTAGCCTTGATATGAGCGGTAATAACGAAGGCGCAATCGCTCAAACCTTCTCAACTGTACCAGGTCTTAGCTATACAGTAACTTTTGATTTGTCGGGAAATCCAGCTGGAGAACCAACCACTAAAACCCTTAGTGTTGATGCTGGATCTGGGACAGCCATAACATATAACTTCAATGTTACTTCCAATCAATCATTACAAAATATGCTCTGGCAACCTGAAAAATATAATTTCACCGCTACTAGCACCAGTACCACTCTAACTTTCACTAGCGAAACCCCATCAGCGTGGGGTCCCGCACTAGACAACGTTAACGTGACTCCTTGTACAAACTTGACAACTGCTAATGGAGCAAATCTAACTGCTGCAGTAGTTGATCCATCCGGAACATTCAGCGGCACATTAGATGCCAATGGCTGTGATGTAGGGGTTTACTATGGATCGCAATCAGGTAGCATAGATAATGCTAAGATATATGGTGCAAAAGAGTACGGAGTGTTTGTAGATAACGGGCAGACAGTTAATGTGTCGAATAGCTATATTTTCAAAATTGGAGATACGCCTCCTTCAGGAAACCAATACGGAGTCGGTATTTACTACACAGACGGTGCTACTGGTACGGTAAGTGTCAATACAGTCAGTGAGTATCAAAAAAATGGAATGGCATTTACCGACGAAGGTACCAGAGTGGATGCTACCGGAAATACGGTAAATGGTAGCGGAGAGGTGCCGAACATCGCCCAAAACGGCATAGAATTTAGTTATGGCGCAAGTGGATCAGCTAGAGGTAATACTATAAATGGCAACTGGTACACCGGCAGCAACTGGACATCAACCGGTCTGCTGTTGTTTGACGTTAGTGCCAACCAAGTTAAAACTTCAAATAATAAGTTCATGAACAATCAAAGGAACTTGGCGGTCATTACTGCTCAGTCTTGCTCGCATCAGTATGGCGGTTTCTATCAAACATATAAGCTTTGTCCATATCTACCCTAGAGTATAAAAATCCATAAACTCTAGGCAGCAAAAAGAGCTTGGCTTTATATACCAGGCTCTTTTTATGTGTCGGCCTTCGGTCATCTCAATTCTTTAATTATATGTTAGTGCTTTATGGGCCATTAATGCGGCAATAAACTGTATGATTGACATGGTAATAAATAGACTTTAGAGCTATAAGCGCCAATTACTATGCCTCCTATTTTAGCTAACTATTTCTCTCACCTAACAGCTAAAGCAAAGGCTTGTTTACACTTATGCTAAATGAGATAATTTAAGTATCAATTTGGTGAGGGGATGGATAAAAACATAAATAGCAATGAATCACGTATCGTCAAAATGGCTTAGGCGTCTTCGCTGGTTGTTTCTTCTTTACTCCTCGCACTTCCTTATTATTTACCTATATATAGGAATTCGATATAGCGAGTGGCACGGCACAACTAAGTTTCCGCTTGTAATAGTTACTATGGTGTGTTTACAAGTAGTCTACGAGGCATATTCAAGCTTCAGACTTGTCAAAAGCCGGACTTACCTTGCAACCGTTGTCAGTGCCTTTTTTATGCTTCTCGAAACAGGGGTGATACAAAATCCATCAGGCATATTCTTATCGCCTTACATGATCCCGATAATTATAATGAGCTTCTTAGGTAGTGCGGTAGGATGGTTCATACCGTTAATAGTGGTAATTTCATTTATATTGCTCTCAATGTTTGGTTTAGCCGGGTTCCTAAAATCTCCAGTGCCAGTTAACCTAAAGTTTTATGTT
>JAJYJU010000018.1 GCA_021789195.1 bacterium | reverse complement strand
TTATACTTTAGGTAGAGCTACGTATGTATTAGTAGACATCAGGCCTACACCTAAAAAGTGACAGATTTTCTTTGAGTTTTCTTTTACCCTACTGTATCTGAAGTCACGAGCGGCTAATCTTTGCTGGAAAGACTGCATTGGATCTTCAAAATCAGCTTTTCTTATCTCATGACCGACAATTAATCTGCCCCAGAATACCGTATTAACAAATCCGTATCTTTTTAACTCTTCTGGGTATTCGTTTAGCAGCATTGCTTTTTGTTTTCGGTCTAGCCTTTCGCTAGATATAGCTCTAGGTATCAACAGGCGAACAACCTGTTTATTTACAGCTAGGTCTGTAACATCTCCATAGGATTCAAATTTGGGTACACCCTGGTCAACGCCTAAATCATAGAAAATACTTTCTAATACTCGCCTACCTCCTTCTACACCTAAAACGTTCGGGATTTTAGGCTCAACTAGTCCGCACCCATGACTTAAATCCGACAGCATAGTGCCAACTTGCTCCATTAGAAAACCAAGTTCACTTGCGTTCATTATCCTCGGTCCATCGGGGTATCTTTCAAGCTCTCTGTTTTCAGGCATATTAAGATGGTTTAGCACCAGTAGTTAGTATTTGCAAGTTTATAAAAAGGACTTTGTTAGATAGCTGTGGCGGAGAGGGAGGGATTCGAACCCTCGGTACGGTTGCCCGTACAGCGGTTTTCGAGACCGCCCCGTTACGACCACTTCGGTACCTCTCCTTACACCGAATCATTTTAACACTTTGGATTAACTGGTAGCAGATAATAAAAAATGTTAAACTAACCTCCTGAAATATGCGCGTGTAGCTCAGCTGGATAGAGCGTTGGCTTGCGGAGCCAGAGGTCGTAGGTTCGAATCCTATCACGCGTACCACGCAGGAATTTATTCTTTAATACACTTTTTGGGGTAGTTCTGATAATTTTGTAGTTTTTAAATCCTATTTTGCCCAAAAGATTAAAATAGTATCAAATCCTGTTGCTGTCTTTATCCTTGTGGGTGCTTTTAGCCTACCAAGGACGCAGCATTAGTCCATTAACTTCGACAAAGCACCAGCTCCAGCTGAGTTAGCTCATCGGCCAGAAGCTCGTGGATTTAGACATTTATATAGTGGGGGTCCTGAATTTATGCAAGATGGTTTTGTGCCAGATAGTGACATAGGAACAGGAGTATATTACTTGGATTATAGGCTACAAAACTACATGACAGAATTAATTAAGCAAAGTTCTAAACCAGAATCTGAGCGATAATTGAGTTTTTAAAGATTGTAAAAAGTACTTGACGGGTAGTATTATTGTATATACAATAATATATACTATGAATACATCTACTGCAACAGTTATAAAAACAGGCAATTCTTATGCTTTGAGGGTGCCTAAATCGTACGCTGAACGTAATAACCTTCGACCAGGAGCAAAGGTTATTCTTCAAGACCCTCAAATTGCAGGTGGGACGCTTGCTGACCTGCAAGTTAGTATTAAGATTTCTCATAAAAAAGGCGGCATAGGCGTCTGGGATAAAATAACTAATCCATCAGAGTGGCAGCGAGCTGAGCGCGACAGCTGGAATTAAAACATGATAAACCGAGTAGTTATCGATACAAACGTCCTTATAAGCTGGTATAAGTCTGGTGTTATTTCGAATAGCAATGACTTAGCTAGCGTAGCTCCCGTCTTTTCTATTATTACTAGAATTGAGGCCCTCGGCTTTCAAAAAATAACCAAAGATGAAGTCAAAGCAATCAGTAAAATGCTAGATACTGGTGAATTAGTGTATATTGACAGCGATATTGCCCAACAAACTATAAACTTGCGGCAAAAACATAAAATTAAAACTCCTGACGCAGTCATTGCTGCAACAGCACTAGTAAACAATTCTGAATTATGGACAGCTAATATTTCAGATTTCTCTAAAATTGAAGGCTTACGTCTTCACAATCCAATAATATCGAGTTTCTGACTTCTCTTACTACGCTGTACCAAGCAATATTACAGATCAGAAAAGTTCTGACATTTCCATCAATAATTTTCACAATCTGTTAATTGAGTTCTAATCCTGTTTACCTTGATTGCCTTGCGCCATACTACTCAGTTGAAATAAAAAGGCCCAGCTTTTGATTAGTCGGGCCTTTGGGGGTTATTTCTTATCTACTTCTTTGCTTTGGCAGATATTGCTATCTTTTTTGGCTCGGGTAGAGGCGTTAACGGCACTCTTACTTTTAGTACGCCTTCCTCTAAATGAGCTTCTATTTTATCCGTATTTGCTCGCTCAGGAAGCTGAATGTTTCGGTAAAAGCTACTACTGCTTTCGCGAACTACATACTTTTTATCCTTGTCTTCTTCCTTTTCATGGCGCTCAGCGCTAATAACAAGCGCATTATTTTCAACCTGAATGTTGACATTATCTTGGTTGAAGTTAGGTAAATGTGCTTCAACTACCATTTCATTGTTTTTGGTGTAAACGTCAGTAGTAGGTATATTTACTCCCTTAAAAGGTGACATCAGATCGTCACCAAAAAATTGTTTTTGTAATGCAGAAAGTTCTGCAAATGGATCCCATCTTACAAGATTAGCCATAATATTTCTCCTTTCATTAATTATATTTTAATGGCCAGAGAAGCATAATAAGCTTCTAATGATATTGTAGAAAATTGGCACTCTCATGTCAAGAGTGCTAATTACATTGTTGCGTGCTTTTCTTTTAAAACGCTAGCTGAGACGTGTAATCGGCCTGTATTAAGGTTCTAGCTTCTCGCACTAGGGCTTACCATCAATTTCTTTGACTTTATTACCTCAGTTGCTGCAGTTCTAAATAATTAACGATTCTGACCTACTTAGAGCATTTACTCCATTAAGCCAGTTCGAATCCTGTTAGCGTCTTTTGCTACTTAAATAGCAGGTCATTGGCTGTAACTATAGATTCAGCTATAAAAAGCTGTAAAGGCATCACGTTACCTTGAGTCTGTGCAAGCTCTAAATACTTATAGTATGCCTGCTTTCTCTCTTTCAGCACCAAAGGTGGCATAATACCTCTTTATATTACACATGGTGGTTTATCTTTTGAGGACTGTTGCCTGTCTATATATGCCCAGCTCAATGATGCAGAACCTTTGTGGACTTTTGATAAAAAACTGTCTAGTCAGGCTCCAAATTCAAAGTTAGTTTCAGCATAATCTTCTATTGTATAGTTTCTTACTTATCGGACTACGCTGTACCATAGTATTGACTTTTCAACTAGCTTATGCTAATATGAATGTATGTCGCCAGAAAATTTAGTATCAACCAATAGAGAATCACTATATCAAACTGAGGCAGATAGAAACGCTGCCTTATACATAGATCGCTATTTAGAAAGCATCCCATTACCCGGCCAAGGTAACCAGTACTTAAACGAAGATGAGCGACAGTTGGGCCTAGCTGTTGCAGAACGAGCCAATATTGCAAGGTCCGCCGGTCAACTAGGTCTTACATCAGAGGAGTGGAAAGCTAAAAGAACAGAACTAGGCAGATCTCCAACCCCTGAGGATATTTTCTAATTCAGTTGTACTTGCGTATTTATAGTTAAGGTTTCACTTTTACAGTGTTTGATTCAGTTATGATTACTGAGCATCTGTTTGGAAAATATGACGAAAATCGGGTCTAAATAATTAAAAAAGTGCTCTTGGCCAAAGATGCTTATTAGCAACTATGGTTATCTCAATAGAATAAAGCAGGATTTGGACCTCTAGATATATCCAAGCTATTAATCCTAATGTCGTAGCAAATAGAACTGAGTACGTATCCGTGTAATGCTTAAGCTCGTGCGTTACAATAAAGCCTCCGATCATCTGTAGGATACCTAGGGCTAAAGCCATAGATAGCGCGCCGTCAATTATGCCACGTATCTTATGCTTCTTAGGCAGACTGAGCTTAAGTACGGCGCCAAAGACCAGCGTAAGCAGGATGAATCCGATTATTGCAACTAATACCCTGAACCATAACGCATGACCTTGAGCCAATGCCCAGCCATAGCCGGCAGCGGTAAGTACAAATCCGCCACCACCGATTAGAACTATACCTATACCCCTCAGCCAGCTGTATGGAAAACCGACCCTATCTTCTTCCGGCACGCCAAAAACATCACTAACAATGTCTCTAAACACCATGGCTGTACCCCTGGCGCCATATATTGTCACCAAAGTAGACACTACAATCCCGACCGTAGACAACTGCGTACCGTGAGCAACTTTAGCTAGTTGCTGACCTAGGACCGGAAAGTAACTCGTAGCCCCCCTAATTAAGGTATTTGCAGCTCCTGGGAAGTGAGAATTTAAGATACTAGAGACTATGGACATCCAAAAAAGCAAAGGAAACAAAGACAAGAAGACATAGTAAGCCAGTAGTGCCGCACTTCTGCCACTCCTGTCTTCGCCATATCGTTTAACAACCGCAACAATAAAAGCAATAAATTTATGTCTTCGCTGAAAGTGGTCTAGTGCTTTTAATATGTTCTGCATTTTAGATTTCTTATCTAGATATTAGCAAAAGTAGAGGCCAAAAATAAAAGCGCACATGCTTTTGTTAAGTACTTTACAGTTGAATCCAAGACATTGGGTGGATACTAAAATCACCAACATAAAAAGCTCCAAATAAGCAATAAGGAGGGCAAAATTATGTCTGAAAGTGAAGCTGAACTAATCCTAAAAAAGTTTGAGAAATGGGATTTAAAACAGGCTAAACATGATTTCATTGCCCGGATGGAGCGCAAAATGTTAAGACGTGAGAAAACCCTATTTAGTAACCGTTAGTTTTTAAAACCTAATCTTCCACATTAAATCATCAATAAAATCGCGTTTTTTATCTTCCATAGGCAAGTAGCTCGAAATAATGGCAACTATTTTCTGTTCATCGCGTGGATCGTAGTAAGCGGTAGTTAAAAATGAGAATCGCTTCATCGGGAAGAGTACTATGCTTGAAAATGCTCCTTTTTGATCAACTGCAAAAGAGCGGAAGTTATTAAAGGAGTGGGTTCTCTTGCCAATATGTAATCCATAGCGGTCAACGCGGTACTCAAGTTCCCTTGGCCTTTTACCGCCAAAGATAGCAAATATAATTCCGATTATAATAATTGAGCTGGAAGATACTTTGTCTTTGGTTAATAGATAGATTAATCCTCCTAGGAAAACAAAAGCAAGAAGAACAATAAAATACCATAAAGCTCCCTTTTTATGGGATACAAACTCACTGGCAGTCCAAGAGATTGACCCTTCAGGGCCTTCTGGCGGAATAGCTGTAGAGGCTGGCTTAACCGGGTTAAAGTCATTATCCTGGCTAGAAGCTACAATGCTACCATCTTGTTTGTTTTGGTTTTCTTCGCCACCTTCCATTCTCCGTATTGTACATCAGTAGATAAATCCATAGCTAATTATAAGGTGTAAAAGTGAGCTTTTAGGTGATACTATGCTCGATACCATGATGGACTCTGAACTTAAGAATCGGGTGCTAGTTGAGGCGATTAAGGTCGCCTGCAGAGAGCAAGGCATTACTTGTACTTTTCTGTCTGATGATTGGGTTATTAGATTAAAAAAGGGAAACGTATCTCATTTTGTCTATGGTTACGGACTAGATGTTAACTCCCAAGCATCTGCCAATATTGCTATAGATAAGGTCGCGACCTATGAACTACTTAAAGAAGCTCAAATTGATGCCGTGCCCCACTACCTGCTATCTTCGCCCTCTCAGCCCGAAATTTCTTCATCAAGCTTAGATGAGCTTTTAATCAAGCACAAAAGTCTGGTTATTAAACCAAACCTAGGCAGTCGCGGTGAAATGGTAGCTAGGGTAGATAGTGTTAATAAAGCAATCGAGTTTACTAAAGATACTGGCGTTGTTTCGTGGGCTGTTTCACCTTACTTGGATATTAAGAACGAACTACGACTGGTAGTTCTAAACGGAGCGGTTATGTTAGCTTACGAAAAGATTAACCCGCAATTTATTAACAACCTGGCTATGTTTAATCTAAGCCTCGGGGCAGGGTCTAAAGAATTAAAATTGGCCGATATATCTTATGATCTAAAGTCCGTGGCAGTAAAAGCAATGGAAGCTATAGGCCTGAAGTTTGGAGCAGTCGATATAGTCCTGGATGAACAAAAGTCAGCTTGTGTGCTAGAAGTAAACAGTGGATTTTCCCTGGAACACTACGCGAAAAGTTCAGTTACTGCCAAAGCTCAAGTTATTGAATTATACAAAAAGGCAGTAGAAACACTGTTTTAACTTGGCGGAGAGGGAGGGATTCGAACCCTCGCGAGGGATTACTCCCCCCTATCGATTTAGCAAACCGACCCCTTCAGCCACTTGGGTACCTCTCCATTTTGCCTTTAGCTGTTAGCGCATTATAACGTACTGCTGGATTATATGCCTGCTACTTATGACTACTATGAATTCTAAACAACTAATCAATGCGTAAGTAGGACTTAAGCCAGCAAGTTTCTTAGCCTATTATATCTGAAAACCTATAAAAGGTAGATAAAAAGTTACTTAGGTTTTTACTATGATTGCTTTTTACGCAAATCTATGCTTTCATCTAGATAGTCAATAAAACAGCCATGTCAGGCGAAACACTTTCACGCGATAACGGAATCCTTGAGCCGATTTTATCATTCGGTGATGAGGTTTTAGTTAGAAAAACAGATGAAGAAATGCTTCAAAACGGCTATGAGCAACTGGCATTAGACATAGTGCGACTTGTAGAATCTAACAACCCGGGTATGGTCAAAGACTATCTAGGTGACATTTTGACAGACAAGAACGGAAAGGCGCCTGTCTCTATACGAATGGCGGCATTTGAATACCTGGCGCATGAACAACGCGGGGAAATTAGGCACGCTTTAATATCTTCTGGTAGTGAAATGCTACATAACTTAGGTATCAATAATCAAAAAGCTCAGCAACAGCTTGAGGAATCATCACGAAAAGCTAGCAGATCAATTAGCTCGATTCTAGGGTTTCATGAACAAGAAGTAGGTCGCCGTATAAGAAACCAGCTCGACAGTCGTAGGATTGCAGAAGGTCACGACATGGCATCACAAACTGCGAGTAAGAACTTTAGATATTTTAAAGAACATGTCGAAAAGTTTGACCAGTGGGCAAGTGCTCAGCAGCAAGAAACCGGCAGGTTTAGCGAACGGCTTAGTAAGGGCAGGGCTCATGAACGCGCATTAAACGAGGCGAGCAAGGTAGTGAAGCCTGATTACGAAGGCGATCAGAAAGATCTTTCTCCTTTAATTGACGCTTCTGTGTTAGAAGCAGCTACTACCAATATTCAATCAATAATAGCTGCGGCTCAAACTTCTGGAAAATCACCAGAAAAGGCGGTTATTGAGTTATTAAGCCAAAGACAGGGAACAGACAGATCTACTGAAAAATTAGTTAAAGAATTGGGAGAGTTTGCGAATACTTACGCTGAGCTAGCTATAGTTGGTAGCCGTAAAGTCAGAAGCATGGCTAGTGATTCAGAGGATTTGCTTAAACGCTTTGTTGTTCGTGGACGTGATGGTTATAACTGTATTCATAGAGCTGAAGAGGCAATTGAATTATTCAGAATGCAAAAGAAGACGCTTGTTAGTGTAGCTGAGAATGCTGACCTTAGCCTTCGTCAAAGTGAAAAAGTTTTTGTAACTGGCGATAGTGAACTAATACAAATGCGTAATATGGTCATCTCTGCCAGGACTGCCTAAAGCAAATCTACCTGGCGGAAGGGGTGGGATTCGAACCCACGATGACTTTTACACCATACCGGTTTTCAAGACCGGCTCCTTAAACCGCTCGGACACCCTTCCAGTAGCTTTGCAACAGATGAAATTATAGCAGTAAGTACGCTAAAATATAGCCTGTTGTTATTAATGTGTTGTAAATAACGTTAAGTTGCATTGCTAATCTTAAAAGCCCTAAGCTATACTGAAAGTAAGATAAAAAGGCAAGTGAGCCAACCCGAAAATAACAATCTCTAACGGAGGGTAACAACCTTATGGCGCGCCGAAATAACGACGATGACCTATTATTAGAAGAAGATGAGCTAACCGCCGCCTTTTTAGGTGACGATGACACTCCAACCGCTATGGCAGTTGATGATCCAACCCAACAGCCAAGTGCTAACCCAGCTGACGAGCAATGGGACGAAGAAGAAGCTGTTCCAGGTCAACTTGCAGTTGATGTTTACGAGACCAAAGAGAAGTTGGTCGTAAAGGCACGTACAGCCGGCGTTAAGAAAGACGAATTGGATGTCAGTATTTCCGACAACCAACTGACAGTTCGTGGTACATTAAGTGCCGGAAACGAAGACGACGTCGAAAACTACTTCCTGCAAGAATGCTACTGGGGTGAGTTTTCTCGCACCATTGCACTTCCTGTGCCAGTCAAGGAAGAGGATATTGAAGCGGTTCTTAAAGACGGTGTTCTTACAATTAGCTTTGGCAAGGTAAAACAAGATACGGTCAAGAAGATTCAAGTCCTTTAATAGTACTTAGGTCACATAAAAATACCTCCCGTTCAAGGAGGTATTTTTTTATCTTTACGTTATTTATATTAGAACAAGAAACCTGTAGGTGTGCCGTTGCTGATGTTTGTTGAGGTTCCGATAACCCATCTAACAATAACTTGAGCTAAGACAACAATCACCAAACCTACTATTGCAAAGAGTAGAGTATTCTTAGCACTTGATACGTTATTGCTTTCACCTCCTGAAGTTATATATCGGAAACCACCGAATATAATCATTACAACCGCAACTATACCAACGACAATTGACAATATGTTTACCACTGTTACGGCGATGTTTTTAATGCCTGACGTTATGTTCTGGTTACCAGTACAACCTTGAGTAGAGCTAGATGCCGATTGAACACCGGTACAAACGTTTTCGCTAATCGTTGCGGCTGATACAACCATAGGAGCTAAAGTTGGAACAGTTAGGGCAAATAAACTAAGTATGATGGTTAGATGGTTCTTTATTTTTTGGAGCATTTTATTAAATAGACCTTTCTTTCATAACTTTACTTTAATACTACCATGTACCCCTTGAAAATCAATACAGTAAATGTAGAAACAGTACTACGCCACCACTAGACAGATTTGACGAAGTCCCGATAACCCAGCGTACTAATATCTGAGCCAGTACGGCCACAGCGAGTCCGACTAAAGCATATATAATGGTGCTCTTCGCGGTAGTGACTTTTTTCGAGTCTCCGCCACTCGTTGTAAACAAAAACCCACCGATAATGACCATAATAACTGCTATAACACCAAGCACGTAACTAAGTATTAGGATTACATTGTGAATTAGACTATTGGTGGTTGATTGGGACGTTGCGCTCTGCTGCGAACACGGAACACCACTTATTTCAGATACGCCCACACATAACTGTGATGCCGACGGCGAGTTGCTCGCAACCGTAGAAAAATAACTATTATTAGAAGTCTGAGTTCCGTTAGCTGTTAACGCAAATGTCTGAATCGGTAGAAGAATTAAGGATAGAAAGGTTAAGCTCGAAGCGAATTTAATCCAGAAGGAGCATTTGTTGATTATCCCTGATGTCATGCTGCGTTAATCCCGAATATTACAATCATTTGCGCTAGTATAACGATACCTATACCAATAAGGGCATACATAATAGTGCGTTTAGCTGCACCGGCACGATCAGGGTTGCCCGCGGAAGTAGCGAACTGAACGCCTCCTACAATTAACAAGATTATTGCCGCTACACCAGCGAAGAAAGATAGCAATTGGATTGCCTTGCCCAAAATACTGTTTGAGCCATATAACGGATTTCCGGTTGGTTGACTCGACTGGGCGCAAACGGTAGATTGACTTGCGCCTGAACAATTAACTCCACTAAATGGATTAAACGCTAGGGCTGTTGCAGGCGTAATAGACACAATAAAAGTTATTGCAATTAATACTAATTTTAGTCTTCTTTTCATAACTGACTCAATACCCAGGTCACAAGAGCTTCGCCGGTGACAGCGACTATTAGACCAATTACAGCATACATTATGGTTTTTTTGGCAGTTTCAGCTGATTGAGGATTGCCGGCTGAGACAATGTAGCGAAAACCACCGATTACCACAAACAGCACCGCCAAGGCACCGACGACGCCAAAAAAGTACTGCAAAATCGTTTGAAGTTCAGACTGGGTAGCCTGAACTTTGGGTAGATTATTGCCAGGTTGAATGCCCTGTAAAGTACTAGTTGCTATTGTTTTAATATTTTGCGTGATCATCCTAACCCCCAAGTGCACTTCCAATAAATGAAACTATAACTACTGCCACAAGTGCAATTGCTGCACCTATTATGCCATTAATAAGACTTGATCTGGCTTTTGCAACCTCATCAGGAACACCCTGGCTGGTTATAAACTTAACGCTACTAAAAAGCACCATGCCAATGGCTACTAGTCCGGCCACTCGCAATAAATCGTCTACTACGGCAAGCAAAATTAAGCTAATGTCGCTGGCAGTTGATGACTTGCAGTTACTTGTTGGTTGTTGATTTCCAAAAACATTAAAACAAACCTCACATACGGGCTGGCTAAGTTGGGGTGATGTTTTGGAGTATGTAGTAAGGTATTGATACCACGGCAAGAGGCCAAAAAAAGTTGGTTTTGATTGACAGTTGGTTGCATTAGGCGCAGGCGATTGGGCAGAGGCCAAAGCGGGTTTAAGCAAAGGGCCCATAAAGACCGTGCCGGCAATAAATAAAATAAGCAAAACTAGTGGGGTTAAAATGCGTATTCTACCCATTGTTGAATAACCCTCCCGGAACAAGCCACTGCAAAAATGCATAGAGAAAAGCAAAAGCAATAAGAGCGATTACGGAGCCAGAAATCTTACCTCTTGCCTTTGCGGCCGCTTGTGGGTCACCACCTGAAGCAGAGTATTGAACGGCGCCTATTAAGATATTTATGACCACCATGGTACCGACTAACCCCGACATTATATTGATTGCTGGGTTAATATACGCTTTTACTATGTCACAATTACTTGCACTACATTGGGCTGCGTTCTGATTTGTGCAACCGGTATTATTACTACCGCTACCGCTACTTGTGCCACTTGCACAATCCGGTATGCAGTAATGTTGCTGGTTGGTGGTACCGGAAGCCGATGGGGGCGGTGTACAAGATATGGAAGTAGCCGCAGAAGAATTGCCCGCCAACATAATTGGGGCCATGAGCATTAAAGCAACTATTGATGCTATTTTGGACAAAAAGTATTTCTTTTGCATTAGGGTAACTCTATCTCAATTATTCTACCATCGACTTTATACTTTATGTATCCTAATATATTGCATTCAACGCAACTTAGAGTTGAAGTCACTTTATAAAGGGTTGTTTTAAAATACCTTGTTTGGCTTTTAGCAGTGTTATACATATGAACTTACGCTATACTAATACTAGTCATTGAATAGACAACATAAATGCGCCAGAAAATATATTTATTTTTGACTGTGGGATTGTTGCTGACATTTCTGACTCCGCTTTTCGGGTCTAATGTCGCATTTGCAGCAACTAAATCAAGTGGCACAGTAAAAACATCCAATCTTAACATTACCTGTGATGTCGGATTCAACCCGCTAACGTGGCTACTTTGTCCTGCCGTAAATGGAATGGAGGCAATTGTAAACGAACTTGAGAATGCAATGCAGCAGGAATTAGCCGTAGGCGCTCCCGGCAACTCTACTGATCCGAACCAGATTTTCTGTGACTCATCTTCGTCTAAAAGCTCCTTTAGTACCTGTAGTAGCTACGAGCAAGCCTGGGGAACTGTCAGATACATTGCATTAGGCGTTTTACTCCTTATAGGATTGGTGATTATTGTCGCTCAGGCGCTTAATCTTGAGGTGCTTGACGCATACACCATAAAGAGGGCTATGCCCAGATTAGTAGTTGCAGTCATACTGATTACTTTGTCCTGGCCGTTAATGCAATTCTTCGTTACTTTAACCAATGCACTTGGTTATGGCATTCAATATATTATGGAAGCTCCCTTTGCAAACCTTAGCGACCATCTTAACTTAAACGGTGGTGGAGCAGCTGCTTTATCTTTATTTGGCGCAGGTGGAGCTATAGGCGCTCTAGGCATATTTGGGTTGCTAAGTTTTGCTGTTACGGCAGCACTTTCTGTAGCAGTAGCCTTCCTAGTCATGATAATCCGACAACTTTTAATTGTCCTTCTGGTAATTCTTGCCCCCATAGCAATCGTCTTCATGATTCTCCCCAATACCCAAAAGATATTTAGGATGTGGCTCAAAGAATTTAATATCGCGCTTATGATGTTCCCCATAATAACCGCGGTTATTGCTGCCGGTAGAATCTTCTCAGCCATTAGCTTACAAAACGGAGTAAACTCTAGTGCTCTTGATCAGTTCATTGGTTTTGCAGCATATTTCGCCCCCTACTTTATGCTGCCTTTCACTTTTAAGTTGGCTGGTGGCACACTGTCTTCTATTTCCGGATCTTTGCAAAATGCAACTAGAGGCATCAACAAAGGCTTAAGCAACTACAGAAAACAACGCATGGCTCACAACTGGAGCAACTTACAGGCTGGCAAACGATGGCAGGGTAACCCGGTAGCAAACCGAGTCAGTAAAGGATTAATGAACGCAAGTCTTATCGGCGCAGCTGGAGTAAACCCTAAGAATATGAAAGGAAAATACCACGCGGCTCGCTCACAAAGATTGTCGGCCTTAATGGCGGAGAGTGAAAAAAGTGATGCGGTAAAAATGGTTTCGGGAAATGACGATTTACTTACCGCTTCGTTATCTGGAAATATGAACGAAGGCTCAACTAGAGAATACCTTAAGTCTAAAGGTCAGAGTGGAGCTCTTCTTGCGCAGAACGTCGCTGCAGTAGAGAGAGCTAGGCGTGATATGGGCCCTGAGGCCTGGGCAGATTTTGCTGCGGTTGCTAATGCAGGAACAAAAACTGGATATGGTAAAGGTCCAGGTGAGATGCTTGAGATGATTAACAAAGTTGCAGGCAATGATCGAGCTAGGGCGGGCCGTTTAATGAATGCGGCAAGGGGTCAAGCTGAAAGAGCGGGTCGTATTGATCTATACGGCTCATCTTTTGGTGATTCACAAACCGCCATGGAAGACATGTATTACAACCGTATTAACTCAGATACGGCTAATCAACGTGTTACGGATAGTGTCTTAAAATCAAGACGCGCCGGAGAAATTGCTTCAGCATCTAAAGGAGGGCTTGAAATTATGTCTCCTGCAATTAAAAGGAGGGCAGAGAATGCTCAAGTTGAACTCAATGAATCAAGCTTAGCCCTACAAAGAGCTCAGGCAACAGGCACAGGAATAGAAGCAGCCCAAGATCGGTTTAATAAAGCTCAGAGCGCGCACAAGCAAGTTATGGCACACACTGCAGCATTTATTGATGTGGCAGGTAGCGTTTCTCCTGACAATGCAAATATAATTGCCGATATTATTGGATCGAGAGCTGGGCCAGCAAACAAGACCTATGGACAATATATTGAAGATTACAGAAGTGATGATGAATTCCAGCGTTACCGAAGAGAATATGGCAGTGCTACCAACGCCGCAAACGCACAAGCTGGACAGCAAGCTGCCGAGCA
>JAJYJU010000017.1 GCA_021789195.1 bacterium | reverse complement strand
CGAACCTACCAACTCCTAAGCCAGGTTATAGGGCGAGTCGGCAGAGGTCACCGTGACGGCATGGCAATTATTCAAACCTATCAACCAAATTCAGAGGCTATTTTAGCTGCTACAACAGATAACTGGGAACATTTTTACGACTTTGAGCTTAATGAGCGCAAAGCATTTGGTTTTCCGCCATATAAACACCTGCTTAAGCTTACCGTATCGAGAAAGAGTCCTAAAAGTGCCGAATCGGCCGCCTTAGTCATAGCTAATAAGCTCAGTGGAGTTATTGTTGAAGGTCCCGCACCGGCTTTGCACGAAAAATTAGGTGGTAAATACCGCTGGCAAGTCGTGGTTAAATCAGATAAGAGGAGCAAACTTATAGATATTATCCATAACCTGCCAGCTAATGTTTCTTGGGATATTGATCCCATGGACCTAATATAAAGCTGTTTATCTTAAGGGGTAAACCTGTACAATAGCTACCAATCACTATGTCATTTACCAAAGAAGATATTATCTCTCTACCAAACCCCAGTTTACGCTCCAGATCAAAGCGTGTCGGGCCGATAAACGCTGAGATTAAACAGGTCGTGGAAAATATGATTAGCGCCACGCTAAGCTGGGATGAATCACGCGAGCACGAAGTTGGCGTAGCTTTAGCCGCCATACAGATAGACCAGGCATACAGAATTGTAGTAATTAGAAACGACTTTAATAACAAAGAAGATAAAACATTTAAGGTGTTTATTAACCCTGAAATTACTAAATATGAAGGTGATCAGGTAGAAGATTTTGAAGGTTGCCTAAGCGTTCCGGACATTTATGGTAAGGTCAGACGTTTCGATAAAGTACGCATTAAAGCCATGGATATTGACGGTGAGATTATTAAGGTTACGGCTGACGGTTTTTTAGCGAGAGTCTTTCAGCATGAAATAGACCATCTAAACGGTTTAGTGTTTATTGACCATATCAAGACTAATCCAGAAGCGTTTTATCACCTTGAAACGGACGGCAAATTAAAGGCAATAGATTATGAATCAATCAAAGACGATCCTATTCTTTGGTAATGAACGTTTAGCAACCGGAGTAACTACACAAACTCCTGTTATTAAAGCGCTAGTATCAAACGGCTACAATGTTGCAGCGGTTGTTGCCACATCTGTAAATTACACTGCAAGTTCCAGAAAACCACGTAAATTGGAGATTGCCGAGCAAGCAGAAAATTTCAATATACCCGTGTTTGAGTTTAACAGCTTAAAAGATTCAATCGAGCTCTTAAAAAGCTATAGTGCCGAGGTTGGCGTATTGGCCGCTTATGGAAAGATGGTCCCTCAATCAGTCATAGATATATTTCCAAAAGGTATAGTAAACATCCACCCTTCCCTACTGCCTTTGCACCGCGGTCCAACCCCCCTGGAGTCAGTTATTTTGAGTGGAGAGGATAAAACCGGCGTCAGTCTTATGCAATTAGTTAGCGATATGGACGCCGGACCGGTATATAAGCAAGAGGTTTTAGCCTTAACCGGCAATGAATCTAAACAAGAACTAGCGGATAAACTCGGTTTAATTGGTGCAAGCATGCTAATTGAGGTATTGCCGCAAATTATTGACGGGACCATCAAACCATTAGCGCAAAGTGGTCCTGTGAGCTACGATAAGCGCCTGGAAGCGTCTTTTAGTGCTTTAGACGCTAATAAACCCGCAACTACACTAGAACGCGAAATAAGGGCATATAAAGGCTGGCCGAGAAGCAAGCTTGTTTTTAAATCTCAGCCTTTAATCATAACTTCCGCTCATGTAGTAGAAGGTAATACCGCTAAGCCCGGAGAATATGTATCGATTAACGGGTCTTTAGCACTAACTACTTCTAGTGGCACTCTTGTAATAGATAGTTTAATCCCGGCGGGTGGCAAAGAAATGAGCGGACAAGCCTATCTGTTGGGCCGTCCGCTTTAAATTACTTTATTGAATTGGCGCAGCAGGTGGGGTGTAGCCTGGTCCTGGACCCGACTGAACATCAGTAGTCGGATTAGCCGAAGCCGGACTATTTTGTGCCATCTGCAGTATCTGCGGAGCCGATTGTTTAATTTCATCCTTTAGCTTGGCGTATTCTGATTCAACTATCTCTTTATAGTTTGGGAAGTTGGTTTCTAGCCAATGGAAAGCACCGGCGTCATCTTTAGCTTCAAAGTACTTCTCAAATTCATCAAGTTGTTCATTGCTCATCTGGTCGGCAAGTTTCATACCAACACGCATCTCGAGTGTTTCATAGATGTGATTAAGCAAAGCTTTCTTCTCATTATCGGGCAAAGTACCAAGTCCGAGCTCTACTAATAGGTTCTGATCTAGCTTTATTGCCAAGGTATGCTCCAGTTCTACTTCTACTTAGATTGTAACAAAAAACAATTCATCTTAAAGATGACGTTGTTGAATCTCTCTGCTAAACACCTCTAATCGATCACCTAATTGCAAATCCAGCCGCTCAGAGGTTTTAATACTCAGGCCGCACATTTCACCGTTTAATACCTCTTTAACGTCGGTAGGGCCGCGCTTTAAATTGGTCAGTTCAACTTCCATGATTTGTTGTTTATCCCGTTTAACTCTAGCGAATGCCGGCACAGCTAATTTACCTATTGTAACTTCCCCGCCGCATATTACATTAGTCTTGGTAGTGTTAAACACGCCTCTAATAATTAAGGTTCCTAGATCTGTTTCGACCACTTTAGGTAGAAGTAGTTTTTCTAGCTCAGACTTAACATCGTCAATAAGCTCATAGATAACTGAATACAAGTGAAGCTCAATTCGATCTCTAACTGCCTGCTGACGAATGGCAGATGGTGCAACTACGTTGAAGCCATATATTTTTGCCCCTGTAGTCTTAGACAATCTAAGGTCATTATCTGTAATGGAACCTATACCAGTGCTAACTATCCTAACCGCCACTTCTTCGGTATTAAGTGTAGCCAGGCTATCAACAACTGAGGTTAGCGAACCCTGGACATCAGCTTTAACGATTAAGTTTAGCTCGCTTAGCTCGTTTGAACGATTAATTAATCTCAACAGTTCGTTACTGCTAATACCGCGATTAGATGAAGTTTGGCGCATATTTGCCACATTTTCAGCCTGAGTTCTGGCTGCTTTCTCACTATTAACAACCATGAATTCATCACCGAACTCCGGTAATGTTTTAAATCCGGTAATTGTTACTGGAGTAGACGGGCCGGCCTCATTAAGCGGTTTATGATTATCTGTTTCAAGATTGCGTACCTTAGCATAAGTTGAACCTGAAACAATAAATTGGCCTGGCTTAAGTACGCCGGCTTCAACTAACGCCGTTGCTACCGGACCGCGTCCAACTTCAATATGCGCTTCAATGATTAATCCACGAGCCGGAACATCAACGTCAGCCCTTAGATCTTCTACATCAGCTACTAAGAGTATCATGTCTAACAACTCATTAATTCCCTTGCCTGTCTTGGCGGATAGTGACTGAGTAACGGTATCCCCACCCCACTCTTCTACTAACAGGTTATGTTCAGATAGTTGTTGTTTAATACGGTTATCGTCAACGCCTTCTTTATCCATCTTGGTAATGGCCACGATAATCTTAACGCCTGCATTTTGGGCATAACGAATAGCTTCAACTGTTTGCGGCTTTACACCGTCATCTGCAGCTACAACCAATATAACAATGTCGGTTAACTGAGCGCCGTGTTCACGTATGGCGGCAAAAGCCTCATGTCCGGGCGTGTCTAAAAAGGTAATTTTGCGGCCGTTGTGTTCAATCTGATAGGCAGAAATATGTTGGGTAATACCGCCGGCTTCTTTAGCAGCTACGCTAGAGCCACGTATAGCATCAAGTAGTGTGGTTTTACCGTGGTCGACGTGTCCCATAACAGCTACTACCGGTGGTCTTGAGGTTGCTTTAGCGCTAGCCTTTGGTTTCTCGCGCTTTGGCGCCTCAGATTCATGAGCGCTTTCTTTTAGTTCAACGTCTAGGCCTAGTTCAGTAATCATTATCTGGGCTGTATCGAAGTCAATCCGCTCATTAACAGTTGCCATTACGCCGTTCTTCATCAGCTCAGTGATGAGCTTTGTAACCGGTATCATTAGCCGTTCGGCAAGAGCGCCAACGGTTATTGTGTCTTCAATTTCTATGGTAGTGGCCATGGATAGCGCTCCTTTCTGCCTGAATCAGGCTAACTTATTTCATCGTTTCTACTTCTTGGCTGCTTTTTTAGTTTTCTTTGCCGCAGTCTGTTTTAAGGACAAGGCGATTTTACGGTTTTCGGTATCTACATCTAGCACCTTAAACTGCTTCTTCTCATTAAGAACGAACAGTTTCTCCGGGTCTACGCTCTCGTCATCGCTCATTTCTGAAACATGAACTAAGGCTTCAACACTTGGGCTTAATTGCACAAAGGCGCCAAAAGGAGTAATGCGAGTAATCTTACCTTCAACCTCATCACCCTTTTTAATATGCTTAACTTCACTTAGCCATGGGTCTTCGCTCATTTGCTTAAGGCTTAGGCTTAGGCGGTCTTTATCTACGGCAATTATCTTTGCCTTAATTTTATCGCCTACTTTTACGTAGTTACGCGGATTGTCTACCCGCTCCCAGGAAATTTCAGAGATATGGATTAGTCCTTCAATGCCGTCTACGTTTACGAAAGCGCCAAAGTCTATTACGCCTGTAATAACACCGTCAACATCATCACCAACCTTTAAGGTAGATAGTCTGGCGGCCGTGTCATCCTTAATAGCTTCCTTCTCGGAAAATATTAGCTTATTCTCTTTACGGCTGACGTCTAAGATTCTGACTCTTAAAGTTACGCTGGTCAGCGCATTTAGCTTTTGTAGAATTTCATCCTTATCAGCTCCGTTTACCCTTGGGTAATGTCCGGCAGCTAGCTGACTAACCGGCAAAAAGCCGCGGATACCTTCGAGTTCAACCAATAATCCGCCTCTGTTGGCATCATATGGCATAATCTCGACGATCTCTTGTTCGGCAAATACTCGTTCCAGCTCTTCCCATCCCCTGTCCTTAACTGCGCGGCGCATGCTGAGCAAAGCATGTCCTTCATCTAGCTCAGGGTCAATAACGCTTACAGTGACCGTTTGGCCCTCTTCAAGCTGCTGACCGTGACCAATTTCGCGTCTTAGAACGACTCCTACGCCTTTGGCGCCTAAGTCAATCCAGACTTCGTGTTTCTTTATAGAGCTAACTACACCCTCGACTACATCACCGGCCTTTAAGACAGCGACGTCGCTTTGGGCAAGCAACTCATCCATAGTTAATACTGTTTTTGGCATAATCTTTTTATGCCTCCTATCGTAAGTATTTCTCCTTGGCAGTCTCTTAAATAACCTTTCGCTTTAGTCGCGCCGCATAAACCAACGCTTACCTTCTAGCGAAATTTATCTTTTAAGAAGTGCTCTGCCAAGATAGATTAAGAGACATTATAGCGTACAACTCCTTAAATTCCAATACGGTTTATCTGATGTGTTTCTTAAGGCTTTGGGTTATTCAAACTTACGTGCCAGCATTGATCGGCCATGGCGACTTCCTAGCCAAAAAGCCGGCCATAAAGCAATCGCAATAAACAGGAATGTCCACCAAGGAACACTTGTAACCGAAGATTTAGTAACTTTAACATTTGTTTTTTGGGTTGGAGATAATTGCCCGTTCGCAACCGCGACAAATTGTATAAAGCCGGTTGCGCCTTTATTGTCGGCAACCGTTACGCTAACAAGGTATATGCCAGATACGGAATAGGAATGTTCTAGGTAAATTTTGCCGCTAACCGCGCTACTTTGTAGGCTAGGCGGTAAACCATCTCCCCAAGAAGTACTTATTGCATATGGCGCCACACCACCACCAATTACTATCGGCCACTCAAGCTGCTGAGTTGGGTTAGCGCCCTGTTCCGCATATGGACTGGTTATAGTTACCTGACTACCCGGAGCTGAGTATTGACCGCTGTTAAATGTAACGCTTACCGTATTGGAATTTGGTCCATTTTGACCTAATGCATCGGAGTCTTGAGCATACAAATCATTGGTACCATTAAAAAGCCCTATTTTCAGGTTATAGCTACCACTCGAGCATACAGTAGAACCAACAAATACGTTGTTGTCCATAATCTTAATAAGCAAGTTGTTTGGGCAAAGTCCGCTAACTGCTATAGGGACTGAACTAAATGTTTGTCCATTGGACGGAATAGCGATAGTAGCGGCCGTAGATGGCGGCGAAGAAGGTATAGTTGCCTCAAGTCCAAGTGATCCGTTCTGTGGATTTTGCTGAGACCCCAAAGCTAGAACAGGAACTAAAGACAAACTTGAACCTAAAACTCCTAGTAATAAGCCGAGTCTAATCTGTTTTATAAGCTGTTTCATTTTCTAAAAGCCTGCTTGCAAATATCAAGCAAAGCTTACCATAAACTTTAGAAGTTTGCTATTGCAACATAGGTCAGCGTTGTGGCATAAATGCCTGGAGGCTGATTGCCATTTATATTAATTATGTAACTGACGGTGAACTGCCTGTAATCCGACGGTTGGTTTGAGCTAGCCACAGTATCTCCCGGAACAAACTTAAATATATTGGGCTGGTTATAACCTGAAGCAGGTGCTCCACTTCCAACACCCTGATAATTATTGCCAACTATAGGTTGTGTATTACTTACCAGATTCATGCCAAACTGGTCTTGATTAACAATTGAGGGAGAGGGGCTGGTCAGAGCCGGTAAAACGTTGTTACCTGAAGTTAAAGAACTACCACTAAGTTGAATAATGTACCCGTTCTGAGCATTGGTGGCTATAACCAACTGACTGGATGCTGCTGCAGTACTATGGGTAGATAAATTGCCGAAGTCAATGTAGCTTCCACTGGACTGATTGCAATCATAATTAGGGATTTGTACAGCGCTACAAAAATACAGGTAAGGCGGTACGTATGTTGAAACAGTAAATGCGCTGTTAATTGAAAATGCAATCCCTCCAACATCTAAAGGAGAGCCCGTAGCGTTAGTTGATGCAAAAGTTTCCAAACGAACGTAGTAAGATCCCGCACTTGACGGGTTAACGACACCGCTGAAATTAAACACTATCGGACCGGCATTGACCACCGGAGCCACAGGATTACTTAAAATCCATGTATACGTGTTTGATCCGCCTGCTATAGTGTACCCGCTAAGTCCGGACTGCCCGGTCAAAGTCGCCCCTGACACATCCATTCCGGAAGGAATAGTACAACTCATAGAAACTATTGGCGAATTGGAGCAAAATTGTATCTCAAATGAGCCGATAGTCTCGTTTGATGCCAAGCTAAATCCAACGTTATATATACTAGTTGCACTTGGCTGATTGTCTGAAATGGACAAATAGTTCTGTGTTAGCAAAGATCCGAAAGCCACTGACGAGAAAAAAGCAGCAATGAATATTGGCATAATTTGCCAAATCCATATGGGCAAGAAAGCTACCCGCTTAAAGAAGAAACGACGCATTACCGTTACTTTCTTAGAAGCTTGCAACAAACAACTTAAATGATTGAATAGCTATTTGTTTTTTCATTGTTTTTATGTTTTTAGCACTGCTTTCAGCTTACACTTAAGAAGCTTTGAATGCAATATACATAACCATTATGGAAGAGCTTTAGAATCTATGAGTTTTCTTTGATCGGGCACGTAGCCAGAGCAATAGAATTATTATTAGAAGTACCAATATAACTATTGCGACTACAATCCATGCGAACGGAACAACCCAGAAAGTTGTTTTAACAGATATGGACTGTCCTTTGCTGCCGTATCCGAAATTACCTAAAAGAGTGTATTCTCCAAAGGAGTTAGCGCCGTTAATGTCTACTGTAAAGCTGCGTGAACTGTTTGGCAAAACGTTTCCTGGAGGAGTTGTAGCATTAATATCGAATGTTCCGATTTGTTTATTACCTTTAAGCAGTGCAACTTTACCAAATGGCTCTTCTTGCGCTTGACCGTTATTTTGAAAAACTGTTATCGCTTGAAGATTTTTTGAGTTGGTAAATATATCTCCGGCTAATCCCTTTTGGGCAGCCGAAAACTTAGTTACAGTCATGTTCTCGTAAAAATTACCTGGAACTTTAACAAGGATTAGTGAAGCCACGCTAGCTGACAGATTTACGCTCTGCTTTCCATTCTGACTCTCGGGAGCAAATCTAACTGCTCCATAGTATCCGCCAGGTGCTGCTACGCTCGGAATAGATACTATTATCTTAACCGTTTGGGTAGCTTGTGGTTGCAGAGTAAAAGTTGCCGGGCTAAACGTCGTGAATTGCTTTAGACCGTGCTGGGTGTCAGTAGCTCCGTTAAGCAAAATATCTGGTGATCCATTTTCTTTCGGGTTGGCTACGAAATCATCAAATATGGTTTGTATGTTTTCAACTGATCCTGAAACGTTTTGAACATAAACGGTAACAGTTTGACTGGTGCCTCGACTAACATTAATGTCTGTTCTAATAGGAAAAACCTTATAACCGCTACCACCCGTAGCTGCTTGTATGGGGCTGACTAAACCAATCTGAAGTAATGTAGCCAATGCTACAAAAATAACCGTAATCCTAGCAGAATATTTTTTCATAAACTCCGTCTCTTCATTTTATTAAGCTTAAGGCTATTCTACCAATCAGTAACCGATTATACAAATAAAAGTTAGGTCTTTTTATACGAACTATGACAATAAAAACAGCCCCGGAATTTCCGGGGCCGTAGTAATTCTAAATCCTATATGTAGTTGTTTTAGAATGTACCAGTAGCGACTAGACTTTCGTTAGCGTAGTAGATTCCTGGAGGAGTAACGTTTGAAGCTTGTGCTGCCCAGGTCAATGTTTGGTTAGCAAAAGCTACCGGAGCGCTTGATGAGGTAATTGGGTCACCGTATGTGGTAGTTACATTTGTACCCATACCGTAATCACCTGATGTCGTACCATAGTTGGCATTAGCCGTAACCGTGCCCGATCCGCCGGTCGTATTGTTTGTCGCTGCACTTACGTTAAGACCAAAGAAGGCTGTGCCGGCTGCAGGAGCAGGTGCGAATGCACCAACGCCTGGGATTGGACAAGTGCTACCACCGTCGCTACTTAAACCAGAGCAAGCGTATAAAGCTTTTAGATATACGATTGCACCAGATTGTGCGTTAGTAGATAACTGAATGTAGTCGGTGCCAGTCTCAACAGCGGTTGTACTCAAAGCAGGAGGCGTTAATGAACCACCAATGGTTACGTTTGGATTAGTTGCGCTTGTACAAGTTGAGTTTAGTAAAGTAGCGCCTGAAGTACAAAAGGTAAGAGTTTCCATAACGGCTGCTGTAACCTGAATTGTGGTAGCTGTAGATAGTGCGTCACCGCCGTCATCTACATATGTACCGGTAGTTGTTGTACCGCCAGTGGTGTTAGCAGGCACATATCCTGAACTGTTACCGGTTGCGTATGTCAAAACTCGAGCATAGAAAGAAGTAGCCGATGATGGGTTTGTTATACCGCCGAAAGTAATGGTAAATGGCGTTCCGCCGGTCATAGTTAAACCAGTGACCTTAATTGTGTGTACGGGAGTTCCTGTACCAACCGTTGCAACTGTACCGACGCTAGCAGTAACACCAGTAACGTTAGGAACAGTTGAAGCCGCAAAAGCACAAGTTGTACCAATAAGAGGGGTGTCACTACAGAAGTCAACAATTAATTCTTGCGTTGTAGTAACTGGGGTGAATGTTAGCTGGTAGCTAACACCAGCTGCACTTGGTGCTGCGCTACTCAATTTTATGCTACGGGTTGAGATGGTTCCCGCTTCAGCACTAGCGTTTAGTATTAACGGCAATATACCGCCTGCAATTAAGGCCAATGATGCAATTACTGCACTAGTCTTTCTTGCAACTGATAAAAGATTTTTATACTTTTTCATTTTTTTTCCTGATTTTATTTTTTTTATTCACCCTTTTTGTATAAGGAGTTACGCTGACATCCTAACATGCTTAAGTTTAACATGCAACAGTAATTTTTCTTAAAACTTGAAAATAACCTGAACCTCAGTTAAAAATTCAAATTGCTTGTGGATAAGTGCCTAAAACGTCGATACGGCAATGAGGTCCTGGTTCATGGTGTATTGACCGCCTGGAGTAACATTACTTATGTTCATAATGTATGAGATTGTGTAATTAGTCTGGCCACTGCTTGATGCTGAGTCGGCAATAACGGCTCCATTAACATATTGGTATAGATTTGCGGTGTTATATCCAACGGCAGCTACTCCATAACTAAAGTTTGAGTCTGGAATTTGTACTGGGTTAGCACCAAAGCTTATAGGAGACGTATTGGCAACCAAGTTAATACCGAATTGTTCAGTACCTACTGTTGATGCAGTGGGGGTACTAGGAGATTTCATAGTATAGGACTCATTTTGTGGTCCAGGAGAGTCAGTAATAACTGAGTAGCCGCTGGCTAAATAGCTTTCTACCGAAAATGTCGCAAAGCCTGTAGCAGTTGAACTAGTGCTTAGAACACCCATGTTTACATTGGCTGTGTTTACAGTCATCTCTAGCGATGGCTCTCTACTAACCTCAAATCCCGCCTGTGCCTGATAGGTCCCGCTTTTAGTATTACCTATTCCTGTTTCGCCAAGCGTTTGCGCTGCGCAGTAAGAAGTTGAACAGGTTGTGTCCAAAGACCCGCCACTACCAAAAAAGTACTGCCCTACTCCGTAACTAGCGGAACAGGTTTGCTGATCTTGAGAACATGTAGCCGATGCTTTATTAAAAGGCAATATAGCAAATACCAGTATGATTGGTAATATAGATAACCAAAGGTATTTTCGTTTTCCCATGTATGAATATATATTGCGAAAAATCAGCCAAAAACGCAAACCATTAGTGTTTTTATGCAAAACTTTAGTATAGTCATATACATAATATAAGCAATAAACCCATCGAATTTATATGGAAGAAGATAAAGAAAAGATTGAGGCGAAAGAAAGTACCGAATCGTCTTTAGAGTATAGAGCTCCGGAAGAGACCCTAGATTCTACTCCAGCTGCCCAACCACAGGAAACAGTAACGCCTGCTCAAAAAAACAATAAGCCAAGCTTAAAGAATCGGTTGGGTTCACATTGGACTATATATATCCCAATTTTTGTGGTTTTGTTGGTTGGTTTAGTTGTAGCGGCCATTTTTCTATATAAGAATCAAAACTCAAATAAATCGTCTGTATCTGAGCAAAATCTATCCGCATCACAACTTAGCAATTTAGCTAATGCCAATAGCACGATTGGCAATTCTAATCAGGTATTAACAGTCCAAAGTAGCGCTATATTTTCTAATCAAGTACTGGTACGCGGACAACTGCAAGTTGCCGGACAACTGCAAATCTCACAATTAGCAGTCAGCAAGAACCTGTCTATTGCCGGAGACACCTCCATACAGGGAGGATTAACTGTTCAAAACGGATTAAGCGTTAATGGAAGCGGAACTTTTAACGGCAACTTATCAGCAACCCAAATTACTACAGGATCTTTGACTCTAACTGGTGACTTAAGCCTAACGCATCATCTAATTACTAACGGTTCTATTCCCTCCCGCACAACTGGAGCAGCTGCCGGTAGTGGCGGTACCGTTTCAGTTAATGGATCAGACACCGCCGGCACAGTAACAATAAACACCGGCAATGGCCCGGCGGCAGGTTGCTTTATAAACATAAGTTTCGCATCCGCATTTGGTAGCACACCCCATATCTTACTTACGCCAGTAGGCGCAGAATCATCAACTCTAAGTTATTACATCAATCGAACTAGCACAGGCTTTAGTATTTGTTCATCAAATGCGCCACAAGCAGCTCAAATTTATACTTTTGACTATTTTGTAATCGATTAGCCCGCAACAATCGCGTACGCTGCGCCTAAACTAACGGCAAATATTATTAAGGAAACTACGACTACTCGTATTAGGTTAATTCCAATTGCACGCTTGGCCAATGGGTTGCGTCCTATTGATATAAAACCGTTCCTTATTCCTGAATAGATAATAGTTATGGCTATTGTTAGACCGGCTAACACGCACACCATTCCTAGATAAATACGGCTAGCACTAACAGACTTATTGGTCACAAACTTGGTTAAGTTACTTATGAAAGCTGGCGTATTTTTCTGGTTTTGGGCAACCGGATTGCTGGATATGTTTACATTAACGGGTATCGAACCGATGCTAACAGTTATATTGTTTCCAGATGAGTCGGTTAAGTTGCTGCTACTAAGTACGTTATGGACACCATCGAACGACCCTGTAGCCTGGCCAAGTACCAGAGATTCATTACTATCTGCCTTCATTCCAATGCCACTTAATGCTGAGATGGTAATATAATCACCGGCTACAATTGGACCATTTTGATTTGTGACTAGTACGGAGTGTTGACCAAAATTAGATACATATACTCCTTGATTAGCCGAGGATGAACCTAACGTCAAAGCAGCATCAGCGGCAGATATAACAACACCTAGCATTTGATTTATGTGGTTAAGATCGAGAGCCGTAACCTGGGAGCTACCCGAGCTGGTTAAACGAACTATCATGCCGGGTTGCAGATTACCGGAAGCGCTATACTCTTGTGCAACCAATTGATTTGCCGCTACCGCTCTTGAACTTAACATAACAACTACCATCAGTAACCCAAGAGCTGACAGAGTAAAAACTTCTTTAAAATGAATGCGCCTTATAAGCATAAGCCTAAGTATATAGCCGGATACGCATAATCAACAATATACTAGATCATTTCTTGTGCTAGACTAGACTCATGTATCTGGGTATCGATGTGGGAGGCACCAAAACCATCGTTGCGGTGCTGGACGATAACGGAGTAATAGCAGAAAGCCAACAGTTCCCTACTCCACAAAATTATGAACAATTCCTCAGTAAACTGGCGGACACTGTTGAAGGTTTCACAACTAAAGACTTTAACGCGGTGGGGGTTGGTATACCGGCAACTCAGATCGACCGTGAAAGCGGTGTTGCCGTATCATTCTCTAATCTAGACTGGCAAAGAGAACCAATTCAGACAGATATCGAACGTTTATTTAAAGTTCCGGTTGCTGTTGAAAACGATGCTAAACTGGCTGGTCTGTCTGAATCAATGCTTAGGGAACCGATTCGCTTGCTTTACTTAACTGTTAGCACTGGTATTGGTTATAGCTTGATTGTTAATCGAAAAATAGATCAAAACATAGGCGACAGTGGTGGCAGACTACTTTTGTTTGAGCATAACGGAAAGCTAGTCTCTTGGGAGAAATATGCTTCTGGTAAAGCTATAGTAGAAACATTTGGAAAACAAGCTAAGGATATTGAGGATCCGGAGATTTGGGACAAAATATCGCGCAATATTACCCAAGGCCTTGTTGAACTCATAGCTGTTACCGAGCCTGATGTAGTCGTTATAGGCGGTAGTGTAGGGGTTTATTTGGATCGTTTTATTGCCCCGCTTGAAGAGCATCTAAAAGAGCTAGAAACACCTCTTCTCAAGTTTCCCCCGGTCGAAAAAGCCCAAAGACCAGTGGAAGCTGTCATTTATGGCTGCTATGATTATGCTAAGGAAGTGTTTAATAAATCTAGATGATTAACGAGTTAATAAAAATCATGCCGGACATCCAGTTCCACCCTGGAGAGCGTTTTGCCTGGTCGCCAGAG
>JAJYJU010000016.1 GCA_021789195.1 bacterium | reverse complement strand
TGGCTGAACTGGATTATTATTACAGTCTCCGCTTACTTCCGCTCCGGCATTAGCACCAATCGTACTACTTGAATAAGCAGGGGCGTAGACTACATTACCAGCCCCACTTACAGGGTATAAGAATGAAGTATACGTCGTTGAGGTATCCTGTGGCACAGTTTGGCCGCTGTATAAAGGTGTTAAAGCTACTCGCAATATTCCTGTATAGGATTTATTTGATGCGTCTTGCCATAATGTACCGAACGAAAAACCTTCTTGAGTTAGACAGGCCCCAGATACGCCACCGGCAATACCACAATTAGGAAAATAGTTAGAAGGAGCGAAAGCAAATGGCGGCTTCTCTACTGTTGCAGCCGGCTCCCAACTAAATATAATGTAGCTGGGGTTAACCGCATTACCACTAGAGTCAACTGTCGATAGTAAAACAACCGAAGGTTGACTAGACTTTACCGTGCTGTACTGCAGAGTCGAAGGTGTTGGATTAATCAAAAGGCATGAATAATAGTCTTGCGGACCGTTAATTTGATTATTACTTAAATATGGTGAGTAAAAAAGATCTGTTGGCTTTAAAGGAGCACAATGAGTCTTTGGGTGATCAAAGCCGTGTGAAATTGCTTGAATTGCATCGTTTATACCCGAATCTGCTGCATAATATGCGTTATTACTCAGTTGTCGGTTTAGCGCGCTTTGAGCATTGTTGTCTGCCAAGGTAACAAAACCTATAGTTAACAGGCTAAGAACTATAACTATAATTATAGATACAATTATTGGAGCAAAACCGTCTTCTCTAAGTTTTGTCATATTCTGTATATGTTTATTCATTAGTATTTTACCTCATTATTGGCTTAAGCGTTCACTTGCAAATGTAGTTAGATAACTGCTGGCGCAATATTGTTGTCCTGCAGAATCGCTGCATTGATAATTTCCGTTAACTAAAGTCGGTACACCTCCGTTAGATACAAACATATCTTTTGCTCCAAAACCTATACCAACAGACACACTGTATAGTTGTGGGTTATATTCTGTTATATCAAAGGTTGCTATGTGCATATTTGCTCCTATTAGCTCGCTACCGCTGTTACTCTGAGAATCAATACATCCTAATATGCCGAGACATGTAGGAGATGGTTGACCAATATCTAGAGGAAAGCAATCTCCGGGCGTAGACATGCGGTCAAGCCAAAGTATATGAGACCAGCCTGGTGGCAAATTAAAGCCAGTAACAAAACTATACCTAGTTTGTCCAAAACAATAGGCAGATACCTGTACAGTACTGCTGTTATAAACATAATTATGAACTATTGCCGGTTGACCGTTATTAAGTTGGTCGCCGCTAAATTGCACTGCAGAAACCACGTTTTCTACAATATTGCGAGTCGTATCTTGGACATTGGAGAGATTAGCGCCTTTAGAGTAAAGATTACCTATACCCACAAGAACCATGGAGCTAAGTAACAATATAATGGACAGAATGCTGATAGCTATCATGAGTTCCATTATGGTAAAACCGGATGATTTTGAATTAGATTTCATTTAATACACCCTGTAGCTCAGCTCTTCGCTTTGCTGCCCTAAACTGCCCAATCCAGGCCAAGTTATAGTTGCATGATATGTATAACTATTTGAGGCGTCTCGAATTAGCGAAATACTATACGAAAAGCCGTTTCCGGGTTCGCTTCCGGCTCCAGGTACCTCTTGAACAGTGTGATTAATTAAGTCTGGTTGCAAGTAAAAACTATTTGACGGAGGAGTTTGCTGAGCCTGATCTACATAATAATGTAACGCTTCAAGTTGTGAGTCTAAATATTCAAGTGCTGTAGCATGTTCTTGAGAGTTTTGCGTATTAATTAGCGCACGATTGGCAGTTGCGTAGCTTATTGCAAAAGCTAATGACAATATAGCTAAAGAAATTAGCACCTCGACTATAGTATCGCCATAGTTATTTTTAATCAGCTTTAACATTGTGTTGCGTTATTCTCCATTTGAAGAGTTGTAGTGAGCTGCCCACCCTGGTTTGATCCACCAATCACTATGCCTGCTTTATGATTATTTCCGCCCGAAAAACACATAACAATATACGAACCATTTAATAAAGACAAACCTGAACTGTTAACCAAGCTTTCAATTTGTGATGAACTGTCGCTAATTAGTGAATTATTCACGACTACAACGTTGGCAGCTTGTGAACCAGACACATACACGCCCCCGTTTATTTGCGGTAAACCGCCAAAAATGCCAAATGCCCCTATATTAGTGGTATTGGCTCCCGAGACAAGGAGAAGCTTAGTAATTGATACCCCGCCAGGCCAATTATTTGATTGAGTCATGAAGTTTACTACAGTAGATCCTTCATTAGCTAAATCTGTTGGGGCAACGCCTTGGGTTGCAGAACAGACTCCATTAAAAACAAACTGACACCCCACAACAGAAAATATGCTATACCGATTAGCGTCACTATTAGTCTCAGGAACTATTACTTTACCGATTAAAACGCATCCAACATGATCTCCAGAAGATGAAGTGACTATCGGAACTCCGCTAGTCACTGAGCAACTGTAAGATACCGGCAATGGATAATTACCATTCGCAACATCATTAATAGTGTTATTAACGATGTTATTAGCATTACGCATGCCTGTCACAAACTCCGCTTGTGCCTCTTTGCCACTAATAAAGGTAGCTGCAATTAAGAAAGTTAATCCTGACACAGCCAAGAAAATCATAACTTCTATGATTGTAAAACCTACCTGTTTAGGCGATTTTTTTGTTATTCCCGCCATCATCTTACAGTATAAAACATAAGGGTTATTGCAACAACGATTTACAGATGATAAAAGTTTAAATAAATAGTCCTTTATACCAATTAAGTATATCTTGCCCCCAAAACTGAACAATAAATAAAGCCGTAATTAAAAAAGGGCCAAACGGAATAAGGTTTTTTGGCTTAATCTTCTTGGCTGAAAGAAGGAGAACAGCTACGACTGAACCAATCAATGAAGCTATGAAAACTAACAAGAAACTACGACCAGGGGTGGACACTAGCAATCCCAGCAAAAACCCTAGCCTAACATCACCCCCACCAATCCATTTGCCTTTAGATATGGCATAAAGAGCATAAAAAACACCGCCAATAGCCAAAGACCCGAACAACATATTTAATAAGACCGATACAGGATTAGAGGATATAACAACTCTAATGACTGACATTGCTATAGCTAATATTAATAATGAATATATCATCTTGGTAGGAAGTAACATGTAATGCAAATCGTATACTGCTAGGGCTATTAGACCCGTAACTAACACAAGCCACATAGAGAAAATAACAAATTCAATACTATTGAAAGATGTCGGCCATAATACATATGACAGTATAAATAAAATAGTTACTAGACTCTCTATAATGGGATACTGACTAGATATTTTGTGTTTACAATACCTACATTTACCTCTTAATATTATCCAGCTTGCAATAGGTACTAAATCTTTGGGAGATAAAACATGGTTGCAATTAGTACATACTGATCTGTCATTGAACCAGTTTCTCTTTTCGTGTACTCGCCAGACAAGTGCATTTACAAAACTTCCAAGACTAAGACCAAGGACAACAAGTACCAAAATAACCATTAGCATATCTTAACACAAGAGTTATAAATAACTTTTAAGAAAAAGTATGCAGTCGAAGTTTATAGAGCGCTTATACAGCTCCAAGTGTAGCCACCACTAGTCTCTATTGGATAAACTAGCGCGGCTTGTCTTGCACTTCCAGCTGAAGCATAGTTACCAGAACAAGTAGCCCCAAGATACACAATTACTAGATTGTCTACAGCCGTAGGTTGTGTGTAAGTTGTGGTATTTGTAATATCGAAAGTGCCCGATGTCGTACTAGCGGTGGTAGTGCAAGCTTCTGACGTAAACGCAAGTTGCCCTAGCTTTCCGGCTGAAGTTTCCACTGTGTTTGCATCAGTGCTAGTATTACTAAATGTATTGGTATTGCCCATGCACGGTAAGTCACCGTTTGCGTTACTTACGAACGAAGATACTGCTGTTGCAAGTCTTGAAGCATCATTCTTACGACTTGTATTACGAGATGCTCTTTGTAGTGCTGGCACGGCTAGGAACACAATTAACATAATTAGTCCGGCAATGGCTAAAACAATCATTACTTCAATGATTGTGAAACCTTGTCTATTTTTCAGTTTTGTTTGCATCTAAATGCCCCCCTGTTTGCATTTGAATATGCTTATGTTTACGTATTATAGGCTTTATAGCTTTTTTGGCAATAGTTTTTTACTATCTCTACTCCTTATATATTGCTCGTAAACCCAGATTGGTTGACTAATCCATATATTGGCAAAAGGACTGCTGCGACAATAGTTAGAGCAACCGCGCCCATTATTACCATTAAGACTGGCTCTATAATTGTAGATATGGTCTTTATTTCATTGTCTACTTCTTTCTCGAAGTAGTTCGCTGCTTTATCTAGCATCGATTCTAGAGATCCAGACTGCTCCCCGATTTTTATCATGTTAGGGATTAATTCTAGAAAATTAGAGTCATTCGCGATTGACTCGGATAAAGCTTTCCCGCCCTTAACTTTCTCTGCGGCAGTGTGTAGTGAGCGGGCTATATGAACGTTATCAACAGCGTTACCAGTAATTTCTAACACTTGGAGGAGTGGTACACCACTAGCAACTAAGGTAGCGCCTGTTCTAGCAAATCTTGCCATATACATTTTCATGAATAGCTTCCCGAATGGCCATGAGCGCATTTTAATTTTATCTACAACGTTTTTGCCCATAACTGATCTTGAAGCTCTTGAAAGAGCAAAGAACAAAACTACAACTATTATCACCACAAAGTACCAATCATGAGTAATAAAATGAGATATAGCTAGCATGATACGAGTAGGTATTGGTAAGCTTACTCCCGGAAGCCCAGCATAAATACTCTGGACTTGAGGCAAAACTTTAACAATCATAAATCCAACCACCAGAGCCATAACTAAAAGCACTATGGCCGGGTATATCATTGCGCCCCGAACCTTGCTTATGACATCTGCGTCTTTTTCTTGTTGATCGGCTAGACGCTCAAGCCCGGTGTCTAATGTTCCTGATGTTTCACCAGCTGCAACTAAGCTGACAAAGACCTGATTGAATACTTTAGGGTGCTTAGAAAGCGCTTGCGAGAATGCCATTCCAGATTCAACATCCGAAATAATCTCATTAATAACTACTCGCATTGGTTTAGATGTGGTTTGCTCAACTACGCTACGTAAGCTTTGCACTAAGGGGAGTCCGGCATTTATAAGCGTTGCCAGCTGGCGGCTAAAGAGAACTTTGTCTTTAGAACCTACTCTTTTTAGAACTCCGCCAAAACCCTGTTTACTAAGTTTAATGCTTAGGGGTGTAAGGCCTTGTTCCTTAATTAGTCTTGATGCCGTTTGCTCGTTTTCAGCTTGTACTTCGGCCTTAACTTTTTGCCCAGTTGAAGTATTCCTTGCTTCGTAGGTATAAGTTAACATCTTTGTATCTTAATTAACCCCTCATTAATCGATCAAGTTCATCTATATCTACAGCAAAGTTACGAGCCTCGTCATAGCTTATTGTTCCGGCGTGAATTAGCCCTACTAGTGTTTTGTCCATGGATTGCATGCCAAATTCAGCGCCCGTTTGAATTACTGCATCAAGTTGGTGGCTCTTTCCTTCACGGATAATATTTCTAACTGCTGGGGTCGCAACAAGAATCTCTGCAGCGGCTATTCTGCCTCCGCCTATCTTAGGTATAAGCCTCTGCGAGACAATTGCCATAAGAATATTGGATAATTGTGAACGAATCTGAGGTTGTTGGTGAGGTGGAAAAACATCAATCATGCGATCAATGGATTGAGCAGCGCTATTGGTGTGAAGCGTAGCTAAAACAAGGTGCCCTGTTTCAGCTATAGTAATAGCACTGGCAATCGTCTCGAGATCGCGCATTTCTCCAACTAGTACTACATCAGGATCTTCCCGAAGTGCAGACCGTAAGGCGGCGTTGAAACTATATGTGTCGTAGTGTACTTCTCTCTGAACAACAACAGATTTAATTGACTTATGAGTGTATTCAATTGGATCTTCGATTGTAACAATATGCAGTGGTTTCTCACCGTTAATCTTATGAATCATGGCTGCTAAAGTAGTAGACTTGCCTGATCCGGTTGGGCCAGTAACAAGTACTAAGCCTCTAGGAAAATCTGAGAATTTATTAACAACTGACGGCAAACCAAGCTGTTCTATGCTTAATATTTCATTTGGAATTAAGCGCAAGGCGGCTGCTAAGTTACCTCTTTCATGAAAAGCATTAACACGGAATCTGCCTAGATCGCCGAAGGCAAAGCTAAAATCAAACTCCTTATCTTTCAGAAGAATTTGTTTTTGATCTTCGTCTAAAATAGCGAAGACCAGTGCTTCTACACCTTCTTCGGTTAATACATCAGCCCCCTGCACTGCTGCTAGCGTACCATCAACTCTAAGCATTGGAGGAAGTCCTACTTGAACATGTAAGTCCGAGGCTTTCTTTTTAATAACCTCTTCTAGTAGAACCTCTATCCTTGGTAATCCCTGCATATTAATTTATTCCACCCGTTTTTAATTTATCCTTCTCCTACATCAGCTGCTGCTACACGATTAACCTCTTGAATGGTGGTTCTGCCGTCTAATGCTTTCAAAAAACCATCTTGTCGCATAGATACCATCCCCTGGGCTCTAGCTACTTTCTCTATATCACTTGTAGTAGCTCTTTTCATAATTAGCTCTTGGATTTGTTCGGTCACAGAGAATACCTCATATAGACCCATTCTACCCTTATAACCACCGGGCGTATCATTTGTGTCTTTGCCCTTAACCAAAGTATAAGCGTTTTGTGTTGCCAAGGGCAAGTTTTTAAAGCCTAGGTCAGCACTTACTGCACTAACTTTATCGGCTGTTTTTGGTAAAAGTGGCCCGATAGCTTCTTGGATGGCCTGGGTCTCTGCTGAGGATGATTCATATTTTTCGGCGTTATCGCTTACGCGTCTAACCAGACGCTGCCCAATAACTGTTTTTACTGTTGAAGCAATAAGAAACGGTTCTACTCCCATATCTAATAAACGAGGTAGGATTCCGGCTGCTGAGTTGGTGTGCAATGTCGAGAACACCAAGTGACCGGTTAGGGCTGATTGAACGGCTAATTGGGCAGTTTCGGCATCACGAATCTCCCCTACCATAATTACATCAGGGTCTTGTCTTAGAATAGATCTTAAGCCTGATGCGAATGTAAGCCCAACTTCTTGATTAACTTGGATTTGATTAATCCCTGCCATCTTATATTCAACCGGATCCTCAAGCGTAACTATATTAATGGCATCATCTTTTATTTCCTGGATTAAGGCGTATAAAGATGTCGACTTACCTGAACCGGTAGGACCTGACGTTAGTATCATGCCAGTATTTAGTTTTAGTGACTCTCGAATAAGTCTCAGGGCTCTTCCTGAATATCCCATGTCTTCAAGCTTAAGGGAGGTTCCGGTTTTATCTAGAAGTCTAATGACCACTTGCTCACCCCATACTATTGGGGCAATAGCGATTCTAAGGTCAATAATCTTATCATCCACTTTAATAGTAAATTGTCCATCCTGTGGAATACGGTGTTCATCAATCTTAAGGTTAGACAAAATTTTTATACGACTTACGAATGCCGGCTCACTGGATTTTGGCATACGCATAATCTCTCTGAGGATGCCGTCTACCCTAACCCTAATCTTTAAATCGGTTTCAGTTGGCTCAACGTGGACGTCGCTTGCACGATTTCGGGCTGCAAAATCTAATACCGCTGTCAGAGCCTTAGATATAGGAGAATCCTGAACAATTGTTTTAATATCTGCGCCTACTTTTGCTTTTTCGCCTAGAACAGCTGTGGTCATTTCTAAATTAAGTTCACCCGCAATAGAAGTATCTAGCCTAGATGAGTATTGTTTTAGAATATTACGAATACCGCTTTCGCTGGCAGCGTAAACTTTTAGAGGTCGGGCTACTTTGTTGCTCAGAAAGTCAACAGCTTGAACATTACCTGCGTCAAGCATTGCGACTACAAGTTTATGTTGCATCTCGCCTAAGGGTACAGCCATATATCTTTCGGCAATATCTTGAGGCAAAAGTTTTAATATATCGTGATCAATCTTTGCATTAGATAAATTAACGTAAGGAACATGCGTTGCTTTTGCAGTAGCTTTTGTAAGGTCCTCGTCCGTAATCTGCCCTTGCTTTATTAAATAGGCGAAGAGAGGAGTTTTATTTGTTTTAGCTTCTTCTTTTAATTGTTGCATTTTTTGAGCATCAATTAACCCACTGCTAACAAGAATATCTTCTACTTGCTGTTCGCTTGTTAGAGACAGAATGCTCATATCTTAATTTCCTTCGGGGTTTACGGTGCTTGTGAACCGAGCTGTTGAAACGGATTAGTATTTGAATTACTTCCAATACTTATAAACTGGGTTAGATCAATTGAGCTTGGATTGAAATATCGAGAATCTGGCTGCGAGAAATTGGAAGAAATTATAGGCACTACTTCTACGCTTTGGCCAGTTGAGTGGTTTACAAATACAAATTTGCTAATAATGACCGACGTAATGACGGCAAGTATTACTGATGCAAAAATTAAAGCAAAGTCTTTAGATTTCATTTTGATATGGTCTCCGTAGAAATATTAAATTTCATTCCGGGCTGAAAATACGTATGTGCATTAATTGAAAGATTAATATTTGTGTCTGATCCGCTTAACGTCATTGAATCAATTTGCAATGGTCTTATCGACAATAGCATAGCAGCAAACAATTTCTGAATGGCAGTATAGCTCGTTTGATTTACAGATAGCGTGAAAGGCATTTGGACTGGAGACGGTGAGCTGGTGGCGGCACTAGAAACTGACGTGCTTTGATCGGTTCCGCCAATTGAACTAAGTGTTACACCACCTACATTCTGCAATTTTTGCAAGGACGAAGTCAGGGCAGGAAAATCATATGTACTTGGCAATGCGTCTAAAATAACTGATGCATTGTTATATACATAACTACCTGTAGTATTGTTGCTGCCTAAAATATTTGGATTTTGGTCAACAAATTTTTTATAGGCGCTTACTAATTTATTCCTAGCCACATTATCTGCTATTAAATTGCTGTCTGCACTTTTATCGGCTGTAATTATCCTAGCCTGATAGCTTCTTATACCAAGAAGATAGTTAGCACCTATAAGACAAAACACTGTTATAAATGATGCTATGGCGGTAACTGCTACCATTTGAGTATTTGCTTTTGTTAAAGCAAGTTTTTTAAATGAAATATCTGTTTTAACATTCATAATTATGTTGCCTTATTAACCTTTAGCTCCGCTCGTTTTCGGTTGATTAAACAGCTGTATGGGCTGATCTATCTGTGATCGTGTCGTAACCTTGGTTGGGATATTTAGAGTAACTTGTTGTGTGTTATCGAACAGGGTTGGATCAAAATTAAAGTCAATCGTATAACTTGCTCCCTGATTGCTTACGCCAAAACTAGACAAAACTACACTAGAAAAAGCTGGCGTTGTTCCACTTTGCCCTTTAATTGTGTAGTTTGCGAATTTTATAATATCTACAAGCTGGTTAATAGTAACTAGATTATCTGCATTGCCTGACATATCAATAGTATGAGCATTAAAATCGACAGAAAGACTACTTAAATTAGCGGTAACTGGAATTAATTGGTTTAAATAAGTCGCTAGGTTTGTAACATTAGGTTCTTGCTCGTGCAGTGTAGTTAGAGTTTGGATTTGGTTTTGTATGGTTAGAATCGCGTTTAAGTTAGCTTGCTTACCAAGAGTAGCGCCTTGAACTTTTATGTCTGATGCTAGTTTATTTATCTGTGCCTTTTGTACTAATGTATAAGAAAAGAGTAGACCAACTAAAATCATTGCCGAAATCGCAACTATAAAAGATATAGAGAAAACTAATTTTCTATTCCTTTGGGCTTTTAGATATTCCAGTTTTATATCTGGCAAAAGATTAAATTGGGTCATACACGCCTTTCCGCTAACCCAACCGCTACAGCAAATTGAGCAGATAGGGCTAGTAGCTCATTTTGTCTGTCCGGGCTAAACGTCACATTTCGCCAAGCATTGCCAACTTCTACATTTATATTGAATTTATTGGCAACGTATACCGGAAAATCTGGTAATGAAGTCGCATTGCCTGCCAAGATTATTCTCTCTATTGGTGTGCCATGATATCGTGTGCTAAAGAACTTAATGGATTTATCCACTTCATTAATAAGTAAATCAACTGTGCCAGATATAGCATGAAATATCTGACCTTCAAGTTTTTGAGCATTAAGACCGAACTTTGATACAAATTGCCTAGCCTGATTATCATCTATGTTTAGATTCTGAATAGCCGCTTTAATGATAGAGTCATACCCCGTGGGAATAGATCTAATTAATCTCGGGGAACCGTTTAGAACCATTACAAGATCTGTCGAAAAATTGCCCATGTCTAGAACCATCTGAGCTTGTAGAGCATCAGGAGCAACTAAAGCTCTAGCAATCGCTAAACTATCCGGCTCAAATGCTATGACGTTTAGTCCAATATTCTCAAGCAGGTCTAACCGATCCTCGACATATTTGTTCGTAACACTAGATAGAAGAACTTCAACTTTTGTTTTATCTATAGGTGAATTACCTAATAATTCCCAATCGATTTTAGATTCCGATATGGGCGTTGGTATAAGTGAATCGGCCTGTAAACGTATAGTTTTAGATAGTTCTTCTTTATTTAGACGCTCTATATCCACAACAGCCGTGAAAACGTGCTGGGAGGGCAATCCTACGGCAACATTCTTAGTTTTAATACCTGATTTTGCTACAAGAGATTTAATGGATTGAGCTAGTTGTTGTTGATCGGCTTTGGAGTCACTCATAGAAATTTTGGAATCTACAGGCATATAAGCATATGTCTGTAGAGTATTGGACGGATTGGCTACTTTTACCAACCTTATGCCAATGGTGCCTATATCTAGCCCAAAGAAGTCACTAATTTTTCCGTTAAATAAGCTCATTTAGCCCCGATTATATCATAAGCATTATCTGTAAACGGAGCATAGGATAGTCTTGATTTTTGTTGTCTTATCATACCCCACCTTATAATTATTTATACCTATATCTATAATACAGGTGGTAAGCTTAATACTGAATCAAATTTACCACCTCCCGTACCAAAGTTAGGATTTCCTAAATAATTTACAGGGTCGAAATTAAATATTATTGCCGAGCAGTCCTGAGTAGCCGCTGGATTATTGGCTGTATTGCCGTTACCCGCTGAACAGTTATGAGATCCGCCGCTATGAATTGGGTTTTCGCCTTGTTGGGAGTTTCTCATTGAGGCATAAGTTCTTTCTAACTTAACTTCATGCCCAATTAAAGAGCCCCTAACTGTTAACTGTGTAGTGCACTGCGAAAATAAATCGTTCGTAGAGAAAGCGTCAGATGCGGTGATTGGGTTAGGCACTCCTGATGGATCTGCGCAAGTATTAATAATGCCCCCTGTACCACTTTCTGGACTACAGTTTACTCCAGTAGTCCAGTCGCACTGATTCTCAGCTATGTACGTGCCATCAAGTTTTTGAACTCCCGGTCCTATATATATATTTCCACTGGCGATTACATATAAATTAGGAGCGCCTGTTACGGTGCCAGTACTTGAATTATATGAGATGCTCGATGAATCATAAGTTATATCATTTGGTATATAAACGTTTCCATTTACATAAATCACATGCTCACCATTTATTTTAGTACTGTTACTAGGATAGTTTGCAAACAGATTCAAATAATTATTGCTCCCGCCACTTAACTGTATTTGCACTGGTCCAGAATTGTTTGTAACACCGTAATTATATCCGGATTGTTCTGTGTAGTTAGTAGAAGGTTGTTGATTTCGGTTTAGATAGTAGTTATACATTGACTGACACGAAGAGCTAAAGTTGCCACCATATGCTGTACCAATGGTGTTTGCAAAGGATAATCCGGCACTTGAGGTTGGGGCTATATTTCTGAGCAAAGCACTGGCGTAATACTGAATCTGACCCAATGAAAGTACTGCAAATTGATTTCCGGATCCAATTGGTTGAGCTCCATTGCTCGGAGTAATACTAGCAATAACTTGCGCCGATGTATTGCATGTTCCTGACGGAGCATTACTAAAAGTTACGCCTGATATAACATCATTACCATAAGACCTACTATATGGGTAATTTGACATTGGATTACTGCAGTTTGAGGTACCTGGTATAGGACTTGAGGAAACAGATCCACCTGAGTTACTAATATTACCATTTTCGTCAATCTCTCCGGACTGTGGACTAATGGTAAATTCAGCACATATTTGATCACCTACCGAAAGATTTGAACTTGATATACTAAACGATCTATATAGGTTTTGTGTAGTACCACCTGTATTGGGACTACTAAAATTAATTGTAGTATTATCTGGACTTGATATTAGTGTCTGACCATTCCCGTTAGTGTCTTCAATATAATAATCACCCGAATATTGAACCTGGACTTTGAATGGATTATGGATATTCTGTGACCAGGCTTGTAGAGAGAAATTAACAGTAGTCTGTGTGTTGACTGAAAAAGAATTCGGCTGATCTGGCGTACTAGAGCTGGCATAAAGATGTACGCCGGTAACATCTGTTGCGGGGGGCTGTTGAACCTCAAAATTGCGTGGACATAACTCAGCAAATGTAGCAGTGCTTGTTCCTGGGGCAGTGCCAGAGCTAGGGGAACCTTGGGGCGAATAGTAATAAGTGGTGTACGTTTCTAGTGTTCCGTATCCGAAATAACAGTTGGGGTCTGTAACAATGTTGCATCCTACAGCTTTTGTAACTGAATCATACGTATAAAGACAGGTATTAGGAGTACCATAAGGACTGCAATATGTACTGGTTGAGCTGTTTAGTACATACGTCTGCTCAGAGAATTGTTGAGTATATCCTATAGTGGTTGTATGACTATCATACGGATATAGTAATGCGTACTGGTAATTATTTAGCGTAAACGGGTTAGGGCTATACCCGGATGGCGACCAGGTAATTGGCGTTCCCCACTGATCATTAGCACTATTAATAATAAAACTGTCTTCCGGTGACGCAACAACTACACTGCTTGGGGAAGAACCGGTCGCAGCCGGGAGTGAACCAACGGTACCTGAAGGCAAGTTAGATGTATTAGGAAGATTTACACTCTGAGGATAAGACGATTGAATTGTGTTACAAGGGTTAGCTGATGAACAATTAGATCTGCAAAGTACTGAATTTGGTTGAAGATCAAATGTTATCGTAAAGCTTTGAGTAATAGTCGGGCAGTTATTTTCTGCAGCAGTTAATGAGCTCATTGCCCCTCCACCTGAAGTGCAAAAATATGACGGACTACTTGACCATTTCTGAACGTTTGCAACTGTCAGTGATATCTTCACGACCACCTTGGCAACAGTCGTAGTAGTTGATGGTTCAGTAAAGTTTACGTTGAAATAATTAGGCCTGAAGAAATATCTGTCTGGTTCGCTAGAATTTAGTCCTATAGATGTTGTCGTACCTACAGGTATATTACTTAGTGTAGCGTTGTAGCCCGCAGGTGCATTTACACTTAAAATAGGAACAGTTGGATTGAATCGTATATAAGACCAGTACCCCGTTAGTGCATTACTGCTTAAGGTAGCATCTGGTGCTGGGTAGAACGGGGTATTGTCGGCGGGGCTAATTATTTCTTCGCTAGGATTATCATAGTTCACACGACAGAAAAATAAAGCATGCCAAAGAGCAAAATTCATAGTTGTAGTACCTGCTGGTACATTAATTACAGTGCCGTTCACATCAGTGTAGGGACTCGTTCTTTGTGCCATCCATTGAGTAACTGCTGGATTTTGAGCATTTACTGGCAAATAACAAGTTGAGTTACCATTAACGTTATAATTATATGCATAGAAATTTTGCAGTACTCCAAATGGCATCTGACCTGTTAATTGAGATGTAGTATATAGTGCGTCGGTTTTGCCAATTGGCAAGAAAACAAAAACAATAGCAAGAAGTGCAAAAAAACCAAAAAGTAACTTGACTCTAGAAGTTATGTGTTTACTTTTTAACATATTTTGGGTTACTTAAATATATTGTGCTATTTGCCGCATTGTTTATAGCAGCCTCGGTATTATTTAGCGATAGTTTCATACTCTGAATAGTTGGTTTATTAAAAAATGATAGGTAATCATTGCTTGGATCAATCTTTTCTAAAGTAGCTAGATAGGTTTGTGCCTTACTTGTGTCTCCTGATTGAAGGTCTGACCTAAACATTACATATAAACAGTTAGGGTCGTTTTGGTAATTCGGAAGATTTGATACCGATTTTGCAATATCTGAGAGTGATATAAAACTAGTGCTATTTATAGCTTCTGCTGCTCTATTCATTAGTGGCAGGTTAGATTCTTGACTGCAGACCGCTGTTTGATTCTTTGATTTATTGCTGACTAAAACTAGTGTTAATACAGCTATTACTATAACTGCCAATATAGCTATGTAAATCAATGTTTTTCTTCTTATAATTTTGAAGGAAAACTTTGGTTTAAAGTTACCAGTTTTTATCTCATCCATAGACTCACTTATACCTATTTAAACTTTAGCAGAATAACTGAGGCTATCCAATAGGGAAATAAATCTGTTATCAGAAGTAAAAAATTTTACTACTAGTAAACTTGCTAATAGAACTATAGAACTAGGTAGGAGAATAATGAGAAGTCTTATTAATAATATGAGGTTGAGCCTAAATTAGAGAATAGATGTTATCTATAAGCACGGTTATGATAGAGAAACCAGAGGTTATAGCCCAGGCTATGTTAAAAGTATGATGTTAGCTGATTGTTTAGTTTCTAATACATAAAGTCTACCCATTCTATATAAATTAGTTGACTAATGTC
>JAJYJU010000043.1 GCA_021789195.1 bacterium | reverse complement strand
CCAGCAAACACTAATCTGGCAAGATGATGCTAAGTATCTGGATATTACTAACGACGATAATATAGCCGTGCAGGACCCTAGAACTCCTCAAATGGCAGATATTAAGCTAAATGGCTTATATAACCGTCTAGACGGCTGGTTGGCCGTGCAGGCGCTACTTAAAATTAGTTCGGTACCAATCGATCAGCTTGTTGAAAGCGTTAATTTATTCCCAGGCTTATCCAGGCGAATGGAGCAAATAGTAGAAAATCTATATAGCGACTATGCCCATACGCCTGAGAAAATACGAGCAGCAATTAGCGTAGCAAGCGATATGGCTAAAAAAGGACAAAACCTAGTAGTGGTGTATGAACCGCTGACTGATCGCCGCCAGCACTACATGCTAAACGACTATAAGGACTGTTTTTCTGGCGTCAGCCAAGTTTACTGGTTACCTAGCTATCTGGCACGCGAAGATCCAAATAGCCGTATCTTACCGCCCTCTGAGCTAATATCTCACTTAAGTGACCCGACAATAGCCGTACCGGCTGAAAAAGGCGATGGCTTAAAACGTACGATTGATGCCCATTTAGCTAAAGGAGATTTAGTAATTGCCATAGCCGGAGGCGGTGGCGGAAGTCTTGATGACTGGATAAGAGAAGTCTACTTTGTGTAGATTACTTGCCTTTAAAATAGGCAAACACAACAAGAACAATTAAAACGATCAAGATAACAACTGTGATTGTTACTGCGGTAGCTGAAGTCGGTTTCTTAGGCGACGAAGGCTTAACTGGCTTTGGAGCAGGTGCTTCAGTCGCGACTTCTTTATTAACTGGCTTTTCTATAGCCGGAGGCGTCTTAAGTGGTGGTCTGACATCATCTACCGCAGTCTGGGGAGCAGGTGGTTGGTTAAGTGGCGGAGCCGGTTTTGGTTCTTGGTCCATGATTAATTCCTATTATATATCTTAAAGGTGCTTTTTAATTGAGTTCCAGTGCAAGCTATGCAATGGATTACGAACTACAGAAGGATTAATAATAAAGATCGTCATTGCCACTGCTACCAGACAGACTAATGCAACAAAAGTCCAGAAAATGTGATGGGTACGCTTAACCGAGTGGGTTGGAGCCACTCCTTCCGAACTTGCCTGTTGCTGGTCCTGAACCATAAGTGCAACATCGCCTTCATGCGCCACAATGTCGTCAATTGCCTTAGATATAACCGAGTCGTCATAAGCCGGCGGACGCTTTTTAACAGGTTCTACTTTTTCTTCTTCCTCTTCAGGTTCTACTTCAGCTTTGTCTTCTGTGCCTGTTTCCGCTTCATCTTCGCTTTCAGGTTCATTATCGTGTTCCTTAATCGATATTTTGGTAGCCTTCTTGTTGGATTTAGGTTTCTTAGGCTTAATCTCAACTGCTTCAATTTCCTTATCTTCTAGCGGTGGAGCACCCGGTACATCGGCAAATATATCTAGCGGCGGCATATCTTCAGCCTTTATCTCTTCCGGCTGGACTTCAGTCTTAGTTTCGGTTGTTGCCTCTTCTTCATTACTTGGTTCAGATTCAGCATCGCTAGACTTAATGGCCTGTTCATAGTCCGGCGTCATGTCCTGATTCTTTGTCGCCATCATTTCATCAACCTTAGCCACTAGTTTTATATCGTCACTAGTGCTTTCTGCGTTTGTTTTGTTATCTTTTTTCTTGGCCATAAAAGTATTATTCCACCCTATTATCCAGGCTTAAGTTAGATTAATCAAAGCTAAATGATCTAAAGATTAACAGGATTGGGGCTGAGAAGTTATTGTCGCTCCAAGCAGCTGATGAGATAGTCAGAGGCTTAAGAGTACTTATAGGGCACTGACTGCTGGCACAAGCGTTAAACGAAACGTAAACCAGCGGATCTACCGTATTAAGATCGGTTGCCGGAATGGTCTGGTTCTTTAAGTAACCGAAGTTACCGCTTAAATAAATGGCGTCCAATCCTCCAGGCGTCACAGTCGTAGAATATTGCGCAAAGCTTATATAGCTTGCGGCTGCTTGAGTCGTTGATGGAGCGCTGTATGTAATCTTTTGGGAGTCTAATACAGCCACAGCCTGAGTGCCGAAGCTCTTGGGAAGATTTCCTTTACTGACCAGTGTAAGTACAATCTGCCCCAGAACGTTTGTGCCACTGCTCGATTCCAGCTGCATCGGGGTTGATGTAACAGTCAATGGACCGGTTCCGTTATCTGTCACAGCCCAGGTGCTAGGATAAGAAAAACTGGCGTTATATGTAGTAGATGTGTAGCTGGTTGAGGCAATTTGAGGCGTTTTAGGCGTACTTGTAGTAGTACTAACAGACGAGTTGGGTGCGGAAGAATTAGTGTTAGTCTTTTTAGCTTTTGCGTGATGAGTTAAATAAAGTGTTAAACCAATACCTAGGACAACAACCAATGCAAAAATAAGGTACCCTAACTTTTTTTTACTACTTTTCGATTTGTTTGAATAATTATGCGGTGGAGGTGGTGGAAGCACATTGAAATCATCCTTGGGCTTTAGCTCAGGCGTAGAAAACCCTCTATAACGCTCCGGATCCATAACTATAGTTTAGCAAGTATTACTAAAAGCGTAAGCACTAGGGCGTTAAACGATTAATGTCTCTCGGGAATAATATGGCCTCTTTGATGTTACTTAGGCCAATTACCTTTTCAACTAAGCGATCGATTCCAAAACCACAGCCACCGTGCATAGGTAAGCCATGTTTAAATGCCTGCAGATAGAATTTATAGGCCGGGTCATCAACCCCTATGCCAGCTTCTTGCATCTGCTTAATGAGCTGTTCATAACGATGTTCTCTTACGGGTACGGTAGCAAGCTCTAATCCACGAAACAACAGATCCGCACTCTGGGCTGATTGCTCGTCTTTAGCCATGTGGTAAAACTTCATCTTAGCGCGGGGCAAATCAGTCGCAAAGACAGCTTCGCATCCGTCATGCTCTTTAGCGTATTCACATATCCAGCGTTCTTCATCCGGGGTTAGGTCAATCTCACCGCTCATGTCTTGGTTGTTAGCCTTGCCATACATTTCATGTATCTGCTTCATGCTGTAGCGAGGGAATTTAGGTTTAAGCACAGGTTGGGTAGCATGAAGCTGATTTAAGTCATCGCTCTTTTCGGCCCAGATCTTACTGATTACAAAATTAACCAAATCCTGCAGCATATCTAACACTTCTTCATGATCCTTAATAAAGGCCATCTCAATATCCAGCATGGTAACCTCGGATACGTGACGGGTCGTAGCGCTTGGTTCTGCTCTAAAGGCCGGACCAATTTCAAACACCCGCTCAAACACTCCAACCATCACCTGCTTATATAGCTGCGGGCTTTGCGCCAAGGTAGCTTGTTTGCCGAAGTAATCTAACTTAAATACTTCTGCG
>JAJYJU010000015.1 GCA_021789195.1 bacterium | reverse complement strand
AGCAATAAGGATAAATAAGTTATAAATTATGAGTCACGTTAAAGCCGGCGGCACAGCCAAAAACGTTCATGATTCTCCTGGTCAAAGACTAGGCGTTAAGCTATATGGCGGTGAAAGTGTTAAAGTAGGCCAAGTTATTGTCCGCCAAGTCGGAATGACCAAACGACCCGGCCCAGGAACCAAAATGAGTCGCAATTATACTATTCATGCAGCTAAAGACGGGATTGTAGGATTTAAGACCCGCAAAGTCCGTTTGTTCTCTGGTAAATCTGTTAGACGTACCGAAGTTAGTGTTAGTTAGAATTTAAGTGAAATCTAATTCGTTCTATAACGTCAGCAATAACAACTTGAGATTTTACTAAATAGTCGTCTACACCAAGACTTTCGGCGCGTTGCTTATCGCTGTCTTGGCTTAGAGCTGTTAGCATAATAATGCGTAAATTGGCTGTTTCGGGTGTGTTCCTAAGTATGTCAAGAACATCAAAGCCACTGACTTTAGGCATCATGACATCAAGCAAGACTAAATCTGGGTGATAACTAAGGGCTGAGGCAAGCGCGTCTTCGCCGTCAGCAACTCGTCGAACATCAAAACCCTCTGCCTGTAAACGAGTTGTGTATACGTTGGCTAGGCCGTCATCATCTTCGACCAATAAAATGCGTTTGTGATCTTTCCCTTTTGTTTGGTCCATATTGCTTAAGTTATCTTATCTTACGCCTTTTTGCAAGGCAGCTTTAATTAATCCATCAAATAACGGATGGGGCCGGATGGGTCGAGATTTAAATTCCGGATGGAACTGACTGGCGACAAAATACGGGTGTTTAGTTCCCTCAATAACTTCAACTAGACCCGTGCCTGGATTAAAGCCTACGGACCGTATTCCCCACGATTCGTACTCCGGCACATATTTAGGGTTGCATTCCCAGCGGTGACGATGCCGCTCAACAATAGTAGTTTGCTTATATAACTTTGCTACTTTACTTCCCTTATTAAGTTCACACTCATAATTACCTAGTCGCATAGTGCCACCAGTATTTTCTTTGCCCTTTTGATCTTTCATTGTGTCGATTACAGGATACGGCGTTTTGGGGTCTACTTCTGTGGTATTAGCTTCTTTTAGTCCATGAATACGCGCTGCGGCAATAACTCCCATGTGAAGGCCGTAGCACAAGCCTAGGTAGGGCAAATTATTGTTTAACGCATACTCGGCGGCAAATATCTTACCGTCTACGCCACGTGACCCAAATCCACCGGGGACAATAATTGCATCACATTTGGCCAGTACAGCTTTAGGATTCTTTTCCTTACCTAGTTTTACGGCATCAATCCAAACAAAATTTAAGTTAGTATTATTCCACCAGGCAGCCGATTTAGCAGCCTCTACAACTGACATATAAGTGTCGCTATTATCCAGATACTTTGCAATTAAACCGACTGTTACGCTTCGGTCGTAATTCTTCTTAGCTCGCTTAACCATTGATTGCCACTCATTTAGCTGCCCCGGTTTAGACTTTACTAAAGATAATTTCTTTACAATGACATCGCTGATTCCACTATTTTCAAGTGTCAAAGGAACTTCGTAAATATTATCGGCATTAGGCAGTAGTACAATAGCCTCTTCACTAACACCAGAGAATAGGCTTAATTTACGCTTTACCGATCCGTTTGCTTTATGCTCGCTTCGACCAACTAAAATATCTGGGGTTATGCCCAGTCCTCTTAGTTCACGTACTGAGTTTTGCGCCGGTTTAGTCTTTGTCTCTTGAGATGCGCTTAAATACGGCATATATACTACGTGCGTATAAAGACAGTTTTCTCTGCCAACTCGCACAGCAAATTCCCTAATAGCCTCAATAAAACTTAACGATTCATAATCGCCTACCGTTCCGCCAATCTCAACAATATGCACGTCATAACCCTTGCCCGCTTCTTCAAAGTAATCTTGAATTGCAGAGGTTAAATGCGGAATAATCTGCACATCGTCACCATCATATTTACCGGCCCGTTCATCAGCAATAACCTTAGCTAATACTCTTCCAGCCATTAATGAACTACTGTTAGCCATTTCAACGTCGGTAAAGCGCTCATAATGACCCAAGTCTAAGTCTGTCTCAGCCCCGTCTTTAGTTACAAAGCATTCACCGTGTTCACGCGGATTTAAAAGTCCGGCATCAACATTCAGATACGGATCACACTTTTGGAGATTTACGCTCAATCCGCGAGAGCGTAAGAGGTTTCCGATTGAAGCGGCCGTTATACCCTTTCCTAATCCGGAAAGCACTCCACCAGTAACAAATATGTACTTGGTTTGGTTGCGAGCCACCATCCTACCTCTTAATACTCCAGATGTTAGCACATCTACTTTCCCTGTTACAAGAGTAAGTCTATTTATTTTGTATTTAAGTACTGTTCTGCAGCAGTTAATTGAGCGTCATTACTAGAGTTAGACGGTTGATTGACAATCTCATCGGGCGTTATGCCATGATGATTAATGTCTTGGCCATTTGGACGATACCAAGCCGCTACGGTTACTTTCAACATGCCACCATCCGCTAAGTTAAGTAATTGCTGCACAACTCCTTTGCCGAATGTTTGAGTACCGATAATATAAGCGTCATTATTATCGTGTAGTGCGCCTGCTGTTATCTCGCTTGCCGATGCCGAACCCCCATTTACTAAAACTACGGTTGGTATACCATGTAAGACGTCACCACCAGTGGCGTTGTAAGTATCTAATACAGTACTGCCGCGCTTCTCCTGCATAATTTCTTGGCCGGGTTTCAGCCATTCGCTAGCAGTAGCTACGGCCGAGGTAACTAATCCACCAGGGTTGTCTCTAAGATCTAATATGATGCCTTTAACATGGTTACTGACCATTGAGCTAGCAGCTTTTTGAATTAAACTTGGAGTATCATTAGCGAAGGTAATAATTGAAATATAGCCAATATTGCCATTAATTATCTTATAACTAACACTTGGCACTGTTATGTTAGCTCTTTTAATATTTATGCTTAGTTGTTGACCATTTCGGTCTACCGTTAAGGTAACCGTAGTGCCAGACTTACCACGTATCTTATTGACTGCAGTTTCTACACTCATATTTAAGGTCGACTGTCCGTTTATATCAAGTATGACGTCATTTGATTTAAGTCCGGCCTCAGCTGCCGGGTATCCTTTGAGTGGAGCAATAACAATTATTTGATTTTGAGAGTTAGCACTAAGCTCAGCACCAATCCCGCTGAACGAGTTATTAAGCTCGTTATTAAACTGATTCGCCTCTTGAGCGCTAAAGTACTCAGTATATGGATCGCCGGGTGCGTTTGCTAGGCCATGCATAATGCCATTAAGTAGTTGTTTTGTCGTTAAAGTTCCGTCGTAGTTGTCTATTAATGCTCTGTATTCCTGATTCACCAATGAGTAGTTTAAATTTCCTGGTAATGATTTGTTTAAGCCATAGCTACTTAAGCTAATATTTCCGTTGCCGACATTCAACCCCAGGAAATAAACACCAATAATAATTAACACTAAACCAGATAAAACGGCTATGCGTTTACTCTTTGGTGTAAGTTGTTTTATATTGAAGGCTTTAATCATGTCTCTCCTTGGCACTTTTAACTTAACTTTACTTAATACCTCTTTTAGAAAAGAGTACACTAAAGCGACTCTTTTATTACTTTACTATTGTATGACAAGCATTAGCCTAAAGGTAGAGGCTTTAATTTCACTTAAGGTTTTACAGATAATTAACCGCCGAAATATATATACAATAATCCTGTTGGGTTGATGGTGGTTTCGTAGAATACTCCATCATAATATAGGTTGTACTGATCGACTGTAATAGTACCGTCACTGTTAATACTTTTGACCCACATAGCATGACCATAAGGGTCGCCGTTTCCGCCCATATATATAGCGACAGTTCCAACCTTTGGAGTTGCACTGACAGGAAAACCAATCGACTCGGCACGAGCAGGCCATTGGTTCGCATTGCCGAAGCCTGTAACATCTATTCCGTAATTCTTATATACCATCCATGCAGTGTAACTTACACACTCTCTGTTACACATTCCCCAGCTATCCTGATAAGTACAGCCTGGTACGTAGTCGCTGGAGTGCGCATAGTTACAACCCCAGGGACCATAAGGCCCTTGGGCAGTCGCCGGATACGTACCGCCACATGTACCGCTGTAATCTACCTTGCCTGTGCCAACTAATTTTCTATTTGCAGCAATCTGTTCCGCTACAAGCGTAGCAATCTGACTGTTATTGGATGCAATTTGAGCGTTATAACTATTTTGCTGTTGCTGATTCATAGCTAATAATTGATTAACTTGGCTTTGATCAGAAGCTATTTGATCACTCTGTGACTGCTCTAGCTTCATTAACAAAGTAATTTGAGTTTCGTTGGCTACAGTTTGTTGTTGGAGAGCATTAATAGAAGCAAGTAAGCTATTTAGGCTATTTTGAATCTTTATATCATCTTCCTGTTTATTAACAAAACTGCTTAAACTCTGACTCGTTGCCAACTCTTCTATAGTAGACATAGAACCCTGAATGTACATTGTCTTTAAGTCGCTCGCTAAATAGCTCTTATTAAGTGCGATTTTAGCGTTATCGGCAGCAATTTCTTGCTGATCTGTAGCAAGTTTTGCCTGATTAATATAAATGCTGTTTTGTATGGCATTAATTTGAGACTGATAGTTAGCAATAGTTTGTTGGTAACTCCCAGCCTGGATTTGTAAGCTATTTATAGATGACTCTGCATTAGAATTGGCATTGCTAAGTGCGTTAATCTGATTTTGGTAAGTATCCGCTTTCACAATTGGAATGGCAGCTAGAACTAGAGCTAAAATACTTAGCCCGACCGCAGTGATTCGCAGTCCGTTACGACTTTTAATAAAGTGAGGCTGTTGAAAGAACATTCGGTTGTTTTTATTTTTTCTTAACAGCCTTATTTTAACATATTTTGTCAAAGCTTTACCCTCTCTTATTTATACTAGCTAGCCTATTAGACCAAAGCTTCAAGCTATTTGGTCCTTAAGAGGCCATATTTAGTCTTATTTCGATTTTCGCGAAGAACGCTTTTATTTAATTATCTGGTTTTAAATTTTAGATACCGTCTGGTCGCTATCATTGATGAAACGGCACCTATTACAATACCAAGCCCTAGCTGCATAAGCAATAAGAACCAGAAGTGGCTGGTGAAAAAGTGGCTTGCATAGCCAATATCCAGCAGTCCAAGGCTACTAGCTTGCAAAGTGCTGCTACTAGCCTGAAAGGCACTGTTAATAATTAAGATGGATATTAAGGCCGCAAGCATACCGTAAGTTATACTTTCAACAATGAATGGTCCCCGAATATATCCAGTGCCAGCACCTAGTAAACGCATGATATGAATCTCGTCCCGCCGGTTAAATATAGCCATTTGAATCGTATTAAATATGATTAGTACGCTGACTACCGCAAAAATTATGACGGCGAAAAAGCCAATTCGCTGTAATAAGTTAGTTGCATGTGTAATTCGATCAATTGCCTCTTTTTGCTGTCCGCTGTAGCTTGGTGGATCCGACTGAAGGGCGGTTACGCTAGGTTTACTTAGAAACGATTTAATCTGACTAAGGTTGTTCAGGTTGGCTGGTTTAATAATTATGGTTGCTGGAAGTGGGTTCCCGGCTTCTTGAACTGCCAAAATTAGCTGTTTATTAGAGGCGTTTTGTTGCAAATAATTCTTTAAAACCTGATCCTTGGATAAGTAGCTAACACTAGCTACGGCTGGTAACTGTTTTAATTCGCTGACCAGTTTTTCGCCTTGCGCTTTTGTAACATTATCATTTAGATAAACTGACACATCTATTTTGCTCGTAATCTGGTTGATAGTGTGATTGAAAGTGTCATTAATAACTACTGAAAATAGAACAATAGTTAGAGTTACTACCATAATTGCCACGGCCGCAATTGCTAAAGATAAATTACGGATAAAATTAACCAATCCGTTTTTAACAATACGCCGTAATGTAATTAACTGTCTTTTGCCGCTCAAAGCCGCTTACTCTACCCTCTCATTTGCCTCATATCTTATAACTCGCATTTGCTCGGTCACTTAAGATCTTGCCGTCTTTTATGGTAACTACCCGGCGTTTTAACCGATTTACTATTTCCTGATTATGAGTAGTTAGAAGAACTGTAGTACCGTATCTGTTAATCTTCTCAAGTATTTTAATAACATCCCAGGCGTGTTTGGGATCTAAGTTCCCAGTCGGCTCGTCAGCAATTAAGATTTTAGGCTGGCGCACAATTGCTCTAGCAATAGCCACACGCTGACGTTCGCCACCGGACAGCTCCATCGGCATACTGTTTTCTTTGCCTTTTAAATTGACTATATCCAGAACTTTAGGCACGGTATTTCTTATTTCATGACTGCTCATGCCGACCATTTCAAGCGCAAACGATACGTTCTCAAAAATTGTCTTATTTGGTAGTAGCTTAAAGTCTTGGAAAACCACCCCTATTTTACGTCTTAGAAGAGGTATTTCTTTGTCTTTTAACTTGTCAAAGTCAATGCCGCCAATAATAATTTTGCCGGAAGTCTGGCGCTCTTCTCTGGTTAATAAACGCATAAGCGTAGTTTTACCAGCGCCACTAGCACCAACTAAAATAACAAACTCATTCGGATCGACATGTAGGCTTATTCGATCTAAAGACGGTTTGCCACCTTTTGAATACGTTTTACTCACCCTATCTAGTAGTATCATTTGGCTTAAATTATACCACGCAACACGCTGTTAAAATGCTTATTTATTGTTTAAATAGGCTTCGATTAAAGGTGTTAGATTGCCGTCAAGTACTCTATCAACATCGCTGGTCTCATACTTTGAACGCAAATCTTTAACCTGTTTATATGGATGCAAAACATAGCTCCTAATCTGATTACCCCATTCAGCAGACTGATTAGGACCTTTCAATTCGCTAAGTGTCTGTACGTGTTGCTCTAACTGCAGGTTAGCTAACCTGGAACGCAGTATAGTCATGGCAGTTTCTTTATTTTTTAACTGCGAACGCTCATTTTGAATTGCCACACTAATACCGGTTGGTAAATGTGTTATTCGCACAGCCGAATCGGTCGTATTAACACTCTGGCCACCATGCCCGCCGCTTCTATAGACATCAATTTTAAGATCTTTTTCATCTAACTCAACCTCTGAGGGTGAATCAATTCGCGGCGCAACCTCAACCTTAGCAAAACTGGTTTGTCGCAGGTGATCGGCATTAAACGGACTAAGACGCACTAATCTATGCACACCTCCCTCGCCTTTAAGTTTCCCGAAAATAAAGTCGTCTCCAGATACTTCAATCTCAACGCTCTTTAAGCCGGCTTCCTCGCCAGCTGATTCGTCAATAACCCTTATAGACCACCCCATTTGTTCGCAAAAACGGCTATACATTCTGAATAACATTTGTGTCCAGTCTTGAGCATCAGTTCCCCCGGCGCCGGCAAAAACGCTAAGCAAAGCTCCGTGGTCATCAAACTGCCCGCTGAAATGCAAATCCAGTTTAAGTTGGTTAAATTTTTCAACTGCTTTGTCTAGCCCTATGTTTAGCTCTGCTTCGAGTTTAGGATCATTTAGTTCACCCAGTTCAACTAGCTCTTTAAGTGTGCTAATAAGCTCTTCCCATGGCTCAATCCGCTTATTTATCCTTGATATATTCTGCATAACAGATTGAGCATTAGAGCTATCCTGCCAAAAATTTTCAGCTCTAGATTGACTCTCAAGCTTACTCAATTGCTGTTTAAGCTTGTCTAAACCAAGCTGATTAGCAGCCGTTCTTACTTCCGCTTCAAGTTTGCGGGTATCATTTTCCATAACTTTATAATAGCGGTTTTGATGAGGTTTCCCAGAGTGGCGCTATCTGACCCCTGAGCTGTTCACTGAACTGTTTGCCACAGTTACCTAAAACACCAAAACCCCAAAGATTTTCGCTAAACATTAGTCTGACTATATCTACTATCGTTTCCTTGTCCACCGCCTCTATCCTGGCCGGAATATTGTAGTAATCGTTAATGATTTCTTCAAAGAAATAGCGACCGCTATATCCACTGGCTGTACCACCGACGGTCTGAGCTGAGCGTTGGAACCGACCTAGTGAATATTGCTTGGCAGCAGCGATGTCTTCATCGGCTATCATTCCGTCCATAACTTTTTTAAGCTCGGAATAGATGATATTCATAAGCGCTGGAGCATTCTTATTGGATACTTGAGCACCGAACCACCAATTGCTGGTGTCGCGGTTATGGGACAACCCTGAGCTCATGTCATAAACTAGACCCCTGTCTCTAGCCGTTCCTAGAATTTTAGAATAAAGCGTATCAGTCAGCATGGTATTAACCAGATTTAGAGCATCAGACTCCGGATCGGTTAGTCGGCGATTCATAAACGTGTCTATATAAAAATAGAGGTTCTCAACCGATTTATTGGCGATGTAGGTGGCTTTATTCAACCTTTTGGGTGTCTCACGCGGCAATGCATATCTGCGACCTTTCTTGGGCAAATCTATTAACTCAAGCACATTCTGAATATGCTCGCGGCGTTTTTGAGATAAGTCACCGGCAATAATAAAGCGCATGTTTTTAGCAGTATGCGTATGTCTGTAATGCTCTTTGACATCTTCTACGCTCACGTTATGCATTAACTTGAGGCGCTCTGTGTCTGTTTTTACTAATAAGCCCAGCTCCTTGCGCATCTCAAGGCTCAGGCTCCTAAAATGATTATTGGCCCTGGCCACCATTTCTTCCTGTACATTGCCAAACTCAGCCTTAAACTCATCCTCTAGAAATAGCGGTTTAGAGATAGCTACTGTTAAAAGATCTAGCACTCTATCCCATTCAAAATCTGCGCACTCAGCTTCATAAATAATGTCATAGACACTGGTACTAGCGTTCGAATACGCCCCATTTCGCTCTAATTCGGCTTGGAAATCTATAGCCTTCGGGATTAGTTCATTGGCGCATAAGACAATATGCTCCATTAAGTGCGGTACTTCCCATTTATCCGGCTTAACTAAAAATTCACCAGCTCGGAAGTTAATATCAAAAGTCATCACTGATGCATTAGGGACATGAATTAGCAAACCCTTCCCCCCATTACTGAGCGTAATTTCAGAAACGGTATGCCTCATAATATTTTAGCTATTTGCTAATGCTTCCTTCTCTTAGCTGCGGTTTTACGCTTGCGTTCACTCTTATGTGCTTTACGTCGGTCAGAAGTAGTAGTTACTTTCTTAGAACCTGAGCGGTTCTTAAGTGGATCACTTCCACCACCTGTACTTGCGTCACTAGCGTTAGACGATTGCGAAAAATCACCTTCATGAAACTCTTCTTGGTTATGAATAATAGTGCCGGCGTTCTCAATAGAACCTCTTGCAGCACGTGTCAAGCTTGTTTCAACCGGCTGATCAAGCTGGCCTACATCAACCGGGAAAGTACTAAATACAGTTCTAACGACTAAATGGACTAGGTTTTGCTGCATTGTATCAAACAGGATTTGGCCTTGGCGACGGTATTCAACCAGCGGGTCTTGCTGGCCGACGCCCATCCAGTGAATACCCTCACGCAAATGATCCATATCCTCGAGATGTTGCATCCATTGATCGTCTAACACTTGCAGGTACACATCCCGCTCCAATCGGCGCATGAATTCTTCTCCGAACGCACTTTCCCTGGCTGCGTACAACTCTCTGGCTTCGCTTAGCAAAACACGCTCAAACTTATCTGCTTCGGAATCAAATAAGCGGTCAAGCGTGGGCTCATCAAACGGAAACACTTCTTTAACCAGTTCATCAAAATTTTCTTCTAGTAAATGTGGTGAAGATGCGATAGCTTTAACTTCTTCCTCAATAGATGTATTAATTCGCTTTTTAATGTTTTCAGCCTTTAAAATCTCACGCCTCATAGAGTAGACAGCTTTTCTTTGGCGGTTCATGACGTCGTCATATTGAACAACATTCTTTCTCAAATCAAAGTTATAGCCTTCAACTCTTTCTTGAGCTTTCTCTAGTGAGCGCGAGATAATCTTATTCTCAATTGGCGTATCCTCACCTGCACCTAGACGGCTCATGACTGCGCCAATTCGCTCACCGCCAAATATGCGCATCAAATCATCTTCGGTACTTACAAAGAACTGGGTTACGCCCGGGTCACCTTGTCGTCCGGCACGACCACGCAGCTGGTTGTCAATACGACGTGATTCGTGACGCTCAGAACCAAGCACAAACAGTCCACCAAGCTTCACAACGTCTTTGCCAAGCACAATGTCTGTACCTCTACCGGCAATGTTAGTAGCAAGAGTAACAGCACCCTTTTCTCCGGCTTTAGCAATTATGCCTGCCTCTCGCTCGTTATTCTTGGCATTAAGCATCTGGTGCGGGATTTTAGCCTTACGTAATTGCGAACTCAGCACTTCGTTCTTTTCAATTGAGGCTGTACCAAGCAGTACCGGCTGACCTTTGCTGTGTAGCATTCCTACTTCTTTAACGATAGCCTTAAACTTACCAGCTTCGGTGTGGTAAATCCTATCCGGACGATCGGTACGGCTTATAGGTTTATTCGAGGGAATAGCTACAACATCGAGTTTATATATCTGGTGGAACTCTTCGCTTTCTGTAACAGCAGTTCCGGTCATACCAGACAGCTTTTCGTATAAACGGAAATAGTTTTGGAAGGAAATCGTAGCTAGAGTAGTTGATTCTTCCTGAACCTCGACGCCTTCTTTGGCTTCAATTGCTTGGTGTAAGCCTTCATTGTATCTTCGCCCGGGCAATAGTCGTCCAGTAAACTCATCAACAATTACAACTTCGCCTTCTTTAGTGACGACGTAGTCCTTATCCCGCTTAAACAGCGCTTGCGCCTTCAGGGCTTGTTGCAAGTGGTAAATGGTTCTAATGTTCTCGCTAGCATAAAGGTTAGAAATGCCTAGAGCTTTTTCCAGCTTATCTACACCTTTGTCGGTCAAGATAACTTGTTTGCGCTTTTCATCAGTTTCGTAGTCTGCATCAAGCTTTAGCGGCTTAACAATCTTGGCAAACTGCGCATACGCCGTACCACTCGTTACACTAGGAGCACTAATAATAAGAGGGGTTCTAGCCTCGTCAATTAAGATTGAATCTACTTCGTCTACAATAGCAAAGTTTAATTCACGCTGTCGTAGCTGGTCCACTTCCCTAACCATATTGTCTCTTAGATAGTCAAAGCCATATTCATTGTTTGTGCCGTAGGTGATGTCTGCTGCATAAGCTTCCTGGCGGGAGGTTTCCCGCAAATTACGCATACGCGGATCCTCGTGGTTCTTATTCTCATAGCTTGGATCATAAATAAATGAATGATCTGGCATGATAACGCCCACCTTCATACCTAGAAAATGATAAATCTGAGCCATCCAACCAGCATCACGCTGAGCCAAGTAGTCGTTTACTGTCACCAGATGAACACCCTTACCGCTTAGAGCATTTAGATATGCTGGCAAAGTGGCGACAAGTGTCTTACCTTCACCAGTTTTCATTTCAGCGACACGCCCTTCGTGCAATACCATTCCACCAACTAGCTGGACGTCGTAATGACGTTGCCCTAGTGTCCTAGTAGCTGCTTCACGCACAACTGCAAAAGCGTCCGGCAAAATGTCATCAAGTGTCTCCTTAGCTAAGCGTTCTTTAAGCTTATCTGTCTGTTGAGCCAATTTAGCATCGCTTAACTTGGCGTATTTGTCTGCCAACTCATTAATCTGACCCACCCGCTTATTCAAGCGCTTTAGGGTTTTATTTTGCGGATCACCTAGAACTTTTTTAAAAACAGCGTGCATTTAACTCCAACACCTTAAGATGGTAATTTTCTTTTCCCAATTATACCCTATCCTCACCCAAGTCGTACCTCTAATTGTTAGTAAGTCCTGCTATTTTAGGCTTGACCTTTGTTACGCTTGAGCAAATGTCGCCAGCGCTTTGGGCTGCCATGCATATCCTTATAGCGAATTAGAGCCTGTTTCATCTTAGATTCTACGACATCTACGGCTGCTTGCATACTAGAAGCTTGCTCATGAATACGAATTGTGGTCTTTGGCAGATGTGCTATCAGCTCACATTCAAACTGGTCCGATGTATGCTTCTTACTTTGTTTTGCAAAAACCTCAATATGCAGACTGCGCCGGGCTGACAGAGATACATATTTGTCGAGTCCCCCAATCTTGTGTTCTATGTGCTTCCTCAGCTTGTCATCTATGTTGGTATGAACGCCATGCAATTCAAGATTTTGGACCATTGTTACCCCCTTGTTAAGCTATGCGACCTTATTTCTAAGCATGTACTTCTATTTTACTACTTAGTCTAAGACTATATTTTGGTCTGACCGTTCATTAAGGGCACTAAAACTTCTGGAATCTTAAAATGTCCTTCATTGTCTTGATTATTTTCTATGATGGCAGCTAGTATCCGTCCCAAGGCCAAGGCAGTTGCGTCATTAGTATGGACTAGTTCCAGCTTGCCCTCTATATTTTTGGTTCTAATCTTCAAATCACGCGACTGATAATCTGTGATGTAATCAGCCGTATGTGTTTCCCTATAAGTATCCTGAGATGGAAACCAGGTGTTAATGTCCACGCCACGAGCATTTGGCTTGCCAATGTCAAAGGTGCATTTATTTATTACCTGGTAAGGCAGACCCAAGCTGCTTACTAGGTGCTCCTGGATAGCAACTAACAGTTTGTGTTCGTCTAAACCACCCTCCTTAGTTGAAAAGACTTCCATTTCCAGCTTATCGAACTGGTGCATGCGAATAATACCTTCGACATCACGGCCGTAACTGCCGGCTTCGCGCCTAAAACTGGTTGAATAGCCAACAAAGCGCAATGGTAGCTGATCATAAGGCAGTACTTCATCCATTAACATGGTGCATAGGGTATGTTCGGCACTGGCATTAAGCCACAAATCATCCTGCTCTACCTTATATGTCATCTCTTCGGCATTAAGCCTGGCGCTAGCGACATACGGAGCAGTTTTAAGCAGTGCCGGTGGCAAGACCGGAACAAATGGGTGATCTGGAATATTTAATCCGTTTTCTTTAATTAATTTGCTGATTATTTCCTTGTTAGTTAGCTCGTTAATAACAAAGTTAATAATGGCAAACTGCAAGCGAACAATGTCACCTTTTAGATAGGTGAATCGACTACCGGCAATTTTAGCGGCTCTGGCTTTGTCTATAATATCCAGTTTTTCGCCAATAACCTGGTGTGGTAGTGGTTTAAAGTCAAATTTAGGTAGCTCACCAACCGTTTTATAGACCACATTCTCAGCTTCGGAACTACCAACCGGCACATCATCAAGTGGCATATTTGGTACTATTTTAAGTAGTTCAAGATAGTTTTTATCTACGGCTTTTAAAGCATCTTCCAGATTGCTCAAATCCTCTTTAAGTTTTTGGCCTTGCGTCTTTTGATCTTCGCTTGGCTGCTTTCCAGCTCCAGCCTTAGCCAATTCATTCCTTTGTTTGCGTATAGCATCGGACTGAGCGGTTAGATCGCGTCGCTTAGCATCTACCTCTAGTAGCTTATTAATATCGACTGTTATGCCTTTTTGTGCCGATCGCTCGGCTACGAGATCAGGATTATCTCTAACAAAATTAATGTCTATCATTTCTTAGCTTTCTTTTTAGCCTTTGGTTTAATTGCCGCTAGTGTCAGTTCAGTTCTAGCTCTGGCATAATTGCAGAACTCGCACGTTCCTCCCATAGCGGCCTTCCCTACAGCAGGCATATTATCATTCTCGAGACATTCTTTCATCTTAATTAAGGTTGGTTCTATCCAAGCATCACTGCCGGTATATGGGATTAACTTAGTTACAAAATCGACTTTATCGTAAAAGCCAGCTGCACCAACTACCGCATTAGTGTAAACAAAATAGCCGGTATCGGACACCGACAGACCATTTTGCCTAAGTAGCCACTGATAAACTTCCAGCTGCCGCTTATAACTAATCTGCCAGGCACTATCAATTGAGACACCCTGCTCTTTAGCCGTAGCTTTGTAGTCAACAACTATCGCTTGACCGTTAGCATCAACCCATAAATCATCAATTGCGCCAAATACCCATAGATTAGTTGGCTTGTGCAAGACTGAAACACCGGTAAAGTTATGACGCCAAACATCTAGGCTGTCGTGCTGCATAGGTACGGCATTAATTGAAAACTGCTCCATTAGAGGATGCGGTTCGCCCTTTGCCCTATAGGAATCAAACTCTTTCTTAAACAGCTCGTCAATAGCCTTATTTATAGTAAAAGGCGGACTGGATGGCCTGGAAATCTTTAGCCTGCCGTCTAGCCAAAAACAACGCGGACACTGCATAAACAGCTCGATCTTACTGCGAGATACTTTATACGGCTCCGTCTGACCTTTAGAATAGGCCGGGTTTCTACTTGCCATTAAATTAATTGTAGCAGGTAAACTTTGGCTTACGACTCATCATCCCACCCAATAATTACATCAGCCAATTGTTTTGGTGTCCGGGCAAGTATTGTCGGCTTGTGCTGCAATAGCAACTGTTCGGTATTGTAACCCCAGCTCACGGCAATTATTGGCATATTTAGAAGCTTTGCTGCCTCAATATCTCTAACTTCATCTCCTACATACATCGTTGATGATATCTTAAGCTTGTTATCCTTAATCAACCGTTTTATTAAGCTCTGTTTATTAAACAGACTGGCGCCACCGTAAATAGCCTTAAATTCCGACAAAATGCCTTTTGTAGATAAAAACTTCTCAACATTTTTAGTGCTATTACTGGTCACAATAAATAACTCATACTGAGCCCGTCTTAAACGCGCAAGTGCCTCATCGATTCCTTCAAATAAGGGTACATTAAGAATATCTTTGGACATTATTTTGCGGCCTTTTTTTAACATCCATATACCCCGCCAACGTGGAATGTCTAATATCTTAACGGCTTCTCTTAACCCCTTGTGACTATCTTTAATTGCCAGGACATTATTAATATCTTTGAGCTGTTCATTTTTGGTCACTCGATATGCAATATCCATAACTGCCGTAAAGCTATCGGCAATGGTTCCATCGAAATCAAAGATAACTGCGCGCATTTTTTCTAGTTATAAATAAGCTTATGCTTTGTTTATTCGGTTCGCAAGGCTTCAATCGGGTCTAGCTTTGCTGCCTTTCGGGCTGGTAATAACCCAGCTATAGTAGCAATCAATGTCAGAAAGATTATTAAGCCAAGTACCTGAATTGGATGGAAGATTAATAGTCGGTTTGAACCAAAGCCAATTTTTGATGAAATCCACGGATTTAGAGAGACACCTAGAATTATAGCCACGCCACTGCCAATAAGTGCACCGATTACACCAATCCAAGCCGCCTCAACAACAAACAAACGGCTAACCACCCCGCTACTCATACCTAAAGCTTTCATGAGCCCAATCTCGCGTGTTCGCTCTAGCACGCTTATGTATTGTGTGTTTACTACACCAAAGAAAGATGCAATAAGTGCGATTAATCCAAACACCAGGATAATGTATTGCAACACGTTTACGATCTGGGTAATTGTAGCTTGAAGATCCTTAGCGCTCATGGCGCCATAACCGGCTTTTTTAATGGCAGCTTCGGTTGTGGCTAGATTAGTCGGGTTAGTGCCATTTTTAACTCTTACTGTGGCTGTTAAATAGCGGTCATAGTTAATTGTGCCGGCATTTACGTAGTTATATATGCCGCGCGCATCAGATGAACTAACAAGTAAGGTGGTGTCAATATTGCCCGGGTTTATCAAAGTCGATGGGCTAGTTAGCACTCCAACGACATTAAACTGTTTTTCTTCAATTCCGCCAAGCGTCTGTCTATAGGCAATTGTTATTGTTTTACCAATTGCATCTTCAGCATTCTTAAATCCAAGCAGACTAATATAGTCATCTGGCAAAACTACCTGGTTGTTAGACAAATTTGAATTAGTTACACCACCGGCGGAAAACTGATGCGTAACGTAAGAATCATATGCAGATGTTGTACCTGTATATTTTCCACCGCCTTGAGCTGTTACATATAGGGCGGCAGTTGAATAATCTTCGAAGACCGATTCAACGCCGGGAAATTGTGCTAATTTATTAAGATCAGCCTGGCTTAATTCCTCAATTAAAGTATTGCGCCCTAGCGCTGTATAGTCAGTGCTATAAGGCTGAGGCTTATCACTGCCATTGCGACTTAGCAAGTCTGTGCTCTTACTTACAATTAGTGAACTTGGGTCAAAATTGGTATCGACTAATTTTGAACCGTATAGTCTGGCGCCGTTAGCAGCCGCTAAGGTGGCAGTTAGCGTAAAACCACCTACCGCTAAAGCTAAGGCTGTTAGCAAGGTTCTTACCTTGGCCTGCTTAAGAGTACGGGCACTACGAAGTAATATGTCTCGCCAGATCATTTTACCGCCCCTTCCAGCTTGTCGACTTGACCGTCTTTAATGTATACCCGTATATCGCAACGTTTAGCAATATCTAAATCATGCGTCACAATCACCAGAGCAGTGCCATTGCTTTTGTGCAAATTAAACAGCAGATCAATTACTTTGTCTCCCGTAGCGCTATCTAAGTTACCGGTCGGCTCGTCAGCTAGGATTATCTTTGGCTCGGTTACTATGGCTCTCGCAATAGCCAAGCGCTGTTTTTCTCCTCCGGATAAGGTACGTGCTTTATTCTTCTCTTTGCCAACTAAATCTACTTGAGCTAAAGCGTTTAGGATACGCTGTTTTCTTTGGCTTGCCGGCACTTTATTAATCTCAAGTGGTAAAGCAACGTTTTGGTAGCAAGTCTGGTTAGGCTCAACAAAGAATGACTGGAACACGAAGCCTAAATCCTGACTTCGGTATTTATCCATTTCCTTTTTATTAAGCTTAGTTAAATTGTGCTTTAAGATAATCACTTCTCCAGTAGTTGGTCTATCGAGACCGCCAATTAAATGTAGCAACGTAGATTTTCCCGAACCACTTTTTCCAACTATGGCGATTGTCTTTGTGTCTGGCAATTTTAAATTTATGCCGTTAACGGCCGTCATTATGTTATTTTTCTTGCCGTAACTTTTACTTATGTTGCGAGCTTCAATCATACTTGGCCTAACTATATCTTTCTTAACTCACTTAGGCCAATTAAATATATATTCTAAACAAAGCTTATTCTCAGTTTTCAAGTTCGCGTATCCTTTTGTGATCAAGTCCGTAGTAGTGGCCTATCTCATGCCAAAGCGTATGACGAATATTTTCCTTGAACTGATTTATGTCTGCACTGGCGCTAGCTAGTGGCAATTTAAAAAGAGTTATTTTATCCGGAAGTAACCTGGTTTGGCCTTGTCGAAACGGCAATGGTACACCTTCATATAGACCGAATAGAGTCTGATCATTCCTAAGCCTAAGCCTCTCTCGCTGCTCATCATCCGGTTCGTCAGCATAAATAATGGCTACATTAGAAATTCGTTTGGCGTGTTCACCCGGCAAACTATCTAGTGCTTCAAGAGTTAGAGCTTTAAACACTTCATCGCTAACATAACTAAGCATAGGAGTTAGATTATAGGTTGGCTTCTGGATAGAAAGCTCTGCTGTTAGGATCAACTTCGTGGCGCATCTGGGGGAAAGGAACACCTTCTCTGGCACTAACCCCTTCCAATAACCAGAACACTCGTTCAGAAAAACCAAGACCACAAGCTGGAGGCATGCCATATTCGAGCATTTCAATAAAGTCTATATCCATCATCATGGCCTCGTTGTC
>JAJYJU010000014.1 GCA_021789195.1 bacterium | reverse complement strand
GAACATATTATATTGTCACCTGAGTATGCCAATGCAGTCTTAGATTACGCAAGTGACCCATCATGTACGACGGCTAACAGCGGCACTATGACCAGCGGTCTATATAACAGCGGTTCAACCTTCCTTAATTTCTACAAATGGGCTGGTAGTACAACAACTACTCAGTGCTATGACGTGGTGGTTAGAGTTCCGATTCCAGCCGGCTTTACCAGCTGGGCAGCTGCACCAACTATCACCGGGTTTAGTTCAGACGGTACTGCAGCTCTAAATGTAGACATTAGGGATACTAACGGCACGCTTGATGGAACAGCTTACCAAACCACAGCTCTAGGTACTGCTACATGGACTACCGTGAGTTTAGGCTCATTAACGGGCACGTACACGCCAGGAAGCTCAATGACCATACGGATTAGAATGAGTGCAATAAACACTGACTATGTGGAGCTGGGTACAATTAACCTTAGCTACAACAACACTTACTAAGAGTATCTTTTACATCTTAATAGGCATTGCGTCGAACAGGTGTGGTAGGGTAAACTAGCTCAAGTATGATTCAAGTATCAAGAAAAGATTCTAAAGAGTCTTTAGAAAACATGCTCAGACGGTTTAACCGCAAAGTCCAGCAATCTGGTTCACTGGCTAATGTTAAACAAGGTCAGTACTTTGAGAAACCTATGAGCAAACGGGACCGCCGAGCTAAGGCAATCATTCGCCAAGAACGGAAAGCCTTAAAGATTAAGCGGGCTAAGTTAGGACTGAAATAAGTTCTATGCTGGAGAAGCAAATAGAGCAGGATTTAAAAGCCGCGCTCCTTGCCGGTGATGCTCTTAAAACAGATACTCTAAGAGGCTTAAAAAGCGCTCTTTTATATGTAAAAGTTGCTAAAGGCAAGAAAGAAACCGGACTAGATGAGGCTGAAGAAATTGCCGTGTTGGCTAGTGAGGTCAAGAAACGCAGCGAGAGTGCTGAACTATACACTAGGGGCGGATCAAGTGAACGAGCCGAAAAAGAGCTTAAAGAAAAAACCATTATTGAAGCCTATCTACCTAAGCAATTAAGCGAAGATGAGCTGGCTGATATTGTAAGCAATGTAATAAGTGAGCTTGGTGTTACGGATATATCCGGCATGGGAAAGGTTATTGGTAAGGTTAGAGAAGAGACTACTGGTCGGGCTGATGGGGCACTAATTGCCAAGATGGTCAAGGAGAAGCTAAGCAAATGATTTTACTGATGGGGCTTCCTGGTGCAGGAAAGGGCACACAGGGAAAGATTATGGCGGATAAACACGGCATGCACTTAGTTTCGATGGGTGATGTTATTCGTTTGTATATAACAGGTGAGCGACGAAAGGGAATGCTTTCAGGTGAGCTTTTAGATGATAACGAAGTAATCTATCTGCTTGATCAGGTTCTAAGTGGCATCCCTAATAAAGACTTGTGTGTGCTGGACGGATTTCCACGAACAATTCCTCAAGCTGAATGGCTGGTTAAAAAAGCCAAGCGCGAAAACTTTAAGATATATGGCGTAATTCACTTAGCTGCAAATGAAGAGACGGTAAGAGAACGGTTACATTCACGTGGTCGCTTAGACGACAGAGATGATGTTATTGAAGAGAGATTTAAAGAATACAATAATCTTACCAAGCCTTTGCTTAGTTGGTTTAAAGATCAAAACATAGAAGTAATTGATGTTGATGCTGAGCGTTCCGTTGATGAAGTCAATGATGACGTCACTCGCGCCCTTCATTTATAAAGGCTCAAGAAGTTAAGAGGTTCAAGGTAATTTAAATGACTACCAAGGTTAAAACAGCCACCGAGATATTAGCTATGCGTGAGAGTGGTCGTATTCTGGCTGAAATCTTATCTAAGCTTGAAAAGATGGTAGCTCCCGGAATATCTACTAAAGATTTAGCGGTTATTGCCGAGCGGGAGCTAAAAGCATATGGTGTAGGAGCGCCTTTTCTTGGTTACCAGGGCTTTCCTGATGTAATCTGTATATCTCTTAATGACGAAGTAGTACACGGTATCCCTAAAACTAATCGCATTATTAAGAACGGCGATTTAGTCAGTTTAGATTTTGGCGTGACATATAACGGCATGATAACTGATAGTGCCCTAACCGTAATTGCCGGAAAGGCAAAAGACCAAAAAGCAATTGATTTAGTTAAATTCACAGAAGTTTCTCTCGCTGAAGGTATCGCGGCTGTTAAAGATAATGTTCGTACCGGAGATATAGCTGCGTCTATAGAAAAAGTCTTAAAGAAGCACGACTACGGAATCGTACGTGATTTAGTTGGTCATGGCGTGGGACATGAACTGCATGAAGATCCGAATATACCTAACTATGGCAGAGAAAATACCGGGCCATGGCTTAAAGCGGGAATGACTATCGCTATAGAACCGATGGCGACACTTGGTAGTGAATCCGTAGTTTTAGATTCTGATGGCTGGACAGTTCAAACTAGGGACCGATCCTTAAGTGCGCACTTTGAGCACACAGTCTTAATTACTAAAGACGGTGCAGAAGTGCTTACTTTGAGAAAAGGCTAGTGTTTAATCTTCTTACACCTTGCTCAAGGTAAACTGTTAGCGTTATACTTACCACAATGCGTGATTCGCCAAGTAACTATTATGTCGGATTAGACATCGGCACCAGCCAGGTCAGGTGTGTAGTTGGTATGATTGATCCAAGCGCAGCCGGTAAGCTATCTATTATTGGTCATGGCTCAGCTAAGAACAGCGGAATGCGTAAGGGAATGGTAGTACACGTCGATGACGTGGCTGAAGCTATTATTCAAGCTGTTAATGAAGCTGAGCGAATCAGTGGACAGCAAATTCAACGGGCAACAGTTAATGTTAACGGTTCGCACGTCCTAGGCTTTAATTCCAAGGGCGTAATTGCTATTAGTGCTGCTAATAGGGAAATATCAGTTGATGATCGTATGCGGGTTGAGGAAGCCGCAACTGTTGTATCGCTGCCGGCTAACCGTGAAATTGTCCAGTTCTTCGCTAAGAGCTACTCGCTTGACGGCCAGACCAACATTAAGGATCCGGTAGGTATGCACGGCATAAGATTAGAAGTTAATGCCCATATTGTGACCGGTGCTACGCCTAATTTACGTAATCTTGCTCAGGCACTTGAAAAAGCTGAAGTCACACCTGCCAATTATACTGTTTCAAGTTTGGCTGCTGCAGAAGCTGTCTTATCTAGACAGCAAAAAGAGGCCGGGACATTAGTATTAGATATAGGCGCCGGTACGACCAATATGATTGTGGTTGAAGACGGTGAAATTCAACACGTGGCAGTAATTCCAGCCGGCGGGATTAACCTAACTAATGATTTAGCTATTGGCCTAAAGACTGACCTTGATGTGGCTGAAAAGGTAAAACTAGAACATGCATCATTGCTTGATGAGCATAGGAACAAGGGTGATATAACAGTTAAATTAAATAAACAAGCATACAATTTTGAATTTGGCGACATTGCCATGATTACGGAAGCACGTATTGAAGAACTGCTTGAGCTGGTAGATAAAGAGCTGGTAAAAATTAAGCGATCCCACAAACTGCCGGGCGGAGTAGTTTTAACTGGCGGTACAGCCTCCTTGCCGGGATTAGCAGAGTTTACGCGTGATAAGCTACAGTTGCCAGCAAGGGTAGGCAAGATTCAAAATGTGGGTGGGCTAGTCGATACAGTTGAAGGAACTTCCTACTGCACAGTTGTCGGTTTAATGATGCTAGACATGTTGCTTTTACCTAATGCACTAATGCCACAATCTTCCGGTATTGTTGACTCAATTGCAGTTGCACAACGCTTTTTGAAACGCTTCATTAAGAAGTAAATTAAGTTTACGAACAAAAAAATAGTACGTTTTTAATTTTGCTGAATTTGGCTGAACAAACAAAAATTCATAAGACTTTGCAGGCAAGAATGCCAATATTTTAAACGTATACAAATTTTGTTGACCTAAGACTTAACCAAGGTATACTGGAATTAGAAATTATCTACATCAGGGAGAAGTAAATATGGCCCAGGTTGTTGAACCCGAGATTGAAACATTCGCTCAAATAAAAGTAGTAGGTGTTGGTGGTGCTGGCGGTGCGGCAGTTAATCGAATGGTTGATGCTGGAGTAGATAATGTTGAGTTCATTGCTATTAATACCGATGCACAAGCCTTGCATCATTCCAAGGCAGATAAAAAAGTACATATTGGCAAGGATACGACCAAAGGACTTGGGTCCGGTTCCGATCCTAAAGTAGGTCAAAAAGCCGCTGAAGAATCGGCAGACGATATTAAGAAAGTTATCCATGGCGCCGACATGGTATTTGTTACCATAGGCGCCGGTGGTGGCACCGGTAGCGGAGCGGGACATGTAGTAGCTAAACTAGCCAAAGAAGATGGCGCATTAGTAGTCGGATTTGCAACTAAACCGTTTGCTTTTGAGGGGGATAAGAGGCGTCGTAATGCCGAAGAAGCCATCGATAAACTTCGTAGCGAAGTAGACACCCTCATAATTGTGCCAAATGACCGTTTGCTTCAAACAATCGATCGTCAAACACCTCTTATTGAAGCTTTTAAAGTCGCAGATGATGTACTGCGCCAAGGAGTTCAGGGCATATCTGATCTTATTACGGTCCACGGCCTAATTAACCTGGATTTTGCTGATGTTAAGACCGTTATGTTAAATGCTGGCACAGCACTCATGGGTATTGGTCGGGCCAGCGGTGACGATAGAGCTGTTAAGGCAGCTAAGCAAGCAATCGAGTCACCACTACTTGAGGTTTCAATTGACGGTGCCCGCGGTATTCTATTTAACGTTATTGGTGGTGAAGATCTAGCCATGCACGAGATCAATACAGCTGCAGAAGCAATTACTGCAGCAGCTGATCCGGATGCCAATATTATATTTGGTGCTACGGTCAATAAAGACCTGGCCGGTGAAATAATTATTACAGTTGTAGCAACCGGTTTTGATGCCAGTTATTACTCGGGTCGTCCTAAGCAGCAGGACAACTTCAAAGATGACAAAAAATCTACACATACTTTAATGCCGGCTGATGAAGATGAAGCTATGAACGGAATCAACACAGATTTGGAAGATTATGAAAGTGATTTTGTAACTGAAACCCATGATGTTCCTAACATCTGGACATTAAGTGACGATGATGAAGAAGACGACAAGAACGGTAGCGAAGATACCTTATCGGCCGAGAATCATAGCGATAATGAAGAACCTTCCGTGCCTCATGAAGAAGCTTTTGTTAGCAGTAAAATGGATGATGACTTAGAAAAACCATCGTTTTTGCGCCGCTTATCTAGAAACAAGAAAAAAGACGAAGAAGACGATAGTTCAAAGTAAATAATACAGCGAAGAACTATTGCAAAACGCTATAGCTAGAGTTATATTGAGATTACCAAGCACTATATATGGAAGCTTGCCATTAACGTGTTGGTGCACTTTTAAAACAAAAACCTAATCAAAAAAGCAAAATTTAGTATTTTTTAGAATCGTTAGAAGATAACGCTTTTTTGGTAGGGAGGAGGCGCTTTAAATAAATGAACTGCAATAAGTGTCAGAGTGACGATATTAGAGTTATTGAGTCACGCGACGTAGCAGATGGACAAGCTATTAGGCGTCGAAGGATGTGTAATGCTTGCGGTAATCGATTCACCACATACGAGCGAATCGAGCGACCGCAGTTAATTGTCATTAAGCATGACGGTACACGCCAGCTGTTTAGTAGGGATAAGTTGCTCAGCGGTCTATATAAGGCTTGTGAGAAAACTCCCGTTACCAGCGTTCAGCTTGAGCATATGGTCAGCGACATAGAGGACAACCTTTATGCATGCGGTGATCAGGAGGTGGGTTCAGCTAAAATCGGCGATTTGGTCATGGAGCGATTAAGTCTACTTAATGAAGTAGCTTATGTACGCTTCGCCAGTGTTTATCGGCGCTTTAAAGACATCGCCGGCTTCGAGCAGGAGCTATCGCACATTCGTCGGCAAAACCGGTCGCATAAAACGACTCAGTCGGTATCGGATTGAATGTTTTCCTTGTTTCATAAAATAAGACAAACTTATGAATCAAGGAGAGCTTTCAGAAAGCGTTATTAATACGGACGCTTTTGACAACTCTAACAAAAACAATAAAATAATTAAAAACTAAAAGAGCTTGAATTAAGGTGGGCACGGGCTAATTGAGAGAAGCCTGGTGTCTATCTCGAGCTCATAAAAGGGAGAAAACATGGGACAAGCAACCGATCTAGGTTCGGGCAGGGTTTTTACCCCCCGAAATAGCAAAGCATATGATCAACTTAAGTGGGAAAAACGTCATTCACTGCTAAGCAATCCGCAGACAAATGAAATAGTGTTTGAGCAAAAAGATATTGAATTTCCGCTTGGCTGGTCCCAGAACGCGGTAAATATCGTGGCGCAGAAGTATTTCAGCGGTACTCCTGGAACTAAAGACCGCGAAACTTCGCTAAAGCATCTTATTGACCGGGTAGTAGATACTATCACAACCCAAGGCATCGATAACGGTTATTTTGATTCAAAGGCTGTTGCTGAAGATTTCAGAGAAGAACTTAAGTATATATTAGCTACTCAGCGAGCCGCATTTAACTCCCCAGTTTGGTTTAATATTGGCGTACCAACTCGCTCTCAACAGGCTAGCGCCTGTTTCATATTAGGCATCGAAGACACTATGCCATCAATTCTTAATTGGTACGTTGAAGAAGGTATGATTTTTAAGGGTGGATCTGGTGCAGGTATTAATTTAAGTCCATTGCGCAGTAGCATGGAACAACTTAGCAGAAGTGCTGGTACGGCCAGTGGACCGCTTAGCTTTATGCGCGGAGCTGACGCTAGCGCCGGTGCGATTAAGAGCGGCGGCAAGACACGTCGTGCTGCTAAAATGGTCATCTTAAATGTTGATCACCCGGACGTATACGACTTTATTTGGAGCAAGGCAATTGAAGAGCGCAAAGCACGCGATTTAGCGGCTCTAGGTTGGGATATGAGTTTAGATGGCAAAGACGCTTTCTCAGTTCAATACCAAAACGCCAACATCTCCGTACGTGTAACAGATGACTTTATGAATGCAGTCGAAGAAAACGGCGACTGGGATCTTAAGGCAGTCACTACCGGTAAAACGGTACGCACAGTTAAGGCTCGTGACTTATTCCACCAGTTTGCTGAAGCCGCCTGGGAATGTGCTGATCCGGGAATGCAATTCGATACTGTAATTAATCATTGGCACACTGCTCCTAATGCTGGTCGAATTAACGGATCAAATCCTTGCAGTGAGTACATGCATCTGGATAACTCGGCTTGCAATCTAGCCAGCCTTAATCTGCTTAAGTTCTTAAGTGACGACGGAACATTTTTAATCGATGAGTTTAAGCATACGGCCGAACTTATCTTTACAGCTCAGGAAATATTAGTCGGTTACAGCGAGTATCCAACTGCCAGGATTACCAAGAACGCTAAAGCTTACCGAGAATTAGGTATTGGCTATGCCAACCTAGGCGCATTACTAATGGCGCAAGGTTTACCTTATGACAGTGATGAGGGCCGCGCTCAAGCAGCCGCAATCACCGCGCTATTAACTGGTCACGCCTACGCTACTTCGGCCAAGATGGCTGCTAAGGTTGGCCCGTTTGCCGGCTTTAGCAAAGACCGTGAAGGGATGCTACGAGTTCTAAAACAACACCGCGCTGAAGTATCTAAGATAGATGCAAGCTTTGTTAGTGAAGATTTGCTTAATGCAGCTGCTAACGCCTGGGATGAGGCAGTTGAACTTGGCGAAAGATTTGGTGTGCGCAACTCACAAGCTAGCGTGCTTGCTCCAACAGGTACGATTGGATTAATGATGGACTGCGATACTACCGGAATTGAACCTGATCTAGGCCTTGTTAAAGTTAAAAAGTTGGTTGGTGGCGGCACCATGAACATTGTTAATCAGACGGTACCGCGAGCGCTTAAGTCGCTTGGCTACAAGAGCGATCAGATTAATGCCATTGTTAAGTACATTGATGACGAAAAGACTATCGTCGGTGCTCCAGATTTTAAGGCAGAACACTTGCCAGTGTTCGCATGTTCTATGGGCGACAACCCGATTCATTACCTAGGCCATGTCAAGATGATGGCCGCAGCACAGCCTTTCATTTCCGGTGCCATATCTAAGACGGTTAACATGCCTGAAGAAGTTAGCGTAGAAGACATTGAGCAGCTTCACATTGATGCTTGGAAGATGGGTCTAAAGGCCATTGCAATATATAGGGACAACTGTAAGGTTGCCCAGCCACTATCTATGGCTAAGAAAGTAGGAACTGAAAAAACCGAAACTAAACCTGAAGCCAAAATTGTGGTTAATGGTCCTGCCAGGCGGAAGCTATCGAAAGTACGCACCAGCCGCACTTACAAGTTCCAGGTTGCTGATTTAGACGGCTACTTTACCGTGGGTGAATACGAAGATGGCAAGCCGGGAGAGTTGTTTGTGAATGTCAGCAAACAGGGAAGTACCCTAAGAGGATTAATGGACTCCTTCGCCATATCTGTCAGTCTAGGACTTCAGTACGGCGTACCGCTCAAGCATTACGTACGCATACTGCGTGGTACATCATTTGCCCCAGCTGGAATAACAGACGACAAAGAAATTAAGACTGCAAGCTCGGTTACAGACTACATTGTTAGACGACTAGCGATGGACTATCTAAGTTTAGATGACAGATTAGAGCTTGGTTTAGCTGATTTAAGCGAACTTACCAGCTTGGATAGCCAGACTACTTTAGATGTAGCGCCGCTACAATCAGCTGAAATTAAAGAAGAAAAACCGAAAGTCGTGGCAGTTGAAGCGCCAAGTGTCGAGCTTTCCAGCAAAGCACCAATAGTCGATCACACTGCACCGCTATGCTATAACTGCGGCAATATAACTCAACGCTCAGGTAGCTGTTACGTTTGTACTTCTTGTGGCAGCACAACCGGCTGTAGTTAAGCTATTAACCTTGGTCGTGCTAGACTAAGAGCATGAAAGTGCTTGTGCTGTATCAACCGCGCTCGGAACACAGGATGGATGTTGAGGAGTTTGTCCGACAATTCAAAGGTCAATACCCAAGCACGTCTTTTCAGGTGTTAGATGTTGATCAACCGGAAGGTACGGCTAAAGCTGCTCTATATGGAGCAATGAGCTACCCGTATATTATTGTCGTACGAGATGACGGTAGCGTCATTCACAGCTGGGAAAGAGAAATACCTCGGTCGCAAGATGTAGACTACTACGCTAGCTCAAATGTTTAGTAAGTGCTAAACTACTAGTGAAATATCCGTTTGAGCAGTTATCAGCTGTAATGGATCGGGAAGAAACACGTATATAAGTGGATTAGAACCCGCCGGACAGGCCCGTTAGACCTAAAGTAAGTGCTTTTGAGATTAGCCTCAAAGGAAATCGGATGGTACCGTCCTAAAACTCAGGATTCCGATAGCCTTGAGGCTTTTTAAATTAAAGGAATTAAATGAAATATAAGCAGCACAGTCGAAGACAGCCAATTGAATACGAGAAAGATCTAATTAGTTATTGGCAGGACAATAAGATATTTGAGCGTTCGGTTGAAGAACGGCCCAAAGATGAGGCTTATGTTTTCTATGACGGACCACCCTTTATAACAGGTGTGCCACACCATGGAACACTACTATCAAGCATAGTTAAAGACGCCGTTCCAAGGTATTGGACTATGAAAGGCAAGCGGGTGGAGCGGGTTTGGGGCTGGGACTGTCATGGTCTGCCGGCTGAAGTTTTTACGGAAAAGAAACTAGGCATTGTCGATAAACGGGACATTGGTAGCAAGATATCGCTAGAGGATTACATCCTAACTTGCCGCGAGAACATGGTTGTAACTGGTAATGAATGGGAAAATACAATTGAGCGAATTGGACGTTGGGTCGATTTTAAGGGTGCTTATAGAACCATGGACAAAGATTACATGGAGTCGGTTTGGTGGGCGTTTAAACAGCTTTACGATAAGGGTAAAATCTATGAAGGCGAGAAAGTACTGCTTTATTGCATTCGTGACGCCACACCTATATCCAAAGCTGAAGTAGCTCAAGATAACTCCTATCAGGATGATACAGACCCATCGGTTTACGTTAAATTAAAGCTTAGCGGATTAAATAATACTTACTTATTGGCTTGGACAACTACTCCTTGGACGCTGCCGGCTAACTCAGCTGCGGCAGTTAACCCAGAAATAGAGTACGCTGAGGTTGAGTTAGGCAACGATAATTTCATCCTAGCTAAACAATTAGTAGAAACTGTTCTAGTGGATGAAAAGCATCAACCGCTGGAATATAAAGTAGTTAGAACTTTTCAAGGCAAAGAATTGGTTGGTAAGACATATGAGCCTTTATTTGAAGACCTCGGCAAGAATGCTCATCAAGTTTGGGCAGCTGATTATGTGACGGTTGATGATGGAACCGGCGTGGTTCATTTAGCACCTGCATACGGGGAAGAGGATTATGAATTAGCTAAAACTAATCACATCCCAATGGTTGCTAATGTAGACGATTACGGTCTGTATACTGGCGGGAAATGGGAGGGGATGCAGGTTTGGGAGGCAAATAAGCAAATTGCCAAAGATCTGCATAAAGAGGGCGTGGTTTGGAAGATAGACTATATAACTCACTCATATCCGCATTGCCACCGTTGCAACACGAAGCTTATATACCGTGCCCATCCAAGCTGGTTCTTAGACGTTAAGTCGCAAAAACAAGAAATGCTTGAGCTTAATAAGGGCGTCTATTGGTTTCCAGAACATATTAAAAACGGTCGCTTTGCCAAGACTGTAGATAGCGCACCGGACTGGAACATTAGTCGTGATCGTTTCTGGGCCACGGCAATGCCGGTTTGGAAAGGTGTCGATAGTTCCGGCAAAGAACATATTAAGGTTATAGGCAGCTACAAAGAGCTCAAAGATTTATCCGGAGTAGAGCTCGAAGATTATCACCGTCCTTGGGTAGACGACATTACGTTTGAAATTGATGGCGTGGAGTATAAACGTATAGACAAGGTGTTAGATTGCTGGTTTGAAAGTGGCAGTATGCCTTTCGCCCAGTTCCACTATCCGTTTGAAAACGTCGATAAGTTTGAACACAATTTTCCGGGTGATTTCATAGCCGAATATGTCGGTCAGGTCAGAGCTTGGTTTTATTACCTGCACACCATTTCAACCGGACTGTTTAATAGCAACGCGTTTAATAACGTAATTGTTACGGGCACGCTGGCTGGCAATGATGGCCGTAAAATGAGCAAAAGTTACGGTAATTACACTGACCCGAATGAGTTGATGGACCGCTATAGCGCCGATGCGATGCGGTTTTTATTGCTTAGCTCCCCGGTACTAAATGCTGAAGATTTCTCTTTAGTAGATAAAGATGTGGCAGACATTAGCCGTAAGTTAAGCATGATTTGGAATATATATGATTTCTTTAGCTTGTATGCTGATGTAGATAAATGGGAATGGGACAGCAAAGAGCTTAGTCCACCTGAATCAACCCATATTCTCGACCGTTGGATCTTGTCTAGGGTGCATCAGTTGAACTCATCAATTGATTCACACATGCAAACTTACGATATCCCCGGTGCTTTAAAAGAAGTATTGCCATTTCTTGATGATGCTTCAAATTGGTATGTGCGACGATCACGTAAGCGATTCTGGAAAACAGAGAACGATCAGGACAAGAATCAGGCCTATGCAACATTGCATTATGTTTTAGTTCACCTTTCCGAGCTGTTAGCGCCGTTTACTCCTTTTTTGAGCGAAGAGCTGTACCGAAAACTAACGGGGGGAGAGAGTGTTCACTTACTAACTTGGCCGGAAGCTAAAGAAGTTGATCAAGACTTAATTGATGCCATGAGCAGTGTACGTGACATCATTAATGAAGGTTTAAGACAGCGCGCAGAAGCGGGCATCAAGGTTCGACAGCCGTTAAATTCAGTCGGCGTGTCGTACAGTACCGATCATCCTTTAGATGAAGCTCTCGTCTCAATAATTACAGAAGAGTTGAATGTTAAGGAAGTCAAAATTAGGCTAGATGTAGCAGAGAATGAACAATTGCTCGCAGTCATGGATTTGCGCATTACGCCAGAGTTAAAACTCGAAGGCATAACCAGAGAAATAATCCGTAACATTCAAAATGCCAGAAAAACGGCCGATTTACAGGTCGATGATCGAATTGAGCTACAACTAAAAGCTACGACAGCAGAAGTTAGAGCAGCTTATGAAGATGTTAAACTAGCCGAATTAATTAAGAAAGAAACCTTAGCACTTTCTTTAAACAGCCAGGAGTTGGACGACGCATATGCTCAAACGGTAGATATAGAAGGCGCTACACTAGGAATTAAACTCAAAAAAGCTTAGATAGTAAGCTAAAAAGGTTATTCTGGTTGCACTTACACCTTATATCTGTTAGAATCGAGCGGTAACTTTTTAGATCTCAAGGAAATAAATTATGAAAAAAGCGGTAATACTTACCGGATCAAAACAGTATCTAGTAACCGAAGGTGACGTGCTTGATGTTGAAAAACTGCAAGATACTAAGACTGTAGACTTTGAACCCTTACTTATTATTGATGACGAGAAGGTTAGCATTGGCACACCGATTGTTAGTGGAGCTAAAGTCAGTGCTGAAATTGTCGCTCAGGACAAGCTTGGTGAAAAGGTAACCTCAATTCGGTATAAAGCAAAAAAACGAGTTCATACAGTTCATGGTCACCGCCAGCACTTAACTACAATTAAAATTTCGAAAATCGCTTCTAAGTAGTTTACTAAATTAGCAATAATGGTGCTTGTGGAAAACTTTTGGGTATATATTTACGTGTGGTTAAAAACCCAACACTACTGTAAAATCCATCGCATAGCATTAAAATACCGTCAAGGTGTTCTATAGTTGAGAATTGACTGAATATTGCAAAAAACTCAACAGAATTTAGGCCAAAAAATTACTTTTTTAATACCACAATACGCATGCAAAAATTACTCAAAAAAGCTTGATTACTCTTTATGCTAGGCACATACTACTAATCAGGATTGGATAGTCCCTGGCCTTGGGAGACTCGCACCGGTCCTAAACCAACAAAAATTGGTTAAAACAACAAAATAAGCCTTATCAACAAAACTAAAGGCTAAAACTCAACAAACAGCGCCTTAAATAAGCGCAAAACAGTTAAAGGGGTGCTATATCTGAGCCACAAGCAAAGATTGAAGCGCCCCTTAAACATTTATAGGGTATGTTTACCGAGACAAGTAAAGGTGATAATCTGTAATTAAGATATAGATACATGGCAAAACACGTTATAGCGGTCTTAAATCAAAAAGGTGGCGTTGGTAAAACGACAACGGTGATTAATTTGGCTGTGTATCTAAAGAAGCTAAATAAATCAGTTTTGGTAGTAGATATAGATCCTCAAGGTAACGCAACGAGTGGTTTAGGTGTAAATAAACAGCTAATAACAGCCTCAACCAAAGAGTTAATGCTTGGTGCGGCACCTATAGAGAGAATAGTCTTACAAACAGAAGCTGGTGTGCATCTAATTCCAACTAGCCAGGAATTAGCGTCATTAGAGGTTGAATTAGTCAGTAGTGAAGGTCGCGAATTTAACTTAAGGCGGGCATTAGAGCGTAGTAATTACGACTACATCATAATTGACTGTCCACCGTCATTAAGTTTGCTTACGGTCAATGCTTTGGCAGCTGCCGATAGTATTTTGATACCCGTGCAAGCTGAATACTATGCTTTAGAAGGCCTTAGTCAGCTTTTAGAGGTGGTGCAGTTAGTAAAAAGTGGTCTAAATCCGGACCTTGAGTTACTTGGTGTTTTACTTACAATGTTTGATCGGCGCAATACTTTAGCTGAACAAGTTAAGACTGAGGTGGAGAACCACTTCAAAGGTAAAGTTTTTACAACGATTATTCCACGCAATGTTCGTCTTGCCGAAGCGCCAAGTTATGGCCAGTCAATACATACATACGATAAACGTAGCAAGGGCGCCAAAGCCTATCATTCTCTTGCTAAGGAAGTGCATAAACGCGCCTCAGGCAAATAGATAAGCATACTCGTTATGCTATAGTTAAGTTAATAAGAGAAGAATATGCCTAGTAAACAAAAACACGGTTTAGGAAGCGGATTATCCGCTTTAATACCTCAAGATATAGACTCCAGTATCCTAGGAGAAACTCTCGAGAAAGTGCACAAGCTGGCTTTAGAATTAATCGACCCCAGCAAAGATCAGCCACGCAAGCATTTTGATGAGGATAGTCTAAAAGAGTTAGCCGAATCGATAAAAGAGCATGGGGTAATCCAGCCAATTGTGGTCACAGCTGCCCAAGAAGGGCGCTATCTGTTAGTCGCCGGCGAAAGAAGGCTTAAAGCGGCCAAATTAGCAGGACAAAAAAGCATACCGGCCATTATAAGGTCTCTTAAGGAGTTAGAAAGACTAGAAATGGCTATGATTGAAAATGTCCAAAGGGTAGATTTATCGCCTATGGAGCAGGCTTTTGGTATTGAGCACTTGCATCAGCAATTTGGAATGTCATACGACACTATAGCCAAAAAACTTGGTAAGGCATTTTCGACAGTGAACAATATTGTGAGACTGCTTGGACTACCCAAAGAAGCCATTGAAGCATTGAACAATAAAATTATCACAGAAGGTCATGCCAGGTCCATTTTGTCTTTAAAAGATTATCCGGAACAACAAAGAGCCTTACTTAAGCACTGCATTAATGGTTGGAGCGTACGCCAGGCAGAAAGATTTGTAACTTCAATTAAATCAGGTGTAGTAAATGAAGGTGAAGCTAAAGCACGTGTTGCTTTAGAAACTCCAGAAACGAAGACGCTAGGAAAGCATTTGCATACCAAGGTTCAGATTAGACGCATGGCTAAGGGCGGTCGTCTAGAAATTAGTTTCTCAAGTGATACAGAACTTAAGCGTTTAATCGACCATTTAGGTCGCTAAAATAACTTTGTATTAGAGATTGGCAGGATTCTTACTACTAACTGCCCAACTACTTGAGATGTATTAATTGGACCGAAGCTTCTTGAATCGCAAGACACTTCACGGTTATCTCCCATTACAAATAGTTGATGGCTGTTAAGTTGAACTGTTTCGCTACGGTTAGTGTAAGGAATAAAGTTAGTCTTGTTATAGGCAAGAGTTTTATCCGGGTCAAATCCATTTGGATGGGAAGAGTTATATATAGTTACAGTTCCGTTACTAACGACTACTTTTTCTCCTGGCAAACCAATAACACGCTTGATAAGTTGTTTGGTTCCGGTTTGGTCGCATTGAGATAGATTGTTTTCGTTAAATACGATTATATCGCCACGCTTTGGAACATACTGGTGACCGGTAATACTGGCCCAGGTGCGTGGCACCTTCCAGATTATGAGTTTGTCTTGGTTTTGGAGTGTTGGCTCCATGCTTGGTCCATCGACAGCATAGGATCTAAAAACATAGCTGGTAATTGCAAAGGCAAATATTAGGGCTAATGCTATTATGCCGATAAATGTAAAAGCATCCCTCCATTTCGAGGGAGTTTTATAGTCATTTAATGATTGGTTATATTTGTTGCGTCTAAAGATCATTGCTATTACGTTGTTAAACTATATCATGCTTTAGCTGCCTTTAAAGGGCCTGAATTAATCCATAAGCGTAATGATGTAGTAATATAGTTAGCAAATGGATGATGTTTTAAGGCGCTTAAAGCCTACTAAGGGGTTTTCTTCGCTCGCTCACAACTCATTATTGGCAGCTTTGCCTTTAATTATATTTGCCCTCATAAGACTTAATCAGAGTCAATTTACCCAACTGGCAATTATCCTAGTTGTTTTAAGCAAGTGGCGTATGTTTGCAGTTCGGCCACGCTTTTGGCCGGCCAATATTAGGGCAAACTCAGTTGATTTGATTGTCGGTATATCTGTAGTTGTATTTATGCTACATGGTTCAAGTGCTTGGGTACAATTCGCTTGGGCAGCCGCATATGAGATCTGGCTTATATATATAAAGCCAGCTAACGCAGCTTTAATGATTTCACTTCAAGCTGGGATTGGACAATTGGCAGGCCTAAGCGCGCTTTATCTATCCTGGCCATCCGGTCCAATGTATGGCCTTACCTTGCTTACAGGGTTAATTTGTTTTTTGTCAGCTCGCCACTTTTTTGATGCTTATGAGGAAAGTTACTCTCGATTATTAAGTTATTTATGGGGATATTTTGCAGCATCATTAGCATGGGTGCTAAGTCACTGGCTACTTTATTACGGCGCTCTTTCCCAACCGACAATTCTATTAACTGCCATAGGTTACGGTATATCCGCCATATATTATCTGGATCACTATGACAAGCTAAGTCGAGCACTAAAACAGCAACTGATTGCGATAATGCTATTAATTGTCTTGGTTGTCATCATTTTCTCAGATTGGGGAAGTAAAGTAGTCTAATCGAATTAAGAACAACAGGGATAATGTAGCTATATATGGAAGAGCAACCAACTTCAACAAAACCTAAGAAGTCAAATACGTCTCAAAAAACAATAACTATAACCATTCCAAAAATTCCTAAGGTTAGGTTAAAGAGCTTAGTTACTAAAAGCCAAGCTTGGTTCCTGTTGTTTGTCTTGTTGATTGGTGTCGCTGGTGGACTACTTGGAGGATGGATAGAATCTGCTGGATTTAAAGGCCAGATTCTTACTTCCTCAACTTCAGGCGATAAAATATTATCTGGTGGCGGTGATGCCCAGCTTGTCCGTAATATCGCTAAACAACTAAGTCCTGGAGTAGTCAGTGTCACGGCAGTAACTACAACTCAAACTTCTAACTTCTTTGGCTTTTCTCAGCCGGTACAGCAACAATCTGCTGGTACGGGAATTATTATTTCATCCAACGGGCTAATATTAACTAATCGCCACGTAGTTCCAGCCGGCACAACTTCAGTTAGTGTAACTCTAGCCAACGGAACCCAACTAAATGATGTTTCCGTGGTCGGTCGTACCTCGGCAACAGATAGTTTAGACATAGCCATCCTTAAAATTAATAACCTGGAAGGCCAAACCCTTACCCCCTTAGTTTTAGGCGATTCTTCAAAAGTACAGGTGGGCGATGGGGTAGTGGCAATCGGCAACGCGCTCGGTGAGTTTCAGAACACCGTTACTAGCGGTATCATCTCCGGCTTTGGCAGGAATATTTCAGCCAGCACCGGTGGTGGCAGCAATGTTTTCGGTTTTCCATCAACTACAAATAGTTCAAGCGAGAACTTAAGTGATTTATTCCAGACTGACGCTGCTATCAATGAAGGCAACTCTGGTGGACCGCTGGTAGATTTAAATGGTCAGGTAATTGGTATTAATACGGCTATAGCCAGCAACTCACAAAACATTGGTTTTGCTATACCAATTAATGAAGTTAAAGGTTTGGTTAAGTATGTTATAAAGACCGGTAAGTTTGAGCGTCCATTTCTGGGAGTAAAATTTGTGCTTCTAACGCCATCACTAGCTAAGACATACAAGTTATCTGTAACGAGTGGAGCATACATACCTAAATCCAGTAGTACGTCTCCATCAGTAGTGTCCGGTAGCGCAGCTGCTAAAGCCGGTGTTAAAGGCGGTGATGTCATAACAAAAGTTAATGGTATTAACGTAAACCAAACAAACGATCTGACAATGATAATTGACCAGTATCAACCGGGTACTAAAGTTAAACTAACGGTTGTGCGAGGCAGTAAAACAATCTACCTAAACACTACACTTGGCATTATGCCTTCCTAAAAAGATAAAATACCTGAACGAAATCGTTAGTAGTTTTTAGTTCATAGCCAGAATTAGCCGCAATTTCTTTGAGATCTTTATGCTTAGGGGGCAGGGCTTCGGTTATGACCCAGCGAGGCGGATGAGACAAACCAGAAAGCTGCTTAAACAATCGGGTGTACAGTTCTAGACCGTCTTTGCCGCCAAATATAGCTAGCCTAGGTTCTTTAGTAGCACTTAAGTTTAGCTGCCAGTCATCCGGCACATAGGGTAGATTAGCTAATATAACGACCGGTTTATTGCTCCATTTAGTAGCAGGTATAGCTTGTATCAAGTCGCTCTTAATAAAAAGAATGTTTTGTTTATATTTAGCCGCATTCTTTCTAGCTAGATTTAAGCAGTTCTTATCTATGTCTATTGCAATCGCACTGATTGAAGGGCGTTCTAGTTTAGCCGAAATAATTAAGGCGCCTGACCCTGTTCCAATATCCATGACTTGAAGTGTTTTAGGGCTATCTTTTGTAATATCTTTAAG
>JAJYJU010000013.1 GCA_021789195.1 bacterium | reverse complement strand
CCTAATGGACAATTGAGGTCAAATCATGCTATCGTTATCCTTGAGAATCACTAAAAAACAAAACGGTTAAAAATATGGAAGATAATAAAGCACAGTTGGCTGAAAAATTGAAGTCGGCAAACAATGTGCTCATAACTGTTAGCAACAGTCCTAGCGTTGACCAACTGGCGGCATGTATCGGTATGACAATCTGGCTTAATAAGCTTGGTAAGCACGCCACCGCCGTTTTTAGCGGAGACGTTCCAAACACGTTAGAGTTTCTTGAGCCGGAAGATACGATCGAGAAAGACACCAACTCCTTACGCGATTTTATTATTGCCTTAGATAAAAGCAAGGCTGACAAACTGCGCTACAAAGTTGAAGACCGTGTAGTTAAGATATTTATAACCCCTTATAAGACAAGCCTAAGCTCAGATGACCTTGAATTTAGTCAAGGCGATTTTAATGTAGATGCCATCATTGCGATTGGCGTAACTAAACAGGAAGATTTGGATCAGGCCATAACCCAACATGGCCGAATACTGCATGACGCTTTAGTAGCTACAATTAATACGGCAGGAACCAGCAACATTGGTTCAATAAATTGGCACGATGAAACTGCCTCAAGTCTATGCGAACTGGCCTATGACATATGTAACCTGATTGATGCGAAACAAATTGACTCGCAAATAGCGACCGCTCTATTAACCGGCATAGTGGCTGAAACCAATCGCTTCAGTAATGAGAAGACTACCCCAAACACCATGAATGCGGCAGCGGCTTTAATGGGAGCGGGAGCCAATCAGCAACTTGTCGCCAATAAATTAGGTACGGATATGTCTGGTGCAACTATGAGTCCGAATCCAGAGCCGTCTAAAGATGACAAGGGCACGCTCCAAATAGAGCATGTTGGCGCCGCTGAGGATGAAACTTTAGATACAGATGCCCAGACATCTGAAGATAAACCGGCTGAAGATAAAAAAGAGTCTGCTACTCCAAGCCGTATGGTAATGGAACCACCATCAATGGGTGGTCAGCTAACGGCTAACTCACGACCGGATGATATGCCTGAACCATCAACCGACCCCATGAGCTTACCAGCAGTAGACACGGCCCAACTATTAAAGCGCGAACCATTAACTCCAATAACGAGTGAACCACAGCCGAGCGACATACCAGATACTCAACCGGCTCCAGGTCCTGGTCCAGAGCCTATAGAAGACGCTAAACCTGAAGTTGAAGCAGGCGATAACCAGACTTTGTCAGATATCGAACAAGCCGTGAACAGTCCGCATTTAAGTCAGGCCGATGATCAGGCTGAACCGCCAAAAGAAGGCAAAGCTCCGGATAACCCGCTTGAGTTTGACCCATCTAACTTTGGCATAGATGGTGATGATGATTTGCCGTCTCCCCCTCAAGTACCACCACCAATCATTTCGCCCAACTTATTACCCCCCGAACCGCCTAAAACGCAGTAGATATACATGGAAGGGCTGTTATTAGTAGATAAGCCGGCTGGTTGGACTAGTTTCGATGTTGTTAAGAAAGTTCGCTCAATAGTCGCAAAAGCGTCAGCTGTGCCATATAAGTCAGTTAAGATTGGGCATAGCGGCACACTGGATCCGTTTGCTACCGGACTACTAATACTTTTAATAGGCAAAAAGTACACTACCTTATCTGAGGCTCTGTTAAAACAAGATAAGACATATGTAGCTGAAATGGAGTTTGGTAAAACAAGTACTACCGGTGATCCGGAGGGGGAAATTATCCCATCTAACACGGCTAATATACGGCCGGATAAAGCCGAACTGCTCAAAACTTTAGATAAGTTTAGAGGTGAGATTAACCAAACCCCCCCAGTCTATTCAGCTATCAAGGTAAATGGAATAAGAGCATATAAGTTGGCAAGGCAAAACAAAACCGTAGAGTTAAAACAAAGAATTGTTAAGGTTTACGAGCTTAAACTAAATAGCTACGACTACCCTAACGCGGAGATATTTACTTCTGTATCCTCAGGCACATATATTCGTTCACTAGTTGAAGATATTGGTAAGTCGGTTAAAGTTGGAGCCTACACGAAAAACCTAAGACGACTAAGTATTAATAAGTATTCAATTGATGATGCCTACAAGCTTGATCAAATAAATGAACAAACAATTTCCTCAATGCTTTTAACTATTGAGTAGTGTATCTATTGCAAAAACAGCCTAAATTTGCTAGATTAGCTACAGATGATAACTTCTGAAGAGAAAGCTGCCGCTGTTAAGCGGGTTGCAGCTAATAGTAAAGATACCGGTAGCGCCAGTGCACAGGTGGCTATCTTAAGTGAGCGCATCAAGCAATTGAGCGACCACTTAAAAGTTAACCAGCACGACTTTATGGCCAGGCGCGGACTACTTCAAATGGTAGGCAATCGCCGCCGTTTACTTACTTATGTTGCACGCAAAGATAGTCAAAAGTATCTAGAGCTCATTAAAAAGCTCGGCATCCGCAGGTAGAGAAAGCGCATAGACCATTCTTCTTAAAAAGATTAAGAAGAAAAGCTTGTGCACATTAGATAATAACGATGTACTAGTAGCCTCTTAAGGCAGAGATACAGATATATTGAGTAAAAGGAAAAATATACGCACAAGCTCCAATATATTTGCACCCTGCCTTAAGCATTACCGGTTGCATAACCGGCTAGTTCAAGAAAGGAATCCCTTTGAACGACATAATTAACCCATACGGAAACCCAATAGTCTCCGTAGAAACTGACTTCCTGGGACGTAAATTAAGCCTTGAAGTTAATCGTGTTGGCTTTCGCTCAACCGCGTCAGTTTTAGCTCGTTACGGTGACACAGTAGTGCTTGGAACAGCTATGTTATCTGACAAAGTAGTAGATATGGATTACTTCCCGCTGAGCATTGATTACGAAGAGAAATTTTATGCTGCCGGTAAGATTAGCGGATCAAGGTACATAAAGCGGGAAGGCAGACCAAGCGATGACGCCGTTTTAATCGGTCGATTGATTGACAGACCAATTCGCCCACTTTGGCCGAAAGGATACAGGCACGAAGTACAGGGTATAGCTACAGTATTATCAATGGACCCGGCCTTTAGACCGGATATGGTTGCACTAATTGCTACCAGCATGGCCTTAATGCTAACCGGTGCTCCATTTGACGGTCCGGTGGCTGGTTTGCGCGTAGGTCTTGATGAGAGCGGCAATCTGGCTGCATTTCTAAGTGCCGATCAATTAACAGCCGGAGGATTGGACTTAGTAGTAGCAGGTACTAGCGAAGGCGTAATGATGGTTGAAGCCGGCGCCAGTGAAGTAAGCGAAGAAACCATTGCTAGCGCAATTGACTTTGCGCTAACCAATATGCAACCGGCTATTAAACTGCAAAACGAGCTGTTTAATAAACTGAAGCCTGCTAAACAGGAATATAGTCTGACCTTGCCGGATGAGTCGATTCAAAAAACAGTCGATGAATGGATTATGGGCAAACTCGGTTCTAATCTACGCGTGCCTTATCCAGAACGAAATGATCTACTAAAGTCATTGCGTGATGCCATGCACGCTGAACTTGCGCCTAAGCTTGAAGATTATGAAGAGCATAAAGTCGAGTATGACGAAGCGTTCACGCTCGCTGTACATAAAGATGTTCGTGAAGGAATCATTAAAGACAATACCCGCCCTGATGGTCGTAAACTAACCGAAATTCGCCCATTGAGTAGTCAGGTTGGATTCTTGCCAAGAGCACATGGTTCAAGCATATTTACGCGTGGAATTACTCAGGCAATGAACATCGTTACTATAGCGCCACTAAGTTACGCTCAATCAGTCGATACTATGGAATTTACCAGCGAGAGACGCTACATGCACCATTACAACGCACCGGGTTGGACGGTTGGTGAAGTCAGGCGTCTTGGTAGTCCTGGACGACGTGAAATTGGTCACGGCTACCTTGCTGAAAGGGCTATTATGCCAGTTCTTCCAAGTGAAGCGGAGTTCCCATACGCCATTCGTGCTGTTACAGAAATAATGAGCCAGAATGGCTCAACATCAATGGCTGCTACTTGCTCAAGCTGTTTGGCTTTAATGGACGCCGGTGTTCCTATCAGCTCCCCAGTTAGCGGTATAGCCATGGGGTTAATGCTCGATGGAGATAAGCCATACATTCTAAGCGATATTGCCGATGCTGAGGATTTTGCGGGCGACATGGACTTTAAAGTAACCGGTACGGCTAAAGGCATTACTGCATTGCAAATGGACATGAAAGTGCATGGCCTTAAGGTTGATGTTTTAAAACAAGCCTTAGCTCAAGGTAAAGACGGCCGGGCATATATCCTTGAACACATGCTTAAAACTATAGATAAGCCGAGGGCTGAACTTAGCGCATATGCACCGCGCGTTGAATCAATTCAGATTAACCCGGATAAAATTCGCGAAGTAATCGGTAAGGGTGGTGAAACCATACAAAAGATCACGGCCGAAACCGGAGCCGAAATAGACATTGAAGATGATGGCACGATTAGAATTGCCAGCCCGAACCAAGATAGCATCCAGAGTGCTAAACAGTGGATTTTAAGCATTACTGAAGAGCCGGAAGTCGGTAAGATATATGAAAACGTGCCGGTTGTCAGTGTGCTTGACTTTGGTGCGTTCGTACAGATTCTCCCAGGGAAAGATGGCCTAGTCCATGTTTCGGAAATGAGCGAGGAAAGAGTCAATAAGCCGAGTGATGTCGTAAAGGAAGGTGATAGAGTAAACGTTAAGCTAGTCGCAATTGATGACCGTGGACGATTGCAGTTGTCTATGAAGGCCGCTGCAAGGGATATGAAGAAAAACTAAGCTAGAAGATAGACTATGGCTAACTCTAAAAACATTACTAATAAATCGACTATGTTAAGTTTGGTTTACGCATTGGTAAGTTTGGGTGTATGCTACTCGTTCTTCTCGCTAAGCATAGATAAGGGCAATCTTTTCTACTATTTGCTTACTTTAATTTCCTTGGTCTACTTTCTTAAGTTTCTGGGTCGTTTTTTAAAAGGTACATACCATGTCATACTCCGACAAAAATAAGGCATTAGAAGAAGTGAGAGTAGAAATAATTAAAGACCACGTTTGTCCTGAGCTTGAGAATACTGCTACTCAGTTGGTATTTGGTGACGGAGATCCTAATAGCGACATTGTTTTTATAGGGGAGGCTCCAGGAAAATCGGAAGACGAAACCGGCTTGCCGTTTGTTGGAGCTGCCGGTAAATTCTTAAATGAGATGCTTGAGACAATTGGCTTAAAGCGATCGAACGTATACATAACAAATATAGTCAAGTATCGTCCACCCAGTAACCGCGATCCTCTCCCGGAAGAAAAGAAAGCATTCCTACCATACCTGCAAAGACAGCTAGAAATTATTCAGCCTAAAGTTGTGGTTGCGCTTGGCAGGCATGCCGGAAGTTGTTTCTTGCCAGACCTGCACATTAGTCAGGACCACGGTCATCCCAAGCGGATTACTCTGGCTTTTAGTGATCACAAGCTTACCATCGTGCTGTTGCCTCTGTTTCATCCGGCTGCAGCCTTGTATAACGGATCAATGCGTCAGACCTTGCTCGATGATTTCGCCCTAATACCGGGAATTATTAATAAGCTAAGCAGTGTAACGGTTAGTATTTGAACGTATTAAATAAGAACTTTATTAAATATTTAAGTAAAGATAATGAAAGGATAAATTAAGTTAAAACATATGGACCAATCCAAAAAACCTACTAATTTCAAACCCAACCAAAGTAGACCGAAAAGTCGGGGGCCAAATCAGCCAGGTAACAACCTAGGTATCAGTTTAACTGTGTCTAGGAGTGAGGCTGTTCGAGCATCTAAGCGTTCTCAGATGGATGCTCAAAAGATAGCTAACCAGTACAACCGGGCTGACGCTCAGCCACAAAGACGCGCCAATGTCATTCAAGATGACTCAGGCAAACTAAAACTTAGTTTCTTAGGTGGCCAAGAAGCGATCGGCGAGAAGAATATGCAGATTTTAGAATGGGAAAATGACGCTCTTATTCTCGATTGTGGCAACCACCTTGGTATTGAACTACCCGGTATTAACTACACTATTGCCGACACTACTTACCTAGAGTCAATTAAACACAAGCTGCGAGGCTACGTTATTAGCCATGGTCACCTAGACCACCTGGGTGGACTTAAGCACATAGTACCTAAGTTTCCAGCCCCGATTTACGGATCGCGCTTTACGCTTGGCGTAGTAGCAAAGACTTTTGAGGATGCTTCAGCTGAATCAGGACTTGACTTCACGCCTGAGCTCATAGTCATGAACATAGATAATCATGAGAGGCTTAAACTAGGCGCCTTCTTTATTGAACTAGTCAGAATTACGCACTCTGTGCCGGAGTCTACCTCAATCGTGGTAGATACTCCTGTTGGGCGCGTCATTAATACGGGTGACTGGCGGTTAGATCCAGAACCACTGGACGATAAACCGACTGACGCTGAACGTTTAAAGCAGCTTGGAGACGAAGGCGTGCTCTTGCTTATGAGTGACAGTTGTAATACGCCTTTGCCGGGACGAACCCCAACCGAACATACTTTGCAGCAAAGTTTCCACGACATTATTGGCGGAGCAGAGGGAAGGGTGTTCGTAGCCATCTTTTCCTCAAACATGAACCGGGTCCAAATGATTGTAAATGCCGCTGCCGCCAGTGGCCGACGGGTTGCACTTGATGGACGCAGCATGATTGCCTATGCCGAAATTGCCGTTCGACAGGGGATACTAAAAATTCCTAAAGGTACGGTGTTGCCAATGCGCGAAATGCCAAATATTCCTGACCGACAGGTTCTAGTAATTTGTACCGGTGGACAGGGTGAGCCAGGCGCTGCCTTGCAGCGAATGGCTGATGGTCAGCACAAGCATATTAAGCTAAAAGAGGGCGACACAGTTGTAGTCAGCTCAACGCCTATTCCGGGAAATGAAGTCAGATACGAAGAAATTGGTAATGAGTTAATTCAGCGCGGGGTTAGGCTTTACCGTCACCCGACGCATGAAGTAGACAATGTTGGTCCGCTGCACGTTTCTGGACACGCCAGAAGAGATGAATACCGCGAAATGCTTCATCTAATAAGACCAAAATTCTTTTTGCCCATCTATGCCGGGGCCTTAAACCGCAAGTACTATGCTGAAATGGCAGTTGAAGAAGGCTGGAAACGAGATAATATAATCCTGGCCAATAACGGTGATTCCTTGCTATTCACTCAGGAAAAGTGGGAGAAGACCGAGCCGGTGCCTTACGGCAGTCTATTAGTTGATCAGACCGGCTCAATTGTAAGCAACGTAGTCGTTAAGGACCGTGTGCTATTAAGCGAAGAGGGTCTGGTTGCGGTCGTACTGACAATAGATAGAAAAAGCGGTAATTTGCTGACATCCCCTGACATAATTAGCCGTGGTTTCATATATATGCGTGACAACGAGGAAGTTATGAACGGTCTAAGAGCCGAGCTAAAACGGGCTGTAGCACAGCGCTTTAAACGAGTCGATCTGGACAGATTTAAGGCTGAACTTAAAGATCATGTTACTCATTACCTGTTTGAGCAGACACAGCTAAGCCCAATCGTTATACCGGTTGTTAATGTTATATCCGGAAAAGTAGGTGAGACTAAAACAGTTCACTTAAACAAGTCTAAAACTGAAGAGGAACTAGCAGCCGAACAACAACGGCGTTTCCAGGAAATGCGTGCCCGCTTGCTAGGGCAGGACCAGCCGGACTAGATACAAACCTACCGCTGTAAATTAGCTTTTTTAGGTGTATAATTATGTAAATGCCTAAAAAGAAAAAAGCTTCGAAAAAAAGAAGCAAATCCAAATCAAACGCCGGCAAGTCAAAGCAGCAAGTTAAGCAAAGCAGCGGCTTTGGTCTTTATGCGTTGGCCGTCGCACTTTTGCTGGTCGCACTTTTGCTGATAATCGGAGCCTTCAATAGTGGCGGTAAGCTGCCTGTCAGCTTATATCATGGTTTTTACTGGCTATTTGGCTGGGCAGCACCAATTGCTGCTATCGCTCTGATTGTTATTTCTGTCTTAATTTTTAAGAGCGAAGAGAAGGAATTACCGACTGGAAAGATAGTCAGCCTTACTTTGTCTTTATTTGCTTTTAGCGGTCTTGGATACGTTTTGTTTGCTAAAAAGTTAAGCGATGGTAGCTGGATTGGCGGTCACGGCGGTCACGGTGGCAACCTTATGGGCGGTGCCATTTTGGGGGCACTAGATAAGATCCCGGCTGCACTAGTCTTCTTTATACTAGCCGTACTGTTATTTAGCTATGCATTAGGTTTAACTGCCAAAGATTTACTCAAATTGCTTAAGCGACGACATAGAGAAACTAACGGTGATACCGATTTAGCCGAACTTAAAGCTAAGGCAGAAAGCACCTTTAAGCTAAATGAAGGTGTGCCAATTGAGCATCATTCAATTGGCGGTGAGCCGATTCCAAACGAATCTGTTCGAAACAGCAACTTTAAAAACACAGCTTCCAAGCTAAGTAAGGGAGAAAACCATGCTGCTTTAACCACGCCAAGTGATCCGGACTGGAAGTTTCCCCCAACTAGTCTGCTTAACCAGAAACAAGATAAAGCCGATCCGGGAGATACCTACGCTAATGCTCAGACTATTCATGACACACTGGCTAACTTCAATATAGAAGTACAGATGGAAGGGGCAAATATAGGGCCACGCGTAACCCAGTACTCTCTTAAACCGCCTTCTTCTACCAAGCTTACTAAAATTACTGCTCTTGAAAGCAATTTGGCATTAGATTTAGCAGCTCATTCAATTAGGATTGAAGCACCTATTCCGGGCAAACGAGCGGTTGGTATAGAAGTACCGAACATTAAACCGGCAATTGTACGCATTGCTTCAATTTTAGAGTCGCAAGAATGGGCCTCATTTGATTCACGTTTAGGTTTTGTTATTGGTAAGGACATTGCCGGCAAGCCGGTTGTAGCAGAGCTTAATAAGATGCCTCACATGTTGATTGCCGGTCAGACCGGTGCTGGTAAATCTGTCATGATTAACACCTTTCTAACCAGTCTTCTTTATCGTAATAGTCCGTCCGATCTAAAGTTAATACTAGTTGATCCAAAACAGGTTGAACTAGCCTTGTATAACGATATTCCGCATCTTTTAACACCTGTTATTAACGAACCGGAGAAGTGTATTAGCGCCCTCAAATGGGCAGTAGCAGAAATGGAGAGGCGTCTGCGCACCATGGCGGAAGTTGGCACACGAGACATTGGTCAATACAATAAGATTAAGGCTGAATCTGGCATGCCTTACATTGTTATAGTTATTGACGAGCTGGCTGATCTTATGATGATGGCAGCTAGAGACGTTGAGTCGTTAATTGTGAGACTGGCCCAAAAATCTCGTGCGGCAGGTATCCACTTAGTAATTGCCACTCAGCGACCATCGGTTGATGTAATAACCGGACTTATTAAAGCTAACGTGCCAACAAGAATTGCTTTTACGGTCAATAGCCAGGTAGACAGCCGGACTATTATTGATCAGGCCGGTGCTGAAAAGCTGCTTGGTAGTGGAGACATGCTTTTCCTAACGAGCGAGATGCCGAAGCCAAAAAGAGTCCAGGCTGCATTAATTGAAGAAGATGAAACTAAAAAAGTAGTCGACTTTATTAAAGAACAGCGTCCACCGCAATATAACGATGAAGTTATTAGCCAACCCGTACAGCTATCTGGCAAGGGAAGTGTCGTTTCAGAGATGGGTAATGGTTCAGGAGTTGATGATGATATGTGGCGCGATGCGGTTCATGTTGTCTTAGAAAACAGGAAAGCTTCTACCAGTCTTCTGCAGCGCCGCTTACGCATCGGCTATGGCCGGGCTGCTAGATTAATTGAAACGATGGAAGAAAGTGGTATTGTCGGACCGGCTGACGGATCGCGTCCAAGAGAAGTATTAGTAAGTTCAATGGACGAAGTGTTTGGTAATGATGATAGTAGCGCGGATGATGATATAGACGAGCCTCAAACCGACCAGGATGTCTATCTCAACAACTAGAAGCTACTCTTTAGCTAAGGTGTTGACTAGAGGGGCTACAAAAAGGTATATTTAGGCTCGTAATTAATACTTCAACTCGCGGCATCTTAGGCATGCGGGTTGTCCGACTAAAATTATTAGGCGGTAAACCAAAGGAAGGAAATAAATGAACAGATATGAATTTGCTGTGCTTTATCACCCAAGTTTAGAGGTGGATTTAAGCAAGGCTGAGGATCGTGTTCTTAAGATCATTAGCGATAATGAGGGCAAAGTAATTGCCACAGATAACTGGGGCAAGCGTAAACTAGCTTATCCAATTAAGAAAAACGAACACGCAATTTATGTGTTCTATAGTGTGGACATGCCCGGTAGTAACGTAGCCAAAGCTGAAGCTACTCTTAATATAACTGATGAAGTTATTCGCTTCTTAATTACTAAACCGGACCTTAAGGCTCAGGCCAAGGCCGAGAAAATCAAAGCTGATAAGGCTGAGCGGGTTGCTAAGCGTGGCGAAACCGAACCGGAAGAAGAGAGCGAAGATAAAGAGGAAGACTAATTAGATTTTTCTTAAACCTGGCTTGACTGGGCTAAGGCCTAAAGCGTAGGGTTAAAGCAAATACCCTTTGGGACAAGGAGGAGCAATTTATGGCGCGCAGCGTAAACCAAGTAACTTTAATGGGAAACTTAACTAGAGACCCGGAACTAAGGCAAACACCAAACGGTCAAAATGTTTGCGGATTTAGTATAGCCTTAAATCGCAGCTACAAGGACTCAAGTGGCGAGTGGCAGGAGGCAACTGATTACGTAGATATCGTGGCTTGGGGGCCACTAGGCGAGCGAGTATCTCAGTACCTAAGCAAAGGTCGCCGAGTATTAGTTCAAGGTCGTTTGCAAAGCCGCAGCTGGGAACAGGAAGGCCAAAAAAGAAGTAAAGTCGAGGTTATTGCTAACGACGTTACCTTCTTAGATGGTCGGGGCGTAGAAGCAAATGAAAGTGGCGATGATGGCGAATCTAAGCCAGCCGGTAAGGGTAAAAAAGACGCCGTTGAGAAAGATGTAGTAATTGAAGATGTCAGCGACGAACCAATTAATCTGGATGACATCCCGTTTTAATAGAAGTAAAGGAAACAATATTTTATGGCTAAGATTTTTAAACACAGTAGCGATGTAGCCTACTTTGACTACAAGGATTTTAAAACCTTGCAGCGTTATGTTAATGCATATGGACAAATTGAGTCACGCAAAAAAACCGGCTTAACCGAAACAGAACAGCGCCATTTAGCAGTCGCAATTAAGCGAGCTCGCCACATTGGCCTATTGCCGTTCGTAGCAAATTATTAGGGTAGACAATGCTTAATATTACTGACCTTAAAAAAGGTGCCCTGCTGGCAATAAATGACGAACCATATAGAGTGATTGAATATGGTCAAAAAGTAATGGGGCGGGGTGGTTCAATTGTAAACGTCAAGATTAAGTCATTAATTACAGGCCGGGTTCTGGATAAGACATTTAAAGGCAATGATCAGGTAGAAAGTGCAGATATATCCACCTCATCAGTACAGTATCTGTATAATGACGGCGATAGTTACCATTTCATGGACCAAACCAATTTTAATCAATATGAGGTATCGACAGATATTATTGGTGATCAGTCTGGATACATTAAAGACGGCGATATAGTACAGTTACAGTTTTCTAAAGACCGGCCAATATCTTTAGAATTGCCTAAGAACGTAGCCTTAAAAGTAACTTATACTGAAGAAGCGGTTAAGGGCGATACCTCATCATCAATTACCAAAGATGCTCAGCTTGAGACCGGTATTTCTATTAGAGTGCCGGCGTTTATTAAAGCCGGGGACATAGTATCGGTCGATACCATAAACGGCACATATAGGGAACGCATTAAAAGTTAGCCTAAAGATTAAAGCATGCTGCCGGATAATAACAATCAATATGTCAGCCGGGCAGCATATAAGCTGGAATCAGTTGCAACTGTTTTTAAGTTAGATTTTAAAAATAAAACGGTCCTAGACGTAGGCTCAAGCACCGGTGGTTTTAGCGATTATGCTCTGCAGCATGGTGCCAGCAGAGTAATTGCAGTTGAGAAGGGGACTAATCAGATGGATCAATTTCTGCGTTTAAATCCTAAGATTGAGCTTCATGAGAAAACTGACATCCGCGCTTTTAAAACAAGCTTATTAATAGATCTTGCATTAATCGACGTATCCTTTGTCTCCTTAAAAGATATTTTGCCATCTGTTGCTAAGCTAGTTGGACCTAGCGGATTGATTGCTGCTATGGCAAAGCCGCAATTTGAGACCAGAGATACTGCTAAAAAACACAAGGGCGTTATTAAGAACGAACACATGCGTCGTGAGCTTCTAAAAGAACTCGAACTATGGATGAAGCAAAGGTTTGTAATTAAGGCTAAAGCGGACTCACAAATAAGTGGTGTTAAGGGCAATTTGGAGCGGTTCTATTTACTAAAGGTCACTAAAACCGCTTGAGCTTTTTTAAACGTATAGCTACACTCCTTAAGTAATATCCATATGTATTTTTCTTCAAGGATGCAGGCCGGTCGCATGCTAGCCGCCAAAATGCTACCCAAATACCGATATGAAAATTGCGCCATAGTAGCGCTTGATGATGGCGGCGTAGTTGTAGGCGCTCAAATAGCAATGCAGCTGCACTGCATCTTAACATTCCTGCAAACCAAAGAGATCACTCTTCCTAGGGAACCAAATGCAATTGCCGGTATTACCGGAGGCGGCAACTTTGTCTTTAATAAGGACTATTCCGAAGGTGAAGTTGATGAAATGGTTGGTGAGTTTCGTAGCTATCTAGAAGAAGAGCGGTTTACAAAGACGCATGAAGTAAATCAGGCGATTGGTAAAGGCGAACTTATTAATCTCAAGTCACTTAAGCACATGAACGTCATCCTAGTCTCCGATGGACTATCTAATCCCATGAAGCTTGATCTGGCCGAAGAATATTTAAAACCAATCGAGATAGACAGCTTAATTGTGGCTATTCCGGTAGCTAGCGTGCCGGTTATTGACCGTGTGCACGTTATGGCCGATGCAGTCTACTGCTTAAGTGTGATTGACGACTATTTTGATACAGACCACTATTACGAAAAAAAAGATATTCCCGATCACGCTAAGATAACTAAGACCATTAAAGGTATTGTGCTCAATTGGAAGTAAGTATTACTTCAAAAGTTTTTTAAGTGCATCAATATTTTTTAACGTGTAGTATGATTTGTTTTTGCTTATTAGACCCTTTTTTACTAAGGCAGATATTTCCCGGCTGGTAGTTTCTCTAGTTGCATTAACGGAGCTGGCAATGTCCTGATGTCTTAGGGGAGCCTCGATTAATATGCCATCTTTTGCCTCAACACCTAAGCGGTTAGACATAGTAATCAGGTAGGATACTATTCGTTTTTGAACCGTTTTGTACTCAAGATTTAAGATTCGCTCACTATGAAGACGATACATTTCTGTTGTCATGTCTAACAACGGTGCTAAAGCCCCAGGGTGATTGGATATTTCAGTTTCAAACTGCTGTTTAGTTATCTCAAGCGTTACGGTTGGTGCTAAGGCCCTATAGGCCACGCTGCGATCTTGGCCAGTAATCGCCCAGATTAGAGGGAATATCTCGTCTTGCTTACGGATAATAAGCAAGTTCTCTTCGCCTGACTTAGAAACAATATAGGCTTTAACTATTCCGCGTATAATATAAAAAACCCCGGGAGGTTGTTCCCCGGGATGAATGACGAAATCGCCCTTCCTGTATGTTTTTCGCACACCGTACCTAGAAAATACATCCACCAATTCAGCCATTTGCTTTAAATTGGCTATCATAACTTAATTTAATCTTAAATATTCTATTTTGGCAAGGATTAGCCAATAGTTCGTGACTTTTGTCATGTTCGCAGGGTAATCAATCTTACGGCTAATTTTAAGTTAGTTTCGTATTATTTAGATACCAACAAAAAGGAGGGCTAGGTAAAATGGTTGACCGCGAAAACATTCTAAGTCAGCTAAAAAAAATCAGGTTCGATGGCAACCACATAAATAAGGCTGAGATTAGAGAACTTGAGAACATATTGCTCCCTGATGAGACTATCTATGAGTGTGTTAATGGATATTATGAGGGCGGTGTGGCGTTATTGGTCGCTACAGACATTCGCGTACTCCTAATCGATAAAAAACCGATGGGGTTTTTAAATGTTGATGACATGCGTTTTGACATGATTAGTGACATTGACTATAACCACCGTATTTTTGGTGCCCAAATCTCTATTAACTCAGGAATGAGAAACTTAATATTTAAAAGCTACAACCAACCTAGATTGCGCAAAGCAATCGGGCATATTCAGCAGCGTATGAGTGAGATTAAAAGGGAACAAAACCAGCATGCTACTGATCAAAAATCTCATCTTGAGGAAATTAACCGCCAATTACAAATATATCTATTAGCCCAGCAACAGCACCTAGAGCAACAGCTTATTTCACAACAAAAACTCGAAGTCCCAAAACCTAACCCTCAACTTGCAGACTATCTATTTGCACAGAGATTATTAGAAGATTTTCAGAGCAGAGAAAATAAGCAAGATGAGTTTGCAGATTCTGGTAAAGTTACAGATTCAATCAATAGCGACGTTCCGGCTCAAACTATGAACGAAACAGACGAGCATAAACTCAGGCAAGAAATGGAAGAGGCCGGTCGCATGGAAGTGTTTGGAGGCACAGATAAGATTTCTCATAATCCTGCCCCATTAAGTTTAACTACACAAACTGATACAACAAGGAGCGCAGCTCATGATCTTAACCTTACACCCATAAGGATTGCTTACGCTAAGTTGCCGTATCTTTTAAGAAGCCGACGTTATCACCAGGGTAACAATACTCTTTAAACGTTAAATTTAAACTCGACTACATCATCAGGCTGCATTATGTAGTCTTTGCCTTCAGTTCTGACTTTGCCGGACGCTCGAGCGGCAGATAAGGAACCCAGCTCAATTAAATCAGGATAGCTTACTATATCTGCAGCAATAAAGCCTCGTTCCATATCACTATGAATTGCGCCAGCCGCACTTCTAGCAGTCGAGCCTTTATCTATTGTCCACGCTCTAACTTCTTTTTCACCTGCAGTTAGGAACGTTTGAAGTCCCAAAGTATCAAAAGCCGTGGTAACTAAAGATTCCAAGCCTGATTTATGGATACCATAGCTTTCTCTTAGCTCAATGGCGTCATAGTCTTCTAGAGTAGTAAACTCACTTTCTAGTTTGGCCGATATAAATAGACAAGGAGAAGGGGAGACTATATTTGTTAAGGAAGTTTGCTTTTCATCATTACTTAGGTTTTTTTCACTTACGTTAAACACATATATAACTGGCTTGGCTGTTAATAACATTAAGTCAGATAAGTCTTCTAGCTCTGTAGAGCTTAAAGTAGGATTTAAAGATTTACCGTCCTCAAGTAAGCTTGCGGCTTTATTTATAGTATCTAAAATAGGCGCCAACTTGGGATTGGCCTTAACTTCCTTGGATAGTTTAGCTTTTCTCTTCTCAATTGTATCTAAATCTGCAAGTGCCAACTCAGTTGTAATTACGTCGATGTCTTGTTTAGGATCAACCCTGTTACTAACATGCGTTACATTGTCATCATCAAAAGCTCTAACCACTTCGACAACAACCGAAACACTTCTAATATGGGTTAGAAACTGGTTGCCCAACCCCTCTCCCTTACTAGCTCCTTCAACTAACCCGGCAATGTCAACAAACTTAATGCTTGCCGGCACAATTGAGTTTGTCTTATACAGCTCAGCCAACTTTTCTAATCGCAGATCCGGCACCGGTACGATTCCAACATTTGGCTCAATTGTAGCAAAGGGATAATTAGCTGCTAATGCAGAACCCTTTGTAAGCGCGTTAAAAAGGGTAGATTTACCAACATTAGGAAGCCCAACAATACCACACGAGATAGATGAAGACATGCTAGATATTATAACAGATAAGATATAAAGCCTATTGACATAATAATATATATTTCATATACTTATAATTATGAATACAACAACTCTTCACATACCTATGGACAAAACAATACGGGAAAAGCTCGAGACTAAGGCCAAGAGACTTGGCTTTGACTCTGCTCAGGCATATATTCGCGTTTGGGCTAAAGCAGAAGCCGAAAATCGTATTCTAAGTTTTGATGATGACGATTGGGGTGAACCTAGTGCCGCTGCTGCCAAACGGCTTAATAAAGCAGCAGAAGATGCAAAACAGGGTAAGAATGTTAGCAGACCTTTCTATACAGTAGAAGAGATGATGGCCCATTTAGATAAACTATGAAACCGATTCGCCTAACCAAAGGCTTTGAGAAACACTACAAGCAGAGAATTGCTCCTATAAAAAATTTACGAGGTGTATATGTGGTTAGAGTTTCCGCTTTTCAGAATGGTGAGCTAGGGTATCCCCTTGATGACCATGCCCTCAAAGGTAGGCTAAAAGGCAAGAGAGCTTTTAGTATTGCTGGTGATGTAAGAGTTGTTTACGAAGAAACTGATGACGCTATTATTTTCATAGATGTGGGTAGTCATAATCAAGTATATAACTAATAGGTATAAGCGTTAAAAACTTTTTAACTTTTCAATAAATCTTGGTGAGTAGCCCCTTGTTCTCTTGTCGTCTGGCTCAGGCAGCTTAAAGATTAGCTCAAAAGGTTGGTTTAAAACGTAACTATATCACAACTTATACTGCTCATGCTTTTACCTCATGTGCATAAAGTGTATCCATGAAGTTATTGCTATTAACTTCTACAAAATGATTATCTGGATAAAGTCTATTAAATTCACTTGGTAGTTTTACTTTTTTATCTTTCCACTTAAATTCAAATACATTCATCCTTCCGCCGTACTCCTCTACTAGATCAACTTCTTGTTGGCTATAGCTTCGCCAAAAATAGTAGTTTGGTCGATATTCTGCGTAATCATTTATCTTTACGCGCTCATTAATACAGAAGTTCTCCCATAATGCTCCAATGTCATTGCGTAAATCGTGTTCATTAAAGTTTCTAATAAGCGCATTACGAAGTCCAAGATCTGTAAAATATATTTTTCGTAGCTTACCCACTTCATTACGAGGGTTTCTTTTTAGGGCAGGTAAGCGGTAAATAACAAAGGTTTGTTCAAGCAAGAATATATATCTTTCTATCGTTTTAAGGTCTACTTCGAGGAGGTTAGATAGCTCTCTTAGGCTAACTTCATGACCAAGCTGTAGAGCCAGTGCTTGTAGAAGCTTAGTTAGTAGGGGACTCTTTTTGAGAGTTTCGTATTCTAATAGATCCTTAAATAGATAGTTTGAGCTAAGCTCGGTCAGGGAGCTCTCTGCATCGCTATCCGACATATTCCATATACCAGGATATGAACCAAAAATAAGCATTCGTTCCATTGTCTGATGGGCAATTGTTCTATCGCTGCCTATGATTTCCAAGAACGATAAAGGCTGCAAGTGGAACACCCAGGATCTACCGGTTAATGGTTCACTTATCTTGTTGGCAAGATCAAAGCTAGAGCTACCGGTAGCAATGACTTGCATTTCAGGATAATTATCTATAAGAAGCTTCAGCGTAAGACCAATGTTTTCAATTCTTTGGGCTTCATCTAGTACTACGATTTCAAAATCACCTATATAGCTCTTCAACTCTTTTGCGTTACGATTTGATAAATTAGCTACGACGCTGGGATTGTCTCCACTTAGGTATATGCCCTTCTTTCCAGAGGTTTCCAAGATTTCCTTACTCAAGGTTGTTTTTCCCACCTGTCTGGCACCGTATAACACTATAATCCTACCCTTGTATAGGTGACTTTCGATTATCTTCTTGAGAGTCCGTTGGTAATGCATAAGTAAATATTATCCAAATTGGTAGACATTAGTCAACTAATTTATATAGAATTGGTAGACTTTATGTATTAGAAACTAAACAATCAGCTAACATCATACTTTTAACATAGCCTGGGCTATAACCTCTGGTTCTTCTATCATCCGTTTCAGGCAAATTAAGACTTAACTCAAAAGGATGGCTTGTGTCATAACCATGCCTATAGATAACATATAATTTCTCATACTACCTTAGTAGTTAATTTACAGATATAAAAAGTATAACCTCTGATTGCTTATAAAAAAGTATTAGATTAATTTATTAGCGACCCAAATACTGTGGTCAGACCAATAGAATGTGATATTCTGGAGTAAATGCTAATGGTTGGTGACTACAATGGAGTCTGGTAAAAAAACTGAAAATATAATTAGTGGTAGTTTTAAACGAAACTTCTCCTTAAAACAGCATTTAATTCCTGCAATTATCATAGGTGTATTACTAATCGCTTTGGTCGCAATGATATTAGTAAATACGCTGAATAAATCTAATACTTCAAATATAAACATACCTTATATACCAGGAAACCTTACTCCATTAGAGAAGGCTGAATACTTTGCAAACAACAATAACTACGTAGACGCTGAAGCCGTGCTAGAAAACCAACTTTCTAGCACTAGAACAACACAAGACAAAGTAAATATATATAATGAACAGTTTGGTATTGCTTTACAACTAAGAAAATACGGCGATGCCATTAATTATGCCAACAGCATAAAAAAGATAGATTCTAGCTCAGATTCCTATTACGTTGATATGGCACAATCTTATCAAGGGCAAGGTAAGTTCAGTCTAGCCAAACAATATTGGCAGCAAGCTGTGTCGCACCTGGATTCAAATCTAAGCTACTACAATATCCTTAAGCAAGAATATCAGGCTAATGCAGCGAGACTCAAATGAGCAAAAAAAACGTTACAAAATTAGTCCTATTTGTAGTTTTTTGTCTAGCTGGTTCACTCTTTGTAGTTAAACCTGCAGATGCTACGGCTCAATGGTGCGGAATGTTGGCACCTGCTTTATCAACCGATTGCACAGCTGGGCAAGACTATAGCACATGTACCGTGGTCGACAGAGCAAATGTATATCCAAACTGCTCAAGCAGCAATCTAAAACAAGCTTTTATCAATAATCTAACCTACTACGCGTCAAACGGGGGTTTCCAGCAGACTGATGCTCTATGGATAGAGTCTATGATTGGATCAAATTGGCAAAACAGAGTCAATAATCAAGCAGTAAAAGCAAGTATATATGACTATACGTATAATCTGAATACTGCTTATGATCCCAGTGGATGCTCACAATTAACTGGAGTAACATGCTTCAATAACAATATAGTGCAATATCCTGATTCATCTACTGAATTGTCTATTGTATTCTCTTGGGCGCAAAATGGAGTTACTAAGTACTTCGCTATTAAATTAGTTTGTGGCAACCCAGTAGGGAGTTTACCACAGCTTCCTGCTCCTGTTACTGTTGGAGGCAAAGTCTATTATTACAATAGCTCTGGATCAAACTCAACATTATCTGGTGTTCGAGTCGCAATTCGAGGTACGACATATTCTGTGAATACAGGTAGCGGTGGAGGATTCAGCCAAACTATTAGTCAGGGCGATACTTTTGGTATTCAGGTACCATCATCGTTTACTTACGCTGGCAATGTCTATTCGATGCCTACAATTACACCGGGGTATATTCTTAGCGGTCCGCCCCCCGGTGGAGCTCCACCAGGAGCAGTTAATAGTTGCGGGGGCATAACTTCGTATTATTGGGGTCAGATGGCAGAACCTCTTAGCAGCGCCTATACTTGTAACTACAGAATAGGTAATAGTGGATATAATATTGCTTACACGGCGTGCACTACTAGCACGGGTCAATCGTGTACGAAAATTTGCAGTTCTAGTCCGTGTAATTGCGGTTCTAATTGTCCAGCTAACCCTTGTAACACAATTCAATCGTCTTATCCTCAGAGTGTAAATCTTCCTAATACATCTAACTTGCCTTCAGGTACCGTTGGTTCACTCCCGGCTGCGACCAGTTCTTCCCCAAGCAGTGTAGTTGTTGCGTCACCGGAAGACAGTTTTATTATTAATAGTGCTAATGATCAGTGGGGAACGTCAATTACCTGGTCGCCATCCGGGTATAGCCCTAACCCGTTTACGCTAAATAATTACCAGTACGCATTACTATACCCGTATGATAGTCATACAACCACTATAGGATATACTCAACAATTCTCTGAGCAGACGTATGTACTAAACAGCTCAACCAGTACATACTGCAGTCCGTAT
>JAJYJU010000012.1 GCA_021789195.1 bacterium | reverse complement strand
GCTTTCACCTCTGGCTGCTCCGGATATGGCTATCTGATACATCTACTTCCTTCCTTATTTAGATAACTGCTGTTTCAACTGCTAATTTAGGTGCTAATTCGCTTCCGACAGCCTGGCTGAGTAAATCAGGGTGAATATATTTGGCAATTAATTCCTGAAGCAGTGCTCGTTTGGCATGATGCGTGTAACGATCGGCGTAATTTTTCTTGTTTACCAGGCTTAAGGCGTTGTCTGTTAAATTTAGCGAAACTGGATAGTTGCCATCCAGATGTCCAACATGACCGCATTCGCGCCAAAACTCCATTTCCGGTGCAATCTGATGTATTAGATGCTCAACCGGTTGCCAACCAATAAGTTCTTCTGCTCCAATGTGAGCATCAAGCGGTGTATTTAGCTGTCCTTGCATATGATGTATAAAACGGATAATTGTTTCCCAACTTAATGGCGCACTAAAGTAATCCATTTGTTCGATTGCCGGCTCGCTACTGGCACATGTTACTATACGGGCACCGAAATCCTTAGCAACCTGGCTTAAACGTAGATAACTACTGCCTGAGTATATTGAGTTTAGGCCATTAGCTGCTGATGAAAGAGTTAGCGTAGCTAATCCACTTGTTGGGAGATTTGGTAAAGGCAAAATAACTATGCTTCCTGTCTCGCGGCTTACTATGACAGTTTGTTTACTGGCGGCATAAAGACTTGATTTAAGAGCTAGCCATTTTGATTCGTGCGGCGAAAATACGCTTACGCTACGTTCTTCAAAATCGCTTGGTTTAAGAGTTTTTAAAAAAGTGTAGTACTTTTGGAGCCAGCCAGACCCTTCAATTTCTCTTGCTACCGGAATTAATAGGGTTAGCTGAACGTGCTTTAGCATGGAATCAAGTGAACGGTAGTTTAAAGCTTTCATGACTTTTTTAGGAGGAAATTTAACTATGGCCTTTTTAATAACTGATGCTTTAATTGCATAAATTCGATTGTTTTTAAGACTGTCCTCAATTGCAGTTGCTATGCCTTCACTTAAATTGGCAGCCGCATTAATCCTGTACGCGCTAATCTCACGCAAACGCTTAACCAGCATATTGTCATCCGACTTTAATTTAGCCTGCAAGGCATGATAAAGCTCTTCGCCTGTAGTATCACTCGGGTCCAGTCCTAACTCGAGCATTTTATTACGCGAAATTAGATTTATGCTCTCAGATAAGCGAATATCGTGGGATGGATGACCGGAGGCAGCTTCCAGCTTCGACAGAGTCTGGTGAAACTGTGGCTCTTTGCTGTCTAGTAATAGGGATAATAATTTCGTCATAGCTAATTATCTGTTTTCATGTCTTAAATAAGCTTAAGAAGTACCTGCTTTTATCCTAGCATAAGCGCTAAGGTGTTTTCTATAGCAGAGTAGGGTGGTAGTTATCTGGAGCAACGGATAAGAAGTGTTCTATCTCCCGCTCATTTAACAAGCCTTCTTGAGCTCCAATATGCTGTACCACGTTCATTGAGTTAATTGGTCCCCACTGCAATGCGCCGGCAATGTTATTGCCCTTAATTAGGGCGGCTACAAAAGCGGCTGAGAAAGCATCACCTGCCCCAGTACGTTCTTTAGGTGGCGACGGATCGGGATAGAGTGGCATAGAAAGTATCTGTTGTTGGTCGCTGGCAACCGCGCCGTTTGGACCGTCGGTAATAACTGCTATTTTTGCGCCCAGCCCGTGCATACGTGACAAAAGATCATGGTAATCATCGTGATTTCCACCGGTGATTAAAGCAGCTTCCTCACGGTTTACTAATAGTACTTCGCTATGGGCGTAGATACGCTTTAATCTCTCCACGCCGGCTTCCATTTGGAAAGTACCTGGTTGAAAAGCCAGCTTAACCTCGGGATGGTTATCCAGCCAATCGGCTAGTTGATCATGGAAGTCCATGGCGTGCATGGAAATTGAGGAGAAATAGAGCCATTTAGGTACTTCGTTAGGTGTTAAGTGTGGCCAATGGTAATCATAGGCTTCGTGCTTAATAAGAATGGTCCGCTCGACGTCATAACGCAGCACATAGTGCACGTTGCTTTGCTTTCCGGGATTGATGCGTATGAAACGGCTATCTACTTTATTGTCATGCAAGGCATCAATCATCTCCCGTCCAATTGAATCATCGCCTACATTTGCAATATATGCCGAGTTTAAACCCAGCCTTGCAAAGGCGACGGCCGCATTAGCTGCGTTACCGACACCTTTTATGGTCTGAACAGTATCATAGGGCAGTTTGGTGCCAAAAGGCATAGCCAGCCATTTGTTTTGATCACTGTCTTCATAAACTTTAGCCTGATCATCCAACAGTTTTATAAATACGTCAGTTACGATGTCGCCGATGCTGATGACGTCTAGTTGCTCAGCCATATGTTTGTTATATCTCCCACCTTATTTGTTATATATATTTATGCTATCTAAATAAATTAAGCTTAGATTAGGCTGATTGTAAACGCTCAATCTCCTGCTCGTGCCGATTAACCATCCGGCTTAAATCTAAAATTGCGGCTTTGGAAGTATTAAGATCGGCATGAACTTCACTCAAGGTCCGCTCTATTTTGTCCAGCTTACTTTTTATTTCTGGAACGTCTTTTACGGATTCTTGTATAGCACTAAGTTGGTCGGCAAGTACCGTACCCAGCACCTGTCTCTTCTCATCCTCACTCAAAGACTGCATCAGCTCTAACTATAGCGCTTTATTAGTCTTAGATAAATAGCAAAAGTACTAATATAGAGAGCTAAATTATAGCTTTTCCTGCAGAATTAAAATCTTTTAATTTTGACTCAACTACTTTAGATACAACTGGAATGACATACTTAGTCACTAACTTAGCAACTGAAATTTCTTCAGGGTTTTCTTTAAGAATTTTGTCTAATTCGGTGCGGTAGGCAAAGCGCATATCCGAGTTAATATTGATCTTGCTGACACCAATTTTGACGGCATCTTTAAAGTAATGACCAGGGGTGCCACTGCCACCGTGTAAGCTAATGTTGCAGTCCAAGGCATTTCTAATTTGTTCCAGAAGTTTTAAATCGAGTATCTTAGGAACTGGATATTTGCCGTGCAGATTGCCAATTGCCGCCGCAAAAGTATCTATGCCGGTTGCCTCAACAAAAGCTTTAGCGCCTTCAGGAGTAGAAAAGGTCTGTCTAATAAGCTCGTAGTCTATTTTATCTTTAAATAAGTCAGAACTGCCACCAAAATAGTGCGGCTCGCTCTCAACTAACGCGCCGGTTAATCTAGCATAGGCTACAACTTCTTTGGTTGCCTCAATAATAGTTTCGTCCGATGCGTTATGATCAGCCTGACTAACGTCTATATGGATAAATTCAAAGCCGGCTTCAATGCCATCCTTAGCCGCCTCAACACTAGGGCTATGGTCAAGATTGATATACATCTCTACCCCATAAGCCTGCTTAGTGTTATCTACCAAATCTCTAATGTTATCTAAACCGATGTCACTGACTTCGCCGTGACTGACCTCAACTAGCACAGGAGCATTCATTTTCTTAGCTGCTGCTGCTACTGCTAGAAGAGTTGGCTCATCGTCAAGGTTGAAAGCACCGAATGCCCAGTGTTGAGCCCTGGCTGTTGCCATCCTCTGTCTGGCCTTAGCGCAGTTAAAGCGCATTTGAGCTAGTGTTTGTGGCATAGATGTCCCTCCCTATTCTTCCCTGTCGTTAAGTACGGAATGGACCGCTAAACGGATATGCTCAGCATCCAATCCAAAGTGTTTTAATAACTGTTCTGGCTCGCCTGATTCACCGAACCGGTCGCGCATACCAATCCTGCGTAACGGTACTGGAAAATTTTCTCCTATAAGTTCGGCTACAGCTCCACCAAGTCCACCGTTAATCTGCCCTTCCTCAGCCGTAACAACGGCCCTAGTCTTTCTAATACTTTTAAGAAGGGTCTCATTGTCTAAGGGTTTGATCGTGGCGACATGAATAACCTCAGCCTCAATCCCATCCTTATACAACATGTCGGCAGCAACTAATGCATGATACGTCATGGTGCCGGTGGCAATAATCGATACGTCACTACCGGCTTCAAAGATTTGTGCCTTGCCAATTTCAAAAGGCGTTCTATCGGTAGTAAAGACTGGCGTGGCCTCCCTAGCTAGACGCATGTAGTTCGGCCTGGGATCGTTGGCCATTGCTAGAGTTGCCTTCTCGGCTTCAATACTATCGGCTGGCGCAATCACAACCATATTAGGTAACACGCGCATAATAGCTAAGTCTTCGAGCATTTGGTGCGTGGCGCCATCCGGGCCAACACTAACGCCGGCGTGCGAACCAATAATCTTAACCGGGCGATCGTTTAAGCAGATAGTAGTTCTAATTTGTTCCCAATTACGTCCCGGACTGAAAGCGGCATAACTACTGACAAACGGAATTTTACCGGCGGCGGCTAAGCCAGCTCCTACGGTTACCAAGTTCTGCTCGGCAATTCCTATCTCAACAAAACGTTCAGGGAAAGATTTTTTAAACACATGCATATGAGTCGATTCAGTTAAGTCCGCACAGGCAGCTACGACGTTAGGATAAACATGCCCAGCACGCTCTAATCCTCTACCAAAACCCTGACGTAAAGGTTCGCTAATTAATTTGTCTCGACTTACGTCTAAAATTGGTACGGATTTACTCATGTTCGCTCTTTATCTTTCCGCCAAGTGTTCTTAGTTCATTCAAGGCTTTAACTGCTTGATCTGAGTTTGGCGGAATGCCATGCCAGTGAAAATCGTATTCCATAAAATCTACACCTTTGCCTGGAATAGTGTGAGCAATGATAGCAACTGGTTTCTCGACAATCGCCCTAGCCATGGCACAGGCGTCAATAACGGCTTCTATGTCATTGCCGTCTATTTCAATCACATGCCAGCCAAAAGCCTCCCATTTAGCCCTATAGTCCTCAAGTGGCATCACTTGTTCGGTAGGGCCGTCAATTTGGATGTTATTACGGTCAATAATAGCGATTAGTTTACTAAGGTGGTTATTGGCAGCAAACATGGCAGCTTCCCAAATATTGCCTTCATCAGTTTCGCCGTCACCAATGATTACGTACACCCAACGGTGCAAGACGTTATCCATCTTATGGGCCAGTGCTATACCGGCAGCCTGGCTTAGACCTGAACCTAGTGGCCCGGATGTTGTTTCAAGACCGGGCAATCTTAAGCGTTCCGGATGCCCCTGAAGCCTTGAGCCTAATTTGCGCAGGGTTAAGAGTTCCTTGCGCTCAAAATATCCGGCGTTAGCCATTGCCGCGTAACGTACTGGCACGCAGTGACCGTTGGACTGGATTAATATATCTCTGTCTTCCCAGTCCGGATTCTTGGGGTCGTGTTTAAGTACATCAAAATAGAGGGCTGTAAATATATCTGCCAAACCAAGCGGACCGGCTGAGTGACCACTGCCAGCATGCTCGAGCATCTTAATAATATCTTCCCGGATATTATTAGCGATTAGATCTAATTGTTTTATTGAATACGACTGGGGCATGGTTTTAGTGTTTTAGCTTTACTTTTAGTTTAGCATAAGCAGCTTTTGATGAATGCGAGTGAGCAATGTAACTGCCGACGTTAATTACTCTTACTCCGGCAGTGACTATTTGTTCAATGTTTTTTTCATTGACGCCACCGTCCCACCCAATCTCGAGAGCGTTTTTAATTTCTTTAAGTTCTTTGGCCTTGTTAAGCAAACTTAAATCGGCTTCTGATCCGCCCTGATAACCTAAGTTACCGGAAAATATTAAGACATGATCAATATGCTCTTTAATTAGCTCAGCAAACTGGCTGACTTTTGTCTCGGGCAAAAGTGCCAAGCCGACTTTGATATGATGGCGGTGCAAGGCATCGGCGGCGGCACTAAAGTCAATGTGAGATTCCGCATGCAATATGACTAAGTGAGGTTTTAGCGCATAGGCAATAGCCAGTTCGGCATGCGGATGCATACTCATGACGTGAATGTCGGCTATGATTTTCTTAGGCCAGCGCATGCTGCCGAATGGTAACAGTTCTCTGGGAGCAAGGCTGCCATCAGACACATCAAAGTGAATGCGTGGAGCAATTTTAATAAGCTTTTTTAACTGGCGCGAATACTCATCTTTGCTGACTGCTGTTACCGTGGGGCAGATTTGAGCTCTTAGGCTATCCATGACTAGCACCTATAGTTGATCTAGTTCTTGCAGGCGTCGAATAAACCTCGGCGCGCCGGCAAACGGAGTATTAAGCCAAACATTAACAATCTCTTCGGCTTCGTTCGGCTTAGTCGAACTGGCAGATAGACATAATATATTACTGTTGTCATCGTTCCTCGATGAGTGAGCTTCAGCTGTATTCCAACATAAAGCAGCTCTAATGCCTTTATACCTGTTTGCAGCCATGCACATGCCCTGTCCGCTACCACAGATTAAGATGCCTCTTGGATCTTGTTCGTTGCTCGATAGCATTGAAGCAATAACTTTAGAAGCAAAGACCGGAAAATCGTCTTCTGGATTTAACTTAACGTTGCCTTCATCAATAACATTGTGGCCGGAGCGGATTAAAAACTGCTTGATTGCATCTTTCAGCGCCAGCCCGTTATGATCCGACCCCAGATAAATTGTCATGTATTTTTCCCTGCTTTTAGCTAGTGTGCAATAGTTTGCCAGTGTCTGATACCATCTCGACCAGACGGTTCGAATATCCCCACTCATTGTCATACCAAACGACTACTTTAAGCATATTGCCGGCTACAACGTTAGTCAGCGCCAGATCGACTATGCCAGAGTTGGAATTACCGATGTAATCCGAAGAAACTAAAGGCTCGTCAGACACAGCCACGATACCCTGGTAATACGGTTCTTTGGAAGATCTAATTAAGAGGTCATTCACTTCTTCTTTTGAAACGTTTTTCCCAAGCAACATAGTAACGTCGCTTAGACTGACTACCGGAGTCGGCACACGAACGCTTAGACCGTCAAACTTATCTACTAAAGTCGGGACCGTCTTAGCAACCGCGATTGCGGCGCCGGTTGTGGTAGGAACAATGTTTTGTGGCGCAGCCCTACCCTCTCTTAGGTCTTTGGCCGGTGAATCGGTTAGAGTTTGACTAGCAGTGTCGCTGTGCACAGTTGTCAGCATGGCTTTTTCTACGCCATACTCCCGGTCCAATATGTCCATAATGGCAGCCACGCTATTGGTGGTACATGAAGCATTAGAAATAATATTGCCACAGGTTTTTAGTTCTTCGTCATTGGCGCCTATAACTATAGTAGTTACATCGTCGCTCTTACTGGGAGCGGATATGATTACCCGTTTAGCTCCAGCATCAATATGTGCCTTTGCCTTGTCTCCGGTTGTGAAGTGTCCTGTCGATTCAATGACTATATCTACGTCATGATCTTTCCATGGCAATGCTGTCGGATCTTTTTCGGCATAGACAGGGATTGATTTGCCGTCGATGATAATATTGTGCTCATCATATTCGACTTTATGGGCTAATTTGCCGTAATTAGTGTCGTGTTCTAGCAGATAGGCGAGCGTACGCGTATCTGTTAAGTCATTGATGGCTACAACCTCTAAATCCGGCCGGTCAAAAGCAATTCGAAAAGATATTCGACCAATACGACCAAAACCGTTTATAGCAACTTTAGTATTCATATTTAAGATTTACCCTCCTATTTTTATTATCTAGTTTTGTTTCTTTATCTTTACTATAACAGCTTAAGCTTAGCTTAAGATATATTTTTATATATCTACTGCTCAAAGCGTTTTATAGAATCACGGATAATCTGCTTAGCGGCTTCAATATCTCCCCAACCTAGAACTTTAGTTGAGCCCGGTTTTTTTAAATCTTTGTAATGCGTAAAGTGCTCGCTAATTTTTTGCTGCCAGCGTTCACCTAAATCTGTCAGGGATTGAATGCTGTCGTTGGTATTGCGGTCGTCACTCGGTACGGCAACAATTTTGTGGTCACCTTCGCCACCGTCTTCAAAGTTTAATACGCCCACGATACGGCAAGATAACCATACGCCGGTTGGAATAGGTTCATCACAAACTACTAAAACGTCCAGCTCATCGCCATCTTCATCTTTAGTTTGAGGAATAAAACCGTAATTAACCGGTTTAGCGTAGATACTTGGTTCAACCCGGTCAATCATGAAGGCAGCCCGGTTTCGGTCGTATTCAATTTTCAGGAAACTACCCTCAGGAATTTCCACTACCGCGTTTAGCTGGTTATTCTCGAAATCACCCGGATCAAGCACTTTATTAAAATCTGGCATGGAATTTATCTCTCCTTAGTGGTTCTTATCTTCATTGTAGCAGACGTGGTTAAGGCATTACCTCAAGCTGTTTGACTTCGTTGCTATGCAAACGTCCTTCTAGACATTCGCGAATTTTTAAAGCCGCGGTCGCACCTTCACCGGACGCACTGGCAATTTGCATGGTCGCTCCGCTTCTGACGTCGCCGGCTGCGAAAACGTTCGGCATGGATGTTTCTAAATTAGAATCGGTAATAATAAAACCCTGTGGATTTAGTTTTATAGATGTATCCTTTAGAAACTGGGTGTTGGGTTTCAGGCCGATAAACACAAAGACGCCGTCGGTTGGGAAGTCTTTATCTTTACCGTCACTTAATGTACCAATAACCTTATTAACACCGTTGTCGTCGCCAACTATCTCTTTTGGTGTTACGCCTAAATTAAGCGTCACCTTGCCACTGTCAATAAAAGGTTGAAGTTCCTTAATTAAGATGTCACTAGCTTTAAGGTTAGAGCGCACAAGCAGGTCAATATGGCTAGCAAAACGAGTTAAGAATATGGTTTCCTGGACAGCTGAGTTGCCACCTCCAATTACCACCAAGCGTTTATCTCTGTAAAAAGCACCGTCGCATGTGGCGCAGAAATGTACACCGCGGGCATAATACTTATCTTCTCCGGCAATACCGGTCCGGTTATAGTCTGAACCGGTTGCAATTAGAACGCTCCGTGCCAGCAAATCTTCGCCTATTTCATTAGTCAAACGTTTAAACTCACCTTCGTCTTTAATCGACTTTATTTCACCCAGCTCTATTTTAGCGCCAAACCGTTCGGCTTGTTTTCTGAGATCTTCTGCCAAATCCAAGCCTTTGACACCGTCACTAAAGCCTGGGTAGTTGTCTATAACGTCAGTTACGGCAGCCAACCCGCCAATTACACCGCGTTCATAAATAACAGTCTCAATGTCTTCGCGGGTGGTATATATAGCTGCAGTTAGTGCCGCCGGACCGGCTCCAATAATGACTAAATCGTGCTGATTTTTATCGGTAGAATTACTCATAAACATACCTCAAGATAATGCATTATTAATTAATACACAGTTAAACGCTTTTAGCGAATTTAATATATTTTATTCTAACTAACAGCCGGGACTAGTTTCGCTAAATTATATCCAACGATGACTTCTTGGCTGTCGTCAGTCTTAGTAACGACCGTTACCGGGACAGTTAAGGCGCCGCTGAGGCGGTGAGCTTCTTCACGCCTGGCGGGTGTTTGGTCAAGATTGACTTCGTCGTAACCCATTCCTTTGGCCTTAAGGTAGGTTTTCACCATCTGGCAGTAGCCGCAGGTGTTTGTAGTAAAGATGGTGATATTTTTTACCATTTTCGAGAGTCTCCTTACTAGACTTTATGTTAGTTTTGCTTTGCTTCTTAAGGCCTGTATAGATGTTTGTTTTTGAGATCTAAGGTCTTATGCAATGCATTATAGAATAGCGTTACCTTTTCAGTCAATACGCTATATATTGTGCTTTTTACGCTATTTATTTAGTAGAAACGATTGATACGTAGAACAATAAATCGGAGTTTGCAGGTATGCCACTGACGGCTTGGGAGCCGTAAGCCATAGCAGCCGGGATAAGTAATTCGCGCACGCCACCAACCTTCATGCCGGGAATGCCGAGCTGCCAGCCGGTAATAACACTGCTAAGCGAAAACGAGGCCGGACCGCCGTGGGCGCTTGAGGTATCAAAAACCTTACCCGTCTTAACTAAAGCCCCTATATAGCAAGCAGCCACGGTTGCGCCAGACTTAACTGTTGCGCCACTGCCGATGCTTATATCAATTGGCTCAAGATGAGCAATTGCACTGTTTTGAGGGGTATAACCAGGCAGAGTATCGCCTACTTTAACGTCATATCCGTTCGGGCAAGAGCTTGAATTTGGTGTAGCGGCCAGAGAAGAGGGTGTTGAATTGTTATTGTTGTTAGATCTAGCGCTCATAATAACGGCAATAGTTAAGGCCGAGCTGGTTACGAGAAACAGCACTGCTCCAAAACCGGCAAAAAATCTTCCTCCAAATGCCATATCAATGGTTGCCTATTATATAGCCTTAAACGTGATTATGTCGATAGCTTTTAAGGTTTTATCTACAAGATTAATTAAGTTTAGCTAAAACGTCACTGATTTCTTTATCAGTTAGAGTTCTAACTTTACTCTCAAATCTTAAACGGAAGGTCCAGTTGGTATCACTGCTGTCTTTGTCTGACTTATAGGCGTCAATCGGTAAAATTGCGAAACTAACATCTTTAGGAACATGCTCGATAAGATTCTTAGTTAGATTTTGCAGTACTATGCTATATGTCTTATTTTGAGCTGACAACGTCAGATCGGCTACTACCTTCGGGAAACGCGATAGCTCAATATATTTACTATCCGATTGGCCAGTAAAATCCAAGAGTACTCCGGCGTCTAACTCAAATCCGGCGCTAAAGGCTGGTAGCTTTAGTTTGCTCGACACGTAAGTGTTAAACTCGCCAATTACCCCGCTAGGCGTGTTATTGATGCTAATAACGGCGCTCCTACCGGTGCGGTATGTCTTGGCAGCCGCAATCCATAACGCATCATTAGTTGGGAGCGTATTCATGTCATTTATGGGCAAGAACTCGATTTTATCTTCTAGCCCGGGCGCTAAGGCTTTTATTAAATAATCAAGGTAGGTTCTTGCAAAATAATACGGCTCACCTTTATATGATTTGGCGGTCTTATCCATGGCCGACACAACTAAGCCCAGATGCTCTGCTTCAAGTGGCAGTTCATCTTCGCCATTAACGCCAACTAGATGCGTTTTACCGATTTCAAACAAACAAAACTGGTCATAGCCTGCTTTGTGATTTAGATGAACTTTACTTAATAAGCTTGGAACAATTGACTGCCTATAATAGCTAAGCTCGGGCGATAGAGCATTACTTAAACTAAACGACTGACTGCTATCCTGGCCAGCGCTACTTAATAGCATTTGGTCTATAAAGCTATAGCTAAAAACTTCATTAGCTCCTGAAGAGGCCAGTGTGTGCCTAATAGCAGTCTTCAGTTTAAGCAGGTGGTTTACTTCTGGCGGTTCAACCAAACGTGACGGCAAAGTACGCGGCAAACGGTCAAAACCAATTAAGCGAGCAATCTCTTCAATAACATCGACCGGTTCAATTAAATCGGTGCGCCAAAAGGGCGGTTTAACAGTAATACTGTGTCCGTCGAGCTTTGATTCAATCTCGGCGTTGTTTAATAACCGCATGGCTTCATTAGGATCAAGCTGTAAGCCTAAATAGCTACTAAGCAAGGTTAGATCAAGGCTGATTGAGCTATTGAACTCAGCCAAACTATCACTTTTAGAATCAACTACTTCTGAGATAAGCTCTGCTTCCGGGCAAACTTGCTTAAGCAAATCATAGGCAAATGACATAACGGCCGGGTTCTGAAGTGGCGATTGACCCTTATTAAATCTTGTGACAGCTTCGCTAAATATGCCATGCGCCATTGAGCTATGTCGTATTCGGTACATATCAAAGCTGGCACACTCTAAAACTATGGCACTTGTGTCAGAGCTAACTTCGCTGTACTGACCCCCCATTACACCACCCAAGCCGATGACCCCGTCCCTATTTGCAATGACTATGTCTTTGGGGCTTAGTTTAATTTCTGAACCGTCGAGCAAAACTAGTTTCTCGTTCTCGAGCGAATCTCTTACTACTAATTCAACTTTATCGCCGGTTTTAACTTTATTTAAATCATACGCATGCAACGGCTGGCCACTAACGATCATGACGTAATTGGTTACATCAACGATATTATTAACTGGCCTGACGCCGGATCTGGATAAGTAACTTTGCAGCCACAAAGGGCTCTCTTTAACCTTGATATTGCCGATTGCAACTGCCATAAAGCGTGGACAAGCATTATTAACTAATTGATTATCTACGCTTAAGCCGCCGGATACTCCGGATTTCAAGTAATTATCTGCCCTATACCAGTCGGGACTTTTAAAAGGCTGGTTAAACACAGCGTAAACTTCGCGGGCAATACCAAGCTGACCAAATAAATCCGGTCGGTGAGTAAACATCTTGTTTTCAATGTCTATAACAATGTCGTTTAGATCCAATGCATCAGCAAACTTAGTACCGTATTTAGTGTCATCCGGGAAAACCACTATGCCGTTATGGTCATTAGAGATAGCAAGCTCGCTGGCGCTGGCCAACATGCCGTTGCTGATATTGTCCATTATTTTACGACTAGTGAGTGTAAATGGTTCGGGACTGCCCTGGCTTGAGGGCACGACACTGCCCGGTGGCAACCAGACAACTATCTGGCCGGACTTAACATTTGGCGCCCCGCAAACTACTTGAACTAAGCCTTCACTATTTCGCTCGACATCTTTATTAACTTTCATGTCATCAATCATGCACAAGCTTAAATGGTTGCTATTAGGAATAGGAGTTGAGCTAATGACTTTAACAACTAAGGCGTCCTTATATATATCTGCAAGATTGATCGTGTCTTCAATTGCGCCTATCTGGGCACCGATTCTCTCAATTACTTCACTTGCATCAGCGTGGAATTGGTTACCGCTAGAAAGTGAGCGCATTAAACTTAAGGATGCTTTCATAAGTATCCTCCAGCTGAAAACTGGCGCAAGAAACTAAGTTTGCCCGACTCAAAATGACGAATATCTTCAATCCCGTATTTCATCATTACTAAACGCTCTACCCCGACACCCCAGGCAAAACCCTGAAACTTAATCGGGTCTATCTTAGCCGCCCTTAATACCTGAGGATGAATCATGCCACATCCTAGTAGCTCAATCCAGCCACTTTGTGAGCAGACTGAACAACCTTGCTTATTGCAGAACGGGCAGCTGAGAGAGAATTCAAGCGAAGGCTCGGTAAACGGGAAATAAAAAGGCTGTGTCTTAACTTCAATATTCGAACTGTTAAAGTAGCTTTCTAAAAAGGTCTTAAGTGTAGCAATTAAGTTCCCTATATTAACCTGGCTATTAACGTAAATACCTTCAATTTGGTTAAAAGTATGTTCGTGCCTCGGATCGACGTCTTCATTCCTAAAAGTTCGCCCGGGGATAATAGTAGCAATCGGTTGTCCTTTGTCCAGTAAATGTTTATTTTTTAGCAGTACACGGTGCTGCATGGATGAAGTATGAGCCGGTGCAATTAAGGGCTTGTTGTCCTTGTCTAGCTGTTTGGTCATAAACGTATCGTAATCGTCTCTCGCCGGGTGTCCTTCCGGGAAGTTCAGAGACCCAAACATATGCCAATCATCATCAATCTCACGTGATTCAACCATACTAAAACCCATGCCATAAAAGATGTCGCATATTTTAGATATCTCCTCGCTTAAAGGATGGACGCTGCCCAAGTCGGCCGAGAGTAGTTTTGGACGGTGAGCCTTGTCACTGTTTAGAGCAAACGGAGCACTAACATCAATTGCCGGCAAGGCGCTTTCCTGCTCGTTATGCTGCCTGATTAAATCACTCAGCTCAGCCTTAAGTTTATTGACTGCATTACCGAACGGCGCCCGCTGGTCATTAGGCAGTTGGGCAATACGCGCATAGAGGGTTCTTAATTCATTTGAACGCAGAACAGTCGTTTTATCCTCAGCACTGGCAAATTGTTTAAGCAGTTGCTCACGCACTGATGCGACCATGTTGTCTAACTCTTGGTTCATAAGTTTAGCTTAAGTATATCAGTCTTTAGGTGAGGTTTGGTGCTGCATAAGCACCAGCGCTATACTTGGGTTTATAAAATGCAGCCACCAACCAATTTAATTAGTGAAGCCTACTCGGTACTAGATGCCAACGATCGGGCGTCCTACACCCAACCAGCCGCAGAGCTTTATCCGCATCAATGGCTTTGGGACTCCTGTTTTATTGCCATCGGGTTAAGACACCGCGATCCAGAAAGGGCTCAGAACGAGATTTTAAGCTTACTTAGAGGTCAGTGGCAAAACGGCATGCTACCGAACATTATCTTTTCTCCTGAACCTCATTACGAACGTGACCGTAACTTGTGGCGCAGTTGGATAAATCCGGAGGCTCCGGAAGAAGTTGCTACGACTGCCATTACTCAACCTCCAATGCTAGCTGAAGCAGTAGTTAAAGTCGGGGAGAAGCTAGCTCCACCTGAACGCAGAGAATGGTACCGTAAGGTATACCCGGCACTACTTAAATACCATCAATGGATGTATACCGAGCGTGATCCGCATGGCGAAGGTTTAGTGCTACAGATTCACCCTTGGGAAGTAGGCATGGATAATACTCCGCCATGGATGGCTGAGCTACATGAACACCAGCTGAATTGGTGGATAAGGGCGGCTAAGAAGACTCAGGCTGACCGCGTAATAGATTTATTCCGTCGCGATACGCGAAAAGTTCCATCAAAACAGCGTTTCGACACAATTGAAGCCTTAGCTATGTTCGACATCCAACGCCGTTTAAGACGCAAAGTCTATGATATCCGACGCATCTTGGACCACTCACTGTTTGCAGTTGAAGATGTTGCATTTAATGCCATTCTTATTCGCAATAACGAACAGCTTAGAACTATCGCATCTGTTATTAAAGAGACGTTACCAGAGCAACTGATTGAGAACATGAAAAAAACAGTCATAGCTTTTGAGCAGCTATGGGATCCGTTTAGTGCTAATTATTTCAGCCGTGACTTTATTACCCATAAGTTGTTTAAAGAAACTGCGGTCGGGACTATGCTTGGTCTTTATGCCGGCACGATACCCAAGGAACACGCCCTAAGCTTAGTACATCAGCTGTCAGATAAGCACAGCTATGGTAGCAAGTTTCCAGTTCCCAGCGTGCCACTTAATTCGGCCTGGTTCAAAGCCGACAATTACTGGCAGGGACCAACCTGGGTAAATATTAACTGGCTTATTATTGACGGGCTTAAGCGCTATGGTTTTATTGAAGAGGCGGCCAAACTAAGAGAAACTACTTTAGGCATGGTGACAAGCTACGGCTGTAGTGAATATTTTAATCCAACCGACGGACACGCGCTTGGTACGCCAAACTTCTCTTGGACGGCAGCACTGGCAATTGATTTAAGTTTGAACCCAATTAATTAGTTATCTGAATCAGCCATCGGTTTTTCGACAGTCTGCGGCTCAATCGCCAGTTTATCGTTTTTATCTCCGGTAATCTTTAGCACGTCTTTATCTACTTTAGCGAGTTCCTTATGCGCGTTATTAAAATGGCCCACGGTAGTCCCCAGAGAGCTGCCAAGTTTATTCATTAGTAGTTGGTAATTATTTAAGTGACGCCCTAAATCACCGACTCTGGTTTGAATTAACTTTGCCTGCTCCTCAATATGCAGACTACGCAGACCCTGTAAAACAGTTTGGAGATAGGCTAAAAAGCTGGTCGGGCTGACAATAATAACGTTTTTATCCCTATAGGCATACTCAATTAAATCTCTGGCTGCAACCTGAGTGGAGCCAACCTTATTAACTAACAAATCGTAATATATGGCCTCGCTTGGTATAAACATGAATGCAAAGTCCATGGTATTGTCGGCCGGACGAATATATTTGGCGGTTTCATCAATCCTGGCCTTAAGATCGGACTTGAACTGTTTAGCCAGCGCTTCCCGCTTTAGCTGGTTTTTTTCATCAATTAAACGATTGTAATTTTCTAATGAGAATTTAGCATCTACCGGCAGAAGTATGCCTTTATCTAAAATAATTACGGCGTCAACAATTAAATCGTTGCCTTGATCGGATTTGCCAATACGGTATTGCAACTTAAACCTGTCTGGAGGCAGAACATTTTCTAACACAGATTGGAGATAGTACTCTCCTAGCACGCCACGCTGCTTCGGGTTTTGTAGTACGTTTTGCAGTGTTTTTAACTCGTCAGTAATACTTACGACTTGCTTATTGGATTCTTTCAGCTCGACTAAACTAGAAGTTACTTCCTTTATTAGTTTGGCACTCTCGCTGAACTGCTGTTGGATTGAGCCAACCATTAAAGCCTGGTTCTTTTCTAATCTTTCGCCGAGCTGATTGTGCAGATTATCCTTTAACAATTCCATATCTTTGCCGATACGGTCTAAGTCAGCCTTAAGTAGCAGGCTGGATTGCTTATCGTTCGGTTTAAAGCTACGCATTAAGAGAAGTGCCGCTAACACTACGACTACCAATAAGGAAATAATTAAAGCAATCAGCATAAGTTATTTGCTATTATAGATGGACTTGGTTACTAAACAAAAAGACCTTAAAGGGTATAATAATTTAAGATAGTTATGGACTATTCTAAGCTTAGAAGCTATCAGCCAAAACCCCAGCCAAAAAAGCATACTCTCACTAAAATTGCCGTATTTGTAATCTTAGTCGGTCTTGCTGTTGTGGCAGGTTTAAATATATATAGCTTAAAGAATGTAACTACTAGCTCGTCATCCAGCCAAACTCAAGTTAAATCAAGCAACGGCTCGAGTATTGCCTCAGGTATGCCAACAATTTCACCGTGTGCTTCCAATACTTTTTCTCAACTACTGGTTGTAAGTATTTCAAGACGGGAAACCTGGGCCTGTGATGGCAATAAGCAAATGTTATCTACGCCTGTTATTACCGGCTACGAAGGCTTGGCTTCTGATCTTACTCCGCTTGGAACTTACCATATACTGCTTAAACAAACCAAGGTATCCCTAGTCGGTTGCGATACAGACAATCCGACCGATTGCTGGAATGACTATGTAAACTATGATCTTATATTTTTATACAACCAGTATGGCCATTACGACTTTCACGATGCCACTTGGCGCAAACCAAACGACTTTGGCAATATTAGCCAGTACTCAACTAATGCATCACATGGTTGCGTAGAAACGCCCTTAAATGCCATGGCTTGGATATATAATTGGGCCAATGTTGGTACCACAGTTGAAATACAAGCCTAAAACCGTAATTCCTCAGCCCTTTAGCAAGAAGCGGCGACGAATGTCGTTTATAGACTGGTTTATTATTCTATTTTTACTGGTTTTTATTAGTTGGGGTGTTTACAGGGTATTCTTCTACAGTTCTTCGAAAGCAAAGAGTAGCTCATCTCAAAACCAGAATTTATCCAATTCAAGCCGTGAAATTAGGCTAATTGCTACCGGGGATTGGATTGCACATACATCAGTCGATACTGCCGCATTGCAACCAAACGGAACCTACGACTACATGCCGTTAATAAATGACTTTTTGCCCATCTTTAGCCATGCCAACATCCGCTTTTGTAACGATCCCATCTTAAATGGTGGATCAAGTTTAGGTATTTACGGCTATCCAAAATTTAACTCCCCGACTTCGTTTGTAACCGACATGGGTAAGCTGGGATGTAACCTGGCAAATTTAGCCTCAAACCATAGCTTTGACTTTACCCAGGCCAACATCGATAACTCAGTTTCGGCATGGCAGAAGGTACCGAATGTCTTAGCCTTTGCCGGTGAAAACCAAAACCAGTTGCAACATGACGCAGTGCGCTACTTTAGTGAAGATGGGATAAAATTTGCGTTTTTAGCCTATACGTCTTATTTAAACACTGACGCCCCGGCGCAAAACAGCTATGGAGTAAATGTTTTTTCAACTACTTTTGCGTCATCGCAAATCGCGTCCGCAAAACAAGACGGCGCCAAATTCATTATTGTTAGCATGCGCTGGGGGACAGAATACAGCTCCACGATAACCGCTGAACAAACCCAGGATGCGCAGTGGCTAGCTGATCAAGGTGTAAATTTAATTCTTGGTCATGGGACTCATGTTTTGCAACCCGTTGCCTGGCTAAACGGACTTAACGGAAGCAAAACTCTTGTTTGGTATGGCTTAGGTGACTTTTTGCAATCACAGATCCCTGCCGATACGGTATTTAACGGCATTGCAGTATTGGATATAGATCCTGATACCCTGACTATAGATAAACTAGGTTTTATTCCAATCTACATGCATTATGATTGGAGCGCATCTCAGGCCGCCGCTCAGGATCTAGCTGCTCGCACTAATTTGCATTTGTATCTCTTAGAAGACGCTACGCAAAATATGATTAACGCTCAACAACTAAACACATCCGTTGATCAACAAAAACAACGCTTAAGCTCTACGCTTAGTGCGGACGGTTTGAGTATTCCATTAATTACTTCTAAGCAATATCTAGAGCAATACTAATTTTGGAGTCTAAAAGACCCGGGTGTTTAATCCCGGGTCTATTAGGAAGCCTCACACTTCCTAATTATTAGCATAAGCCTTTTTTTATTAATTGCAAGGCTACTCCCTACAACGGCTTGGAGATATATTTATTGTCTTTTATACCCGCTCGCCATAGTTTAATTTCGTCCTTTTTCTCTCTAATTCCTATTCTTGATGACCATTGAATCTGACTATCTTTAATAGGCGGATTTAGCTTAATAGTAAGTGGCGGGGTAGATAAATCGTGCGCGTTTAGTTTTAAATCAATTCCTAAAGCTTGAGTAAGTTTCGCCGGGCCATTTGTCAGATTTTCTGTCTTATCTACTTTCCGATTATTAAACATTAAATTAAGTCCCTCTAATGGCTGGAGTGCCCTGATTAACACAGCCGAACCTTCATTTTCTTTCCCCACAACAACATTCATGCAGTAATGCATGCCGTACGTAAAGTAAACATAAGTCATTCCAGCAGGTCCAAACATAACAGCGTTCCTTTTGGTTACGCCACGGAAGCTATGGCTTGATGGGTCGCTTTGGTCATACGCTTCAGTTTCAACTATCCTACCAATCACCTTCTTGCCCTCTACTAACCTGATAATGTCACAGCCCAACAATCTAGCTGCCGCCTCTACGGCGCTTAGTTTTCTAAGCACACTTCTTAAACTAGTTTCTTGCCCCATATCTTTTCATATTATATATTTCCATTTTTTCACAGGTATACTAATAACACATGGAGAAGGATAATTTAGTTCCCTTAGCGGATAGGCTTAGACCAACAAAACTATCTCAAGTTGTTGGTCAAGAGAAATTAACTGGCAAGGACAAATTACTATATCAGGTAGTAAACTCCAAACGCCCAATTAGTTTAATCTTCTGGGGTCCACCAGGCAGTGGCAAAACAACCCTGGCTAGAATAGTGGCCAGTGAAGCGAACGCCGATTTCGTAGAACTATCTGCTGTAACTTCCGGTAAAAAAGATGTACTCAACGTGATTGAGAGAGCTAAAGACAATCTAAGACTTAAACGCCCGACAATATTATTTGTTGACGAAATTCATAGGTTTAACAAAGCTCAGCAGGATGCATTTCTACCTTATGTTGAGAATGGCACTATTTCACTAATTGGCGCCACGACTGAAAATCCAAGTTTTGAAATTATATCTCCGCTTATTAGTCGGAGTCGTGTTGTCGTCCTTGACCCTATTACTAAAGACGACATGATAAAAATTATTAGTTCAGCCGCTAAACAATTAAAGTTAAGTACAATAAAACTTCCGAAGTCTGCAATTGAGCAAATTGCGGAACTTAGTGGTGGCGATGCCAGATCAGCTCTTAACTTGCTCGAACTTAGTCTTAGCCTAGTTGGGAATAACCCAATTACTGAAAATGTCATCAAAAACACTGCCCAATCTCAATTTCCTTTGCACGACAAAGCCGGAGAGTCACATTACAACCTAATTAGCGCCTTTATTAAAAGCCTGAGAGGCAGTGATGCAAATGCAGCATTCTACTATCTTGCCAGGCTTATTCAGGCAGGAGATGACCCCAAGTTTGTCGCCCGCCGCATGATTATTTTCGCTAGTGAAGATATTGGACTAGCAGCACCCGCGGCACTAAATCTAGCAGTGTCAACTTTCTTAGCAGTTGAACGCGTCGGACTACCTGAAGCGCAATATAACCTATTCCACTGTGCTGCAGTACTAGCTAAAGCGACGAAGTCACGAGAAGTAGCAAACGCAATGAGTAACGCTTTAGCTTCAGCCGAAAAATCCCCTAACCTGCCCGTTCCTCTATGGTTAAGAAATGCCCCAACAAAACTTATGCGCGACCTTGGTTACAATAAAGACTATAAATGGGAAGCTGGATTTAAAACTGATAAAAGTTTTATGCCGGAAGAATTATCTAACACCAACTACTTCGAATAGATATAGTTATTTGATATTCTTTTGAGGTATAATCTTGCAGTTACATTGGGGATTGGCCAAGCGGTAAGGCACTGGGTTCTGGTCCCAGGATCGGGGGTTCGAATCCCTCATCCCCAGCCAT
>JAJYJU010000042.1 GCA_021789195.1 bacterium | reverse complement strand
ACATTGTTTGCCGACTTCAATTTTTCAGCCAACTGTGCTTTATTATCTTCCATATTTTTAACCGTTTTGTTTTTTAGTGATTCTCAAGGATAACGATAGCATGATTTGACCTCAATTGTCCATTAGGCATTGCATCATTAATATATCCTCTTGTATAGTAGAAAGCCGTAATTAATCTAACCTTTAAAAGAACGAGAATTTATGCCTATTATTAAATCAGCTAAGAAAAGAATGCGTACAGCACGCAAAGCAACTATTAGAAACTCTAAAGTAAAGCGTGAGCTAAAAAGCTCAATGAAGGGCTTAAATGCTAAGCCAAGCGCACAGTCACATGCTAAAGCTCAAAGCAGCGTAGATGTTGCGCTTAAAAAACGACTTATTAGCAAGCGTAAGGCTGCCCGCTTAAAAGCACGTGCCGCTGCAACCAGCAAGCAGGCTAAGGTTAAATTAGGTCAAGCTAAGAGCACTCCTAAGAAACCGGTTTCTAAGAAGACTACACCGAAAAAGACTACCGCTAAATCTAAGTAATACTAAATACTCAGGAGATAGTACTGCAGAGCGTCGTCGCTGTTATAGTTACGCGCCGACTTGCTCTTAGTATCGATTTCTAACAATCTATCTATAGCTAGTTTAAGGTCCTGGTTAGTAATTGATTTGGCAAGCTGTTTTGCTTTAGATATTGCCCATGGATTCATACCGGAATCTTTGGCTATTTGATCTGAACTTAGCTCTACGTCGGCAGATTTAACAAGCAGTAAAAGCTGTAGTTGCCACGCCAGTGATCCTATTATTAAGATCGGCTCAACTCTTTTCTGTCTTTGTTCCTGATACAACCTAAGTGCCTTAGCCCGGTTGCGCGAAAATACCGCGTCCGCCAGGTCGAATGTACTGCTATTTATACTTGGCTCGACTAATTCATCAATGGAGGTTCTGGATATATTTTGGTTATAAGTAAGCAGTTTGTCTATTTCACTGGCGAGTCTTTGTTGATCTGGGCCAGCTCTATCTACCAGATAATTAGCATCAATTTTATTTATAGTTCCATTAGATTCCTTAACAACACTAGTGACCCATTCGCTAAGCATGGCTGGTTGTGTAATATTGAGCTCTTTAAATTCACTTTTAGCTTTAAGCTCCTTAAATAGTTTGCTTCGCTTATCTAAATTAGGCTCAACAATAACAAGTTCTATTGTATGGTCGTCGTCTTTAGGATTGTACTTATCCAACCAGTCTAAAAACTTCTCCAATAGAACGTTGTTCTTGCTTAGATCACGCATAACTACTAGTTTGTGAGTAGCAAACAGCGATGGAGACATCATTCTATTAAGTAATTCTATAGCCTCATCTTTTTCAACAATTGAAGTAGCATCAATGCGCTCAATAGCGGATTCGTCGTTGCCTCTAGCTTCTATAAATATTTTTTGGCGTTTTTTTAGCTCCTGCCCAATTTCATAACGGTTGTTACCACAAAGTGTAGTTACGCTCATTTAATATATATTATGCTACACCAAAGCCGACTTCATGACTTGACAGTGTGGACAATAATGGGTGCCACGTCCGGCTAATCTAGTCTTAATAATTATTGTGCCGCAACGCGGGCAAGGTTGGTTCTGACGTCTAAAAACATTTGCAAACTCTAGATAGCTTCCCTTTTTGCCCTCAGCGTTTACATAATTGCGGTCTGTTGATCCACCGCGGTCAATACTTAAGGTCAAAACATTTATTAATGAAGCGTGCAATCTTTTGATGTCGCTATCTTTTAAGGCTCCGACTGTTGTCCCCGGATAGATCTTTGCGCCCCACAAACTCTCATCGGCATAAATATTTCCCACACCGGCTATAACAGTCTGGTCAAGCAAAGCAGCTTTAATGGAAGTACGTTGCCTACTAGCTAATCTGGATTTTAAATCCTGCCATGAGAAATCTTTTTCGAGCGGCTCCGGGCCAAGTTTTTTAAAGAATTCAATGTCCGGTACAAATACAGTAGGGTGAAGCCTCATCCAGCCAAATTTACGCTGATCATTGAAGTACAAACGGCTACCGTCAGTAAAGTTTATGGTTACGCGAGTAGATTTATCCGGCAGAGCATTAATTAAAGAGTCAGTTGGATGACCGGCTCCAAAATTAACCTTATCTGCCCGATAGACTAACTGGCCTGTCATTTTTAAATGAATGACCAGACTATAGCCAGTGTCTAGGTCTATGGTAAGGGCTTTACCCCTGCGTTTAACATCGGTAATCTTACTGTTAATTAAGAAATTATCTACATCAGCCATTGAGTTAGGAAAACTTTTTAAAGTGTCAAATTCAACACCACTAACATGCTTACCCGTAATTAGACGGGTTAAGCCGCGCTTGATTGTCTCAACCTCGGGTAATTCCGGCATAGTCTCTTAAACTTAAAGTATACTTAAGGTCAATGAGGATTGACTAGTTAATATTATGGATTCAATAGCTGAAATATTAGCCAATAGAGACTTTTCTATTCCTGATGAGGTAAAGGCCATAAAAGCTTATGTGGCTGAAAATTACGACAACCGCGACGTAACGGTTAAACTGTCCGGACAAGAGATAGTTATTATGAGCCGCAGCGCAGCTCTTATTGGCAACTTACGCCTTAACGCTCCGGCTTTATCTAAAGCTGTTGGAACAACTAAACGAATCCGTTTTAAGATTGGTTAGATATTAAGGTCGCTGGTTAAGCCGATGTAGTTAGGCACTTGAGCCTCAAACAGTTGAACTGTTAGATCTAGGTTGCCGTTATACGTATGGGCTCCGTTACAGCTCGTTGTCCAGAAACGCTGGAGCTGTTTATTGTCTGCATTAAAGCTGAATATATACCTATCGCCGGTTGGGCAAAAACCGCTGGCTTGGCTTAAATCAGGTTTAGGTGAGCCGTAGTTATATCCAGCAAACTCGAGCGACCGCAAAAAAACATGAAAAGCAGCTTCACTCATCGGATATGCGTAACTAGCTGTTACCTTGCTATTGTATCCGGTATAGATTTTGAGAACGGTATTAGAGTTAGATACGCTAATCTGAACTTGGTTATGAAGAGACGAAGCATTAACCGGACCGTCAATTAACATAGTGACGCTAGCAGTTGGATTATTAGCGTAAGCAGCCATCGGCTTGGGTGTCGGTGTCTTAACGGAGCTAGCACCTTGGTTAAACAAAATTACTAATAAAGTAATTAACAATGCAGTGGCGAGCCCAAGACCTAGCATAAATCTTAACTGTCTACTCCGAAACATAAGTATATTTTAACATATCGACATATATTTGCAATAGCACCGTATTCACTCACCACCTTTGCAACATGCATAAGCGGCTGTTCTACACTGTAGAGGTATCAAACTAAACAGGAGAACAGCCGTATGAGCTATTCTAACAACCCAAACCTACCTAGTGCGAGAGCCTTAGGTTTAAAACTACTACTTAAAGAGGGCTTGTCCATGTCCGTAGTGGCTAACAAGTGCGGCGTCCATAGGTCAACTATCTACAGGTGGAAGTTAAAATGGCTAGACCTAAATAAAGATCAGCAGCTAGAGAACTTTAACCGGCCTAACCGTGTTCCTGGATCCCAGTTCAGACTATCATCCTGTAGTTGGAAGATACCTACCCTAAGCTCCAGGCCTAAACACTCACCAAAGGCCATACCCGGACAGATCGTAGAGCTAGTCCTTAAGCTAAGAGAAATGCTAAAACGTTGCGCCGAAGTAGTCTGGTGGCATTTAGCCAAAGATAACGGGGTTAGCATCTCACTAAGTAGTGTCAGGCGTATTCTAAAACGTCATCATGCAGTCAATGGCAGGAAGAAGAGAGTTAGGCCAGATAACCCAAAGAGACCAGTTGTGGCTTCTCCTGGCGAGTTAGTACAGACAGATACGGTTTACTACATATGTCCCATCACTAAAAAAAGAAGATATGTATATGCAGTCATAGATATATACACCAGGATGACTTATGCAGAGTGTCACGACCGTATTGGTCCAGTCATTGCTGGACAGGTAATACTTAATGCTGAAGCTAAGTTTGGCTTTAAGGTCTCTATGGTTCAAGCAGACAATGGCCTGGAGTTTTCCAGGTACTTTGAAAGAAGACTAAAAGCTCATTCTATACTCATCAGGCACTCTAGACTACACAGACCTAATGACAATGCGCACATTGAGCGCTTTAACCGTACTATCCAAGACGAATGTCTAGGTAGATATATTACTTACCAGACCAAAACAACAGAACTACAAACTAAACTAGACAAGTACCTAGAGTTCTACAATACAAAGCGAGTACACTTGAGTCTGCAGTACAGAACGCCACTAGAAATGTTGCAAAGCTCCTGAGTTCTATACGTGTTTAGCATTTTCTCTCCCTCGTTAATTAAGTA
>JAJYJU010000041.1 GCA_021789195.1 bacterium | reverse complement strand
TCTGGTTATATAAGCCATTTAGCTTAATATCTGCCATTTGAGGAGTTCTAGGGTCCTGCACGGCTATATTATCGTCGTTAGCAATATCTAGATACTTAGCATCATCTTGCCAGATTAGTGTTTGCTGGCTTTGCTTAATAAAATCCCTAAACGCCTGTTTATATTCATCTCGGGTAGGGAATATCTCGTGGTGGTCCCAGCTAACACCGGTTATTACACTAAGCCATGGCTCAAAGTGTAGGAAATTGCGATCAAACTCATCAGCCTCAAAGACAAAGTAGCGGCTATCGCTGAAGTAACGACCCATTGGAGCAAAACTTGTCTTAGCCGGTAAGAGATGACTGGCTGGAATCTGATGTTGGTAACATAACCAAGTAATTAGGGCGGTAGTAGTGGTTTTGCCGTGAGTACCGGCGACGGCAATCAAGGATAGATTTTTCTCTTTGGCAATAGTATTCATTAACTCATCACGCTTGCTGTGTTTAATCTTGTTTTCAATTGCAAAACGGATTTCCGGCGCATCTGGTTGCTCGATCGGCAAAGCGGAGCTATATACCAGCCAATCAATCGGATGATTCTTATGTACCTTAGCTATTTGGTCAAAGCTCTGGTCAATGTATATATCTGTTATGCCGGCTTTCTTTAGGTGGTCAATATATGAGGAATGCTGTTTGTCTGAGCCGGACACCCTATAGCCCGATTGCATAGCAATCTCAGCAAGTGGACCAATGCCCGCACCGCCAATTCCAGAGAAATATATGTGCATAACCTTAGTCTAGCATGTGCTTGCTTGAGTATGTTTAGGATAAAATAGATATTTAAGAGTATAAAAAAGTAATGCCAAAGAAAAAAAATAAACCAATTCGGAACAAGTTAGTCCTGCCGGCTTTAATACTAAGCCTTCTTTTAGCTATAGGTAGCGGCACTGTGACGATCTTTGCGCTACGTTCAAATAATGAGCACATGGCTAATTTAAGAACAGCCGTATACCAGGCAGATAAAAGCGGTATCAATGTTGCCGGGGCGCTTAATAATCTGCAAGCTTACGTAACATCGCATATGAATACTAATTTGTCGGACGGCGCCGGTTCGGTATATCCGCCGATTCAGCTTGAGTACACCTACCAGAGACTGGTCCAGGCTCAGACGCAAGCTTCTCTTAGCAGCAACCAGGGCCTATATACGGCCGCTCAGGCGTATTGCCAAAAGCTTGATCCGTATCATTTCTCAGGCGGGTACAGGGTATCTTGTATTGACCAGTACGTTACTAGTCATGGATCCGGGACAACCCAGCTCCCAAGCATACCTCCGTCTCTATATGAGTTTGATTTCATATCACCTACCTGGAGTCCGGATTTAGCCGGTTGGATGCTTCTAATAAGCGTCTTTTTTGTTGTTGTAACACTGCTTATATCGGTAATGTTCGTTTACCAAAGGTTTTCTAAGCGAGATTAGTGATATATATAAATACTCCCGCGCCAATTAGGTACGGGAGTATATTTTGACTAACTTTTTGTTAGCTAAAGTTAAGGCTTTGCAGGAGTCGTCTGAACGCTACTGCTTGAGTTGGTAGATGAACAAGCCTGTCCGTTAGGGTATTGCTGAGTGTATTTAGCCACTGCTTGAGCAACTTGACCCTTAGCCTGTAAGTTCTCCCAGAAGGTGACTTGCTGCATGTTTATTACCATTTGGTCGTATGGAGCGTGCAACTCACAACCTAGCTTAACTAATGAGACGTTGCTACTGCTGGAGCTATTAGACGATGAGCTGTTGGAGTTGGTCTGGAGATAAAAGATGTGCGTTAACACCAGATACTGTGGGTTAATATCCTGGATATTACCGAAGTAGACCTGGCCGGTGTTTAAAAAGACGGCTTGAAGCTTATTCTTAATTACGTAATCTGACTGAGATTTTGGATTTCCAAAAATTAGCGCTAGAAGAACAGCTGCTATTAAAGCTACCACAACCAGTCCGCCAACATAGGCTGACCACTTGTACAGGCCACTGTTAGATCGTCCTCTGCCGCTCCTTTTTGGTTTACTTGCGTTGCTATTGTTGACAAATGTAGTAGGTCCGTTATTGCTAACCGGAGGGGTTGCGACCGGTGAACTGCCTCGATTGGTAAAATCCATAAGTGTTTTTTTCTCCACCCAAAACTTAATGATAATGCTTGACCTTAACAGTGTATTACATGCCCTATTTACATGCAAGAATCATATGCCCAATCTATAAAAACATTGACAAAATAAAAGCTTACAGAGTATGTTAGGTGTACGAACAACTTTTTAAGAGGGAGAGGTATACACGTATGGCATACCAGCACACAAATTCAAAGGGTGTTACATATTACTTAAACTCGAAGCAGGTCACTCTTCGCGGTGGCAAAGTGCAGACAATCTACTACTTCAGCAAGGACAAGCGCGCTGAAGCAACTGATCTGCCTTCTGACCGCGAGGTTAATGAAAACCCACGCAACGGTTTTCTAACTGTCAAGCGCAAATAATTTAAGACCTAATCTTAAATTAGTAGCTGCCGGCTCATGTGGCCGGCAGTTTTATTTTAGACAAGATGACAAAATACACTACAAATCCACTATTTATCCTAGCTCCCATGGATGATGTTACCGATACGGCGTTTCGTCAAATAGTTAGTTCCTGTGCTAAACCGGACCTTTGTTTTTCCGAGTTCGTTAATGTCGATGGGTTAATGAGCCCGGGGAGAAACCGGCTTTTCTCTAAACTAGAACAAGCTGACTCCGAGCCACCGTTAGTGGCACATTTATGGGGTTCAAAACCGGAAAACTTTTTAGATATTGCTGATCAAGTTGCTTCAGGCGCTCTAGCCAAGGAGATAGGTAATTTAAATAACTTTGCAGGCATTGATCTTAATATGGGTTGCCCGGCTAGGGCGGTTATTAAAGGCGGTATTTGCTCCGCCTTGATTAAGAACCACGACTTAGCCAGAGAAATTATTGAAGCTACTCGAGCCGGTAATAAAGGAAGATTGCCGCTAAGTGTTAAGACCAGGCTTGGTTTTGAGAAAATTGATCCTGATTGGATTAGATTCCTGCTTGGCTTTGATCTAGATATGCTAAGTGTGCATCTAAGAACCGTAAAAGAGATGAGCTTAGTGCCGGCGCATTATGAAGAACTTGAGCGCATAGTTAAAGAAAGAGATGAACTTTCTCCTTCAACCTTAATAATTGCTAATGGCGATGTACAGAGCCGTGCTCAGGGCGAGGAGTTAATTGCTAAGTATGGCATTGACGGAGTAATGATTGGACGCGGCGTATTCCACGATCCTTTTGTTTTTAGTCCTAAAAGCCCATGGACATCTACGACGAAGGAGGAGCGCTTAAAACTATTTCTTAAACATCTGGAAATATACAACGAATGGGCAAAGAATCCAGATAAAGGTGTTAAACGGCTTAATAAGTATGCCAAGATCTATATAAACGGATTTGACGGCGCCAAGGAGTTGAGGGAAAAACTAGCTAAAGCCAATAGCATCCTGCAGATGCAGGAAATCGTTTCGACTGGTGTTTAGCGACTTAATGTTTAAAGAAGTCGTTGAGGTTCTTTGGTTGAGGTGTTTTTAATCGATCGCGTAAATTAAACCAAGACTTATGATGCTGGTTTAGACTTTATTTTTTCCCTCTTCCACTCCCTGTTTGTTAAATTAATTTGCACCTTAAGCATAAGCGTAAAATTACTTCTTTACAAGCTTTTGACGTAAAAAATATAATGAAAGGCGAAATGTGTGGTGGGGATGGTAGGGTTCGAACCTACGACCAATCGGTTATGAGCCGACTGCTCTAACCACTGAGCTACATCCCCATGCTTGTCTTCTGATAACGGAGTATACACTACCTAATACTTAGGATATATAATTAAAGCGTAGAGTCAAAATGCAAATAAACAGTAAATACCTGCGAGCACTCGCATCAGATTTTATTTTCCGGCTAAGAGATATTCGCTTTGCCGGTCAGGTTATCTTTATTTTAATTGTCCTGCTTATTAGTTGGAGCGGTGTTAAAGCAATCCAAGTAAACTATAGTCTGCAAAAACAAATCGCTACCGCTAAGCAAGAAAATGAAGTTCAGCTGCTTCAAAACAATAACCTAAAGCTTCAAAATGAATACTACAACTCTAATCAGTATCTTGAATTACAAGCCAGACAGAATTTTGGCCTGGCAGACCCGGGAGAGAAGGAGATTCTTGTTCCGGTAAATGTTGCTTTATCTTATGCTCCCAAAATTGCCATATCCAACACTGAGCCCAAGGAAGTATCTGTTCCGTCCCTACAGCAACATATAAACGATTGGGCTAATTACTTCCTGCATCGGCAATAGGTTTTATTGACTATATTACCTCTGTTTGCTAAGATGTTTTGGTATTATCGCGGGGTGGAGCAGCGGCAGCTCGCGTGGCTCATAACCACGAGGTCGCAGGTTCGAGTCCTGCCCCCGCAACCA
>JAJYJU010000040.1 GCA_021789195.1 bacterium | reverse complement strand
GGATTTGAGTACTTAGATACATCGCAATCTACCGGACATAAACAAATTTATGTTGATTTAATTAGTGTCAATGAGATGCGCCAGCTAAGGGTTGTGCCTGTTTTTGCCGACTCAAATCATATAACCTTCGGAATTTTAAATACCACCCCGCAGTCCGCTTTAAAACAACTGTCCGATCGTTTCTCTGACCGAAGAGTTAATTTCGTCCTAATATCTGACACTGGCTTTAGCGAGTACATGAACTTATACGATCCGCCCAAGGCCGTTATTTACCATGACATTGAGCTAAAGGATGCCGGTTCGCAAACGTTAATAGAGCAGATATCTAAGATTTTAAATGAAGTTAGAGCCGACGATATGCTGGCCTACTTAGTGTCTCAGGCGCACCGTTTAAACGCCAGCGACATTCATATAGAAACCCAGTCTGATGACGTTCGAATTCGCTTTAGAATTGACGGCGTACTGCATATTATTGCCCGTTTGCCTTATGATAAGTACCGCATATTGCTATCTGCAATTGCGAGCTCAGGCAATATATCTACAGGTTCTAAAGAAGCCCAGCAAGGTCATATAGCCCAAAAAGTAACTATGGCCGACGGATCTCTAGTCGATGTTAATGTCCGGCTTGAGACCGTACCAACCATAAATGGCATAGATATTGTTATGCGCCTGTTTAACATGGATCAGGACAGATTTAAGCTAGAAAACCTAGGTTTATCTGAAAAGGAAAGCCAGGTAGTCAATGGCATTGTTAAGAAACCGTCCGGGCTGGTTATGGTCGTCGGTCCAACCGGTTCCGGTAAAACCACCACCCTATACTCTATCTTAAACAGCCTAAACAGCGATCAGCGTAAGATTATAACGATTGAAGATCCGGTTGAATTCCAATTTCATGGCATAACACAGATATCTGTTCAGTCTAACGATGCAGGCGGAAAAGAACTGCTATTTGCCGACAAATTAAGAGCAGTACTACGTTTAGACCCTGACGTGGTCATGGTTGGCGAGATTAGAGATCAGGATACAGCCAGAACGGCTCTCCAGGCTTCATTAACCGGTCATTTAGTCCTGACTACATTCCATGCAAGTAGCGCGGCTGCTGCGCTCACCCGTTTAGCTGACATTATTGGCCAGAATCCCTTATTTGTTTCAGCAATCCGCTTAATCATGGCTCAGCGATTAATTAGGCGCTTAGATGATCATACTAAGCAGGCTTATGAGCCATCGCAGGAGGAGAAGTATCTAATTAGTAACGTAGTAAATACTTTGCCTCAAGGTGTTGAGCGACCTAATATTGATGGACTGAGTTTGTATAAACCGGGCAGTAGCGAAGAGAACCCGTATGGTTACAACGGCCTTGTTGCTATTCGTGAACAGCTCACAATGACGGATAACATTGTTAAGATAATTTCTACGCCGGGAGAGGTAGTAAGTTCTCAGGCGCTTGAGTCTGCCGCCATTTCTGACGGTATGGTTACCATGCTTCAAGACGCTATGCTAAAGGTGATTGCCGGCATAACTACACTTGATGAAGTATATAGGGTTATCGGGTAGCTTATTTACACAAATTGAACAATAGTGTACTCTTGTACGGATATGTCGTCAGTTATTAATTCTATTAATAGTGCCAATATGAAGGCAAAAGTCGTAGCTGTTCGCAGTGGCGATACTGTGCGCGTCCACCAAAAAGTGCGTGAAGGCAACAAGGAACGTGTCCAGGTCTTTCAGGGACTAGTTATAAAGACTTCTAACCGAGGTAACCACATGAGCCGCATAACTGTTAGGCGTTTCAGCGGCGGTATTGGCGTAGAGAAAAGTTTTCTTTTGCACAGTCCTTTAGTTGTTAAGGTCGAAGTTACTAAACGAAGCAAAGTGCGCCGTAACTACTTATCATATATGCGCTCTCTTACTGGCAAGGCTGCCCGTTTAAGTGGTGTAGATTTTGACCGCCAAAGCGTTAATGATGTTCCAGATGCAGAAACTAAACCCGAGATGACCGAGCAAGAAACTAAAGTCGAAACTGAAGATAAAGCTAGTGAAACAAAAGTCGAAACTAGCACATCTAAAGAAAACAAAGCTTAAATTTAGCCAAAAACTAAGTCTTAAAGCTAAACTACAAGACAGGATATGTTAGTAGTTGGGATTGATGAAGTTGGCAGGGGTTGTTTAGCTGGGCCTTTGGTTGTTGGTGCTGTTGCGCTAAATAAACAGGTGGAGAATCTTAAAGATTCAAAACAACTAAGCCGTAAACAGCGCGAATCCCTGTCAGCGATTATTAAGCAAAATGCCGCATATATTGGTATTGGCTGGTCAAGTGTAAAAGAGATAGATAGTCTCGGACTTACAAAAGCCTTAAGTTTAGCGGCAACAAGAGCTCTCTCTAGTATTAAAGATACCCAAATAAGATACCTTCTTGATGGTAACTTTAATTATTTAATTGACGCATTTAGCCCGGTGGATTTAATTGTACACGGTGATTCATTAGTGCCCCAAATCAGTGCCGCCTCAATTATGGCAAAAGTCGCGCGTGATGAGTTCATGATCGCTCTATCAGATAAATATGAACCGTATGGCTTTAATAAAAACGTCGGCTATGGTACCAAACAACACCTTGAAGCTATCAGGCAGTATGGCCCAACCGACCTACATAGAAGATCCTTCGAGCCAATTAAAAGTATTCTGTTAAGTTAGATTGTTCGCGCTCTTTCCATAAAGCCTGCCAGGTAATGGTTTCGATTGCCTGGTAAAGTGGCCGTCTAAATGAGGGGCTAAGCTGGTTAATGAAGAAGTTCTCAAAGTCCGGCAGGAAGCTTAAATCGCTAAATGCTCTAGCTACGTAACGTGGAATCATGAAGAAGCTTAAGTCCTTGCCCATATTTGTCTCTAGCCATGACCAGTTTTTAATCAGCCATTCCCAGGTTAAAAACTTAGCCTGACGGTTGGAAAAGCTATAACTTATCCAATAAGCAACGTCTTGCAATCTAACATCATCGGATATAATCATGGCCAGGGACTTTTTAATAATCTCTTCCTGAGTAAAGTTAGTTATGCCGGCAACCAAATTAAGTTTCTCAACACTGTTGTCTGCTTCGTTATGCATTTTGACGAGCTCGTTAAATATAGACTCATCGCCATGCTTGGCAATTGTTGCGTAGACAATTCCTCTAAGATCCGGGTTAATCGACTGTTTAGTGCGGTTTAAGTATAGTTTGCTAACTTGAGCCAAGGCGTCAGGCAGTTCGCTGGCACAAGCCAGTCCAAGGATAATGGGGCGTAAAAGTTTATCGAAGTGAGTGTCAGCCTGCTTCTCTTTCCAGCCCAGCCGTTCATATTGAGTCTTAATTAACTTATGTATGAATGGGTTAGATTTTTGTCTTAATGCATCATCGTTATCTATAACCGACGTTCTAAGAGCAGCTATATTGCCCGCAATTATCTCCCAAACCACTACGCTATGTTCGTCTTCATAGGCTGAAAGTAAATCAAGTGCATTAACGGTGTCAGATAATCCGGCCTTAGTTGCTTCAAATATGTCAGATACTAATCCAAGCCGGTCAAGTTCATGCATTTGCTTGTTTTTGACTAGCTTAGCCAGCCGTTTTAAATGCTTGTCGTCGTAAACTACCCTGTAAAAAGCACTACGACCTTGATTAATAATGAAGCTCTCTTTATGGTCATCGGTAAGTTTAATCAGCCTGGTCTTTTTAGAAAGCATTGCAGTATCGAGGGGGACACTCGGCAATATTGGCAGTGGCCAGATAGGATCTGGGCTGACCTTCTTAGCTCTAGGAGATAAATAAAAGCGTTCCTGGGAAATATGAACATGATCTTCGTTAGCACTAACTTTTAGCAAAGGATAACCAGCCGTTGTAGTCCAGGTATGCATGAATTGCGTAATTGGTTTGTGAGCAACTTCTTCCCAAGCGCGCCATAAATCGTCGGAAACGGTGTTCGAGTACGCATGCTTCTTCAGATATATCCTTAAGCCATCCCTGAACTTCTCCTCGCCAATATACTGCATAAGCATGAATAGTATGCTGGCGCCTTTCTCGTAACTTATGTTGTCAAAGATTGTCCTTATTTCGTCAGGATGATTAATCTTTACATTTATAGGATGGGTATTTTCAAGCGAATCGAGTTTAAGTGCCGGAGTTTGTTCATCTGTCATAAACTGTATCCACATTTTTAGCTCCGGGTAGACTTCTTCTATAGCCACGTAACTCATTAAAGAAGCAAAACTTTCGTTTAGCCATAGATCGTTCCACCAGCGCATGGTGACCAAATTACCGAACCACTGATGGGTTAGCTCGTGCGCAACCACCATGGCAACATATTGCTTAGTGCTTAAGCTGGTGTGTTTTGGATCAACTATTAAACCTTGTTCTCTGAAGGTAATTAATCCCCAGTTCTCCATTGCGCCACTGGAAAAGTCGGGCAATGCCACTAAGTCACACTTTGGCAGTGGATAATCTATGCCAAAGTACTCATTAAAGAAATCCAAGTATTTAACGGCCGATTCTAAGGCAAAAGTGGTGTGCTTAATTAAGTCCGCTCTTGCATAGGTT
>JAJYJU010000011.1 GCA_021789195.1 bacterium | reverse complement strand
ACCCAGAAGAGTTAAAAAGATACGGTTTTGTTAATACGCTATTCTGGGGCAGATTAATTGTCGGTCATGAGATAAGAAAAGCTGACTTTGAAGATCCAATGCAGTCTTTCCAGCAAAGACTAGCCGCTCGTGACTTCAGATACAGTAGGGTAAAAGAAAACTCAAAGAAAATCTGTCACTTTTTAGGTGTAGGCCTGATGTCTACTAATACATACGTAGCTCTACCTAAAGTATAAATGGGCATATAATTTAGATATGCCAAGTATATTTACGCGAATCATAAACGGTGAATTGCCTTCAGTAAAAGTTCATGAAGACGAACACACCCTTGTTATTATGGACATTAATCCAATTCAGAAAGGCCAACTTTTAGTGTTACCTAAAAGTGAGGTAGGTACGGTGTGGGAGCTTTCAAAAGAAGACTATAGGGCCTTAATGGACACTGTTCAGGTAGCGGGTCAGAGGTTGGCGCGTTTATTCAACGATAAAAAAGTCGGGGTTATGATTGAGGGTCTTGAAGTAACCGATCATGCTCACGTGAAGGTTTTCCCTTTTGCCTCTGCTAGGGAGTATCATAACCATCCTGATGCAAAGAATATGCCGACAAGTGAAGAACTTGAGCAACTGGCATCCAAACTACGGTTTTAGTAAAATACAAGAATCAATGAATACAAACGTCTTTGCATTAATTCTGGGAGCCGGTTTGGCTGCTGTAAATTATCACTTTATAGGGCGCCGACTAGGCTACACCAACACTAAACGTGTTTGGATTTCAACGATGTCTGTTTTTGTAATTGGGTATCTTGTATTCTTGTCTCTGTTTACTTGGGTAATTCATATATAAAGTAGCCTTTAAAGGTTTGTAGTATATCAGTTAACTGGTATTATTAGGCTATGGACGAGAAGGGGTTGGGCAAGCGCCTGCAAGAGATGCGAAAAACTGCCGGGTATACTCAGCAGCAGCTTTGCCAAGCGGCTAATTTAAGCTTTTCTACACTTACTAAGATAGAACGCGGGGCAATTAAAGCGCCGTCAATCTTTACGATTGCTAGTATTGCTAAAGCACTTAATATGGGGCTTGATCAATTGCTAGGAGCGACTAATCAAACAAATTCCAAAACCAAAGAAACTCGGTCAGGCGTTAAGTTTATATTCTTTGATGTAAATGGCTGTTTAGTGCGTTTTTATCACCGGGCATTTGCGCAGATAGCTAGAGACTACGGCGTACCTCCCGATTTAGTCGAGATGGCCTTTTTGCACTACAACTCCGATGCCTGCAGGGGGATCCTAAGCCTGAATGACCTTAATTCAGTGATTGCTAAACGACTCAATATACCGTCACTAGATTGGCAAAAGTATTATTTATCCGCCGTTGAGTCCATGCCGGGTATGTCTGAAGTCGTAACCTGGTCAAGTCAAAACTATCAGATTGGCCTGCTGACCAATATTATGCCAGGACTTCTTAACGAACTTAAGAAATCCAAGATAATCCCCGATCTTGACTATGACGTAATAATTGATTCATCTGAGACTGGGCTTATTAAACCGGAGCCGGCTATTTTTGAGCTAGCTCAAGCTAAGACCGGCTTACCTCCGGATAAGGTAATGCTAGTAGATGACACAAGAGAGAATATAGCTCAGGCAGAAAGTATGGGTTGGCATGTAATGTGGTTTGATTATGCTCGCCCGGACGAATCTGTCGAGCTGGTTAAAATGGCGTTAGATATGATTACTGCTACTGGCGTGGAGAAAAACGCATTTTCTCGTCAAGCAGGTTCTCAAGAGTTTGCTCAGATTCGTTAAGCTGTGCTCGACTCTCGCTTACCAGGTTTTCAGGAGCTTGCTCAATATATTTGGGGTTGTTTAATCTGTCATGTAAAGATCTGGTCCGTTTTTGCTCCTCGGATATTAATTTTTCAAGTCGCGTTACGTAATGGTCAATCGCCTCTTGATCGATGTCTAGCCAGCAGCTAAAGCCAGAAGCAACTAGAGCTACCCCCTGCCCTGGTTCACCGTCTTCGACTGAAATAGTCCCACCTAACTGATTAATTAACGTAGCAAAAGACGCAACAAGTGGTTCATTCCGATAATATAACTTAACCTTTGCCGCACCAGTGGCCTTTATTAGGGAGCGAATCTCTAAAATAAGGCTTTTTATACTGTCAAACCTATCTGATTGCACCCTATCACCTTTCGGCAGATCAATTAGGGGGTGGTTTATTAATAAACTGTCTTGGTTTAAGACAAGTGTTTGCCAGATAGTTTCACTTACAAAAGGAGCAAATGGATGAATCATCACCAACGATGCTTTTAATAAAGAAACTAGCAAGGGCTTATTAGGCTCGCTTTTACTAGCTTCTACGTACCAGTCAGCTAAATCATCCCATATAAAGTGGTAAATCAGCTCATACGCCTCCGAAAAGCGGTAGGAGTCCATATTTTTTTGGTAAGAGTTCCTTGTAGTACTCAAGCGGTTTAAAATCCAGTTATCTATAGCGCTATAGGCTTCAACGCTCTTGTCTTCAAATGACTCAATATTGCCTTCCAAATACCGGGCAATATTCCATAGTTTGTTTATAAAGTTGCGTCCGCCAATTACCTTAGCCTCAACGTAAGGCTGGTTATTGCCTGGAGTTTGGCCGGAAACGATACCAATTCTAAGCGCATCAGATCCGAACTTAGCTATTGCTTCCATCGGGTCAGTTACGTTGCCGATGCTTTTGCTCATCTTTCTTCCCTGCTCATCAGTAATCATTCCGTGAAGATAAACTTTCTTAAACGGAATCTCGCCCGTAACGTACAGCCCGAGCATGATCATCCGACTAAGCCAAGGATATAGTAGGTCGAAGCCGGATTCCATTAGACTCAAAGGGTAAAAATCTTTAAATGCCTGATTGTCTGGAAAACCTAAAGTAGCATAAGGCCAGGAGGATGATGAAAACCAGGTGTCAAATACATCCGGGTCACGTCTGTAATGCTTGTTATTAACAGTTATAACTTCTTGATTTACTCGTTCGTCATATATCCAATCAGCCGGATCTTCCTCATTTTGAAAGGCAGGAATAGGTATGCCCCAGACTATCTGGCGACTAATATTCCAATCCTTAATGTTTTCCAAATATCGCTCCAGCTGGGTTCGCTTAGATTCCGGCAAAAAGTCAATTTCCCCTTCCCTAATGCTCTCTAGGGCAGTTTGCGCCAGGGGCTTGATATCTATAAACCACTGTTCTTTTAAGAGAGGCTCGATTACCGTACCGCATTTATAACAATGCCCTACGCTGTGCGTAAGTTCTTCTTCCCCGACCAAATAGCCACTTTCTTTTAGAGCATTAATGACTGATTCCCTGCCCTCTAAAACGCTAAGCCCTCGAAAACGATCACCAACGCTATGTACCAGTTTGCCGTCAAAGCCAATAACAGAGATGGATGGTAAATCATGTCGTTGTCCTATCTCAAAGTCGTTTTGGTCATGGGCAGGAGTAATCTTAACTGCTCCGGTACCGTAAGCAATATCTACGTATTCGTCGGCAATAATTGGAATTTCACGGTTTGTCAGAGGTAGTTTAATTGTCTTTCCCACCATGCCGACGTATCTATTGTCTTTCGGATGAACCGCTACGGCTGTATCGCCTAGCATAGTTTCAGGACGGGTAGTAGCAACCACAATCTCTCCGCTACCATCACTAAGTGGGTAGCGTATTTTCCATAATTTCCCCTGCTCTTCTTGGTAGCTTACCTCTATATCTGCAAAAGCTGTGCCGTGTTTTGTGCAAAAGTTTACCAGTCTTTCACCTCTGTAAATTAAGTTTTCGTCCCACATTTTTTTAAATGTGGCATAAGCTTGCTTAACAATTGAGTCGTCAAGAGTAAAGGTATAGCTAGTCCAATCCACGCTAGCCCCTAATTTACGAATTTGGGTTTGAAAATTTTCCTTGTTTTGTTCGACAAAATTGTATATCTGTTCGTACAGAGATTCACGTGAATAGTCAAAACGGCTTTTTCCTTGCTTTTCTAACTCTCTTTCAAACACAACTTGAGTCTCAAATCCGGCATGATCGGCACCGGGAATAAAAGCTACCCTCTCACCCTTTAGACGGTGGTATCTGGCTGCAATATCCTGCATCGCAAAAGACAAAGCGTGACCCATGTGCAGATTACCGTTGGCATTGGGTGGTGGAACTACTAAAGAGTAAGGTTCGCCTTGCTCCGTTGGGGCGAAGACGCCGCTTTTTTCCCACAGAGCGTATATATCTGCTTCATATAACTCCGGCTGGTAAGTCTTTGCTAACTTCATGTACTTAAATATACCTCGAAATGGTTCATTACATTGACAGGTTAGGGGATATGTCTAAAGAATACGGATCTGCCAGGGGGTAGTTATTAGTTAATTGCCAACCACCCAAGGCAGCAATCATAGCTCCGTTGTCGGTGCAAAGTTTAATATCCGGAACTATTAAAGGGCAGGGTAGCTGTTGCTCCATAACAAGCCTGAGCTGAGCATTTGCGGCAACACCTCCAGCTAAAACAACAGATTTAGGATTGTACTGCTTAACAGCTGCATTTACCTTTTCCATTACGGTATTAACGGCAGTGCTAACAAAGCTGGCTGCAATATCTGCCTTCTGAGCTTCTAAGAGCCGTTCTGACAGCTTAAATGACGGAAAGTCATATCCAACACCTGCGGTGGCTTGAGACAGCCTTAGAACGGCTGTTTTAAGCCCGGAAAAACTAAAGTCGTATTTACCAACCTTGGCTATAGGCAGTTTGTATCTGTTTGGATCACCTTTAGCAGCTAAGTTTGAAACACTTGGTCCGCCAGGGTAGGGAAGGCCAAGTAATTTGGCTACTTTATCGAAGGCTTCACCAATAGCATCATCTTGAGTACGACCTAAAATGCGGTACTTTAAATGATCGCTAAATAAAACCAACTGGCTGTGACCGCCCGACACTATAACCGCCAAAAGAGGAAATTCGGGGGTTTGTTTGGGCATAATGTATCCGTCTAGACTGGTGGTGTTAATAAAGCTGGCATAAATATGTCCTAAAACATGATTACAAGCCATTAAGGGTTTGCTTTTGACAATGGCTAGCGTTCGAGCAGTCATTACACCTACTAGTAAACTGCTACCTAAACCAGCTCCATTTGTTACTGCAATCGCGTCAATGTCACTCCAGTCAAGCGTAGCTTGCGTCAGGGATTCCTCAATTGCTGGAACAATTGCTTCAAGTTGCATTCTGGCAGCAATTTCCGGTACTACGCCTCCGTATTTGGCGTGTATATCCATGCTCGAAGCGACTACATTACTAAGCATGCGCGTACCGTTTTCCACTACGGCAACGCCCGTTTCATCGCAACTAGTCTCAATCCCTAAAACTCGCATCTGTCAACAAGACTAGCATGTAAGCAAACTAGTGCAAGCAAATAGCATATACTCTTAAGCATGAATATACGTAAAGTGGTCAAAGCTCTTATACCTATGTCGCTGTTTAAGCTAATTGAGCCCTACGGTCATTTAGCTGAAGCTTTTATTATGCAGTGCATTAACGGGTTTCCAGCTCGTGGCATAAAAGTCATAGGAGTAACGGGTACAAACGGTAAGACTTCCACTTGTTTCTTGATTCACCGCATGTTGCACGAAGCAGGCTATAAGGTTGGACTAATGACCACAGTCGGATATGGGGTAGGGGAAGATATAAAACCGCAAATTCATCACATGACTACAGCTAGCAGCGGTCTTTTGCTTAAGCGAATTAAGACTTTGCGAGCCCAGGGGATGGAATACCTCGTGCTAGAGACTACTTCGCACGGTTTAGCACAGCACCGTGTTTGGGGAATTCCTTTCGACATCGCCGTTATGACTAATGTTACGCATGAACATTTGGATTACCATGGTACATTTGAGCGCTACCGTGATGCCAAGCGCCGTTTATTTAAGCAGACCAACTATAACCATAAAGGAAAGAGGGCAGGGGTAATTAATGCAGATGATGAGAGCGCTAAACTGTTTGCATCAGACATTTTAAACCCAGTTACATATGGAGTTAAACAGGGAGATATTAAGGCTGAAAACGTTTCACTCAGGCCAGATAAAGTTAGCTACAAAGCCAAGGCTAAAAATGATGAGTATGATATTACATGTCACTTGCCCGGCAGCTTTAATGTGTCGAACTCGCTAGCAGCAGTTTGTGTAGGCAGTCTACTAGGATTAAGTAAAGCGCAAATTGAATCAGGTATTGCAGCTCTAGAAGGTGTTGAAGGTCGTATGATGACTATAAATGAAGGCCAAAACTTCAATGTCATAATTGATTTTGCTCATACACCAGACAGCTTCGAAAAACTGTTTGCCGATATAAAACCAGCTGTAAAAGGAAAGTTAATTGCCTTATTTGGTAGCGCTGGAAGACGAGACGAAGCTAAGCGCGCCGTACAAGGAGAAATTGCTGGCAGGTTTGCTGATGAAGTGATAGTAACAGAGGAAGATGACCGAGACATTGATGGTCAGAAGATTATGGATCAGATTGCGTCTGGCGCTGAGAAGGCTGGCAAAGTAAGGGATAAAGACCTATTTCTAGTTCATGATCGCACCGAAGCAATTAATTTTGCATTATCTAGAGCTAAGGTTAACGACACTGTCCTTCTTTTAGGCAAGGGTCATGAAAAAACAATCGAACGAGCTGACGGCGAACATCCTTGGAATGAGATGAACGAGACAAGAGCGGCGCTTAAAAGACTAGCCAAGCGTTAAGCTGCAGCAACGAATAAATCCGCCACCTTTAGAGAGCTCTGTAATCTCCGGAGTTATGGTTTTTATACCTCTAGATTCAATTTCAGACTGCAATTTTGGTGCATGAGGGCTCATGATAACCGTTTCGCCGGTAGATACTAAGTTACAAGCAAAGCCATTTTGGGCTTCTTCAAGTGATACTTCAATTTTTTCCATTGGAGTTGCTTCAATAGCAAGACGGCTGGCTTTGGTGAACGCTTCCGGACACCAGGCAATTAAATTTTCATTAATTGGGGCTAGGGCTAAATCTAGATCATAAAAATAGCTGTCCGGCCAACCTGTGACACTGTTAGTTATGGGATTACCCTTGCTGTCTAATGCGGGTACGGTTTCAACCCCTACTATTTCACAGCCGAACGTATCTCTAAGAAAATCCCAGATTGCACGATCGGTACGATAGGTACTGCCAACGAACAGATAATTTCCGCAAGGCAAACAATCGCCTTGTCCGCTAAAGCGACCAGGCGGTTCAATAACGTCATAACCATATTGTCTAATCACTTTTCTAGCGTAGGGCTCTTCCGCTTTTCTTTTGTTTGGCAGGGAAGACGCGATTGCTATATTTTTAAAACAAAGTGCCCAGTTTGCTGTATAGATACCATCTTGACAACCTTCAGGGGCATCAGCCTTAATAATCTCAATACCGGCTTGTTTGAAAGCTTTAACTAGTAAGCTATGTTCGGCAATCGCTCGTTCAATATCTGGTTGGTTGCCTTTATGTTCGTAAGGATTTAGCTCTTCAACTCCGAAGTATTCTGCCCCTGAGACCAGCATTTTGGAGTTAAGTTTGCTCATCTAACCAACCAGTTTACCACCACAATGTAGTAAAGCTAAAACTTGCAAAAAACACCAAAATAGTGTTACATATATATATGCCTAATGGCTCTGAATCTTTTCCAACCACAGTCGATAACTTACCTGAGGGTTTGCCCGAAAGCGAATTTGATGTTGAAAATTTTGACAAGCTATTAACAAAAATTGGACTTGATCCGTCTTTGTTTGAAACGACTCCTGAAGATGAGAGTATTTTTTATAAATATGTTTACCCTAAAACTGGTTTAGATTTTCGCAGCAAAGATATTAAACAGAGATTCTACGTAACAAAGGGTTCTGATCTTCAGATTGAGGATAGTTTTATCTCAATGTCTAAAGAACTAATGGAATATAGAGAAGGTACAAGCAGGGCTGTTACTATGACAGATCCAATGCTCATATTGCAAAGAAATAGTCAGATAGAGAATAGAAGTGAATATCAAGTATATGACATACCTGATGGTTCAAAATCGCTCTTCCAAAAACAAAACGAATTGAGTAGTTCTAGCCATCAAGCCGAAGCGGACTCGCTTAACAAAAAGGTTAGTGCTTTTGTATCAAAACTAGCCCTAATAGTTCCTGAGATTGCTAATAATAGGTACGACATTGAGGAGATGACACTAATTTATCCAACCCCAAAGGGATTTGCTTTAGCGTTAAAACCGCCACTCACTAAACTTGGCATTAAGTACAGCATGATTATCCCCGACGAAGTTGCAAACGAAGATTTTAGAGACAGACAATACCCACCGGGTCGACGTGCTAACGACGGATATAACTAGATACATAAGTGCTTGCATACTTTTTGGCGCTCAGCTATAGTGAGTGCTAAATAAAGGCCGATTTTAGTTATAATTTAAGAGGAGGATGTTAGTTTATGAGCGCACCACTACAGCCACTTGCAGATTATGTTGTCGCTGTTGCTGAAGAAGCCAACACTAAGACAGCCAGCGGAATATATCTACCCCAAAATGCTACCGAAAAACCTAAGACAGCTAAGGTTTTGGCTGTTGGGGACAAGGTTAAACTAGTTAAGATTAATGACCGAATTGTCTACAAAGGCTACAGCACTACAGAAGTAAAGGTGGGAACTACAGAGTACATTTTGGTTAAAGAAGAAGATATATTAGCAACCGTTAAATAGGAGGTATTATGGCTAAGAAGATTTTTTATGATGATGATGCCCGCCGACGTGTTCTGCTTGGCGCCGAGATTTTATATAACGCCGTAAAGACCACGATGGGTCCACGCGGTCGTAACGCTGTTATAGGCAAATCCTACGGCAACCCAACTGTTACACATGATGGGGTGACGGTAGCTAAAGACGTTGAATTGCCTGATGTCGATGATGAAACACTGGGTCAGAAAGTTGGTGCTGAGCTTATTAAACAGGCTGCCAGTAAAATGAACGATGTTGCTGGTGACGGCACTACAACCGTAACCGTTCTAACATATAACATCTTAAATGAAGCAAACAAACTAATTGCAGCCGGACACAACCCAATGCTGCTTAGGAAAGGCCTAGAAGCAGCCGCAACCGAAGTTATTAGTGCATTATCTGGAATGGCTGAAGACATTGCCGGCAAGAAAAGCCGCGTAGCTGAAGTTGCTACCATTTCAGCAGGGGATAGTGAAATTGGTGCTCAAATTGCTGAAGTTATGGAAGCTGTCGGCAAAGATGGTGTAGTAACTGTTGAAGAAGGACAAGGTCTATCCTTAGAAAAAGAAGTGGTTGAAGGATTCACTTTTGACCGTGGTTTCGTTAGCGCTTATCTAGTTACTGATACAACCAGAATGGAAGCTGTCTATGACAAGCCGGCAATAGTAATAACAGATAAGAAGATCAGTTCAGTCCAAGAATTTCTACCTTTATTAGAAAAACTGGCTCAAACCGGGAAAAAGGACTTAGTTCTTATTGCTGAAGATGTTGAGGGCGAAGCTCTTGCCACCTTTGTTCTAAACCGTCTAAAAGGCGTGTTTAATACAGTGGCTGTTAAAGCTCCGTCGTTCGGTGATCGCCGCAAAGAAATCCTGGAAGACATTGCCATTTTAACCGGAGCTGAAGTTATCAGCGAAGATGCTGGCATGACATTTGAGAATGTTGGATTAGAAGTTGTCGGCTCAGCTAGAAGAGTCATTGTTACTAAGGACGAGACGACTATTATTGAGGGTGCCGGCGAGAGTAGCAAAGTAGCTACCCGTATTAAACAGATAAATACCCAAATCGAGCAAAGTAGCAGTGAATACGACCGTGAAAATCTAGAAAAGCGTCGAGCTTCTCTAAGTGGCAAGGTTGGTGTAATTAAAGTTGGTGGCGCAACCGAAACCGAGATTGAAGAGAAGAAGTTTAGAGTTGATGACGCAGTAGCTGCAGTTAAAGCGGCACTTGGTGACGGAATTGTTCCAGGCGGTGGCGTAACGCTAATAAACTTACAATCTGTAGTTAAAGTAAATCCTAAGGATGATGACGCCTTTAACGCCGGTAAACAAATCTTAATCCGCAGTCTTGAGCAGCCATTTAGGATTCTTCTAAACAACTCCGGCTTAAATGCTGATGAATGGCTACCTAAAGTTAAAGCTGCTAAACCCGGATTCGGAGTTGATGTGGTTAATCCAAACGAGCTGGTTGATCTTAAGGCCAAAGGAATTATTGACCCAGCCCGCGTAACTAAGGAAGTACTTCAAAACGCAACAAGCATTGCCGGTACTGCTATGACCATGGGTGCTTTAATTGTCGACGTACCTGAGCCAAAGTCCTCTCCTGCACCAGATATGGGTGGCGGCATGGGCATGATGTAGCAATAAAGCGTAAACAAAACCCAATCTGTTAATCGCAATAATATATATATTATAGCTAGTTGACTAGCAATAATATATATAATATAGTTATGGTTATGTCTGTAAAGCGATACATTAGTAAGCAAATCACCGAATGTTTAGAGGACGGCGATATTGCAATTGTTTATGGGGCAAGACAGACGGGCAAGACTACTCTCGCAAACATGATAAGGGAGCAGTATCCCTCTAGCCTTTATTTAAATTGTGATGAACCTGATATAAGAACTAGCCTTACAAATAAATCTAGCACCGAACTCAAGTCCTTGATTGGGAATACTCAGTTTGTTGTAGTCGATGAGGCTCAGCGTGTTAAAGATATTGGGCTGACCGCTAAGCTCATACATGATACATACCCTGATATAAAGCTTCTCTTAACAGGCTCTTCTAGCATAGATTTAGCCAACACCATTAAAGAACCGCTGACTGGGCGTTCAAAGGAATTTATTCTGTATCCTTTTGCGTCTTCTGAGATTGCAGTTAGTTCAATAGAAGCAGAAAGACTAGTTGAAAAAAATTTAATATACGGAAGCTATCCAAAAGCTTGGCCGATGAGCCACAAGGATGCTGCTGATTATTTGCGTAATCTAACAAGCGGCTATTTATATCGCGATGCTTTTAATTCAAATATTGAATACAATGCAACAATTGTTGACGATTTACTACGCCTGTTAGCTTTTCAGGTAGGCAGTGAAATGTCGTATAGCGAAGTCGCTACTCGTTTAGGGATAAGCAAAGACACAGTTTCACGTTACATAGATTTGCTCGAGAAGGCTTTCATTGTCTTTAGGTTACCTCAGTTTAGACGTAATCAACGCAATGAGATAGGCAAGTTACGTAAAGTTTATTTTTATGATTTGGGTATACGTAACGGCTTAATAGATAATTTTCAACCTTTAAAATACCGTAACGATCTTGGAGCTCTCTGGGAGAATTACTGCATCATTGAACGAAAAAAGAAACTACAAAAAGACGAAATATATTCCAGGCACTACTACTGGCGATCCTCTATCCCGCATCAAGAAATTGATCTAGTAGAAGAAGTTGGTAATAAAATATTTGCTTATGAATTTAAGTACAAAAATAAAAAAGTTAAGGTGCCGACTGTATTTGCAAAAGAATACCCAGACATCCCATATTTAGTTATTGATAAAGAAAAAATTTCAGACTTTACCTTATGATTTACAGATAGAAATATAAATAAAACTATTGTTTAGGGTGAGTAAAGTAGTTAATTTCATTAACTATGTCGAGTAAGGCTTGAGCCTTTTGTTTCTCATCGCTAATTTGTGAAGCGGTTTCATAAGCGGTCTTAATTAGAGATTGATTGTCGCTGGCCTGAATCATCATCATGAGCGTCTTAAATCTTTCTTCAGGACTTTGGTCAAGATGGCTGACTAATGGCGAGAGTTGAGATAGGGCTTGTTGCTTTATTTCCAGCAAACCGTCCGTATCGTGATGCTCAAGAGTTTCGGGCTCTGGAGTAGTTAGTACCGGCTCCGAAGACTGAGTCGCAACCGTATCCGCGACTACTGGATCAGAAGAGTTAGTTACCATTGCCGAGTCATCAACGCTACTATGAGTCTGTTGATCATCATGTTGCCCAAACATTAGTTTCCCCCCATACATAATGCTAAATCCGCTTTAGGTTATACTTATAATTACTATAGCATTATTAAACGATTGCCGTTACAAAAGGGAGGCAAATATAGCTTATGCTCGATGATTTGAAGTATATCCATCAAATTGACGTTAGCGACTCTTTAGGATTTGCTGGTAAAGAACCAACTCAGTTACTAACAACTTTCAATGTAGCTCTGGACTTTGACCTAGCTTCAATAGCGAACGTAACCTATGCTGCAATGGGTGGATCAGCTCTTGCCGCCAGTCTAAGCTTAAGCTGGCCGGGCTTTGTGCTACCTTTTGAAATAGTCAGGGGATACAACCAGCCGGCTTATGTTAATAATTCAAGTTTATGTATTATTTCCAGCGCTTCTGGTAATACTGAGGAGACTCTAAGCGCGCTAAAGGATGCCGAAGCAAAGGGTGCAAAAATTGTAATCATTACCGGCGGCGGTAAATTAGCCGAAATAGCCAAAGAAAAAAACTATCCTCTGTATATTTTGCCATTTTCTCCCCAACCTCGATATGGCGTATTTAACAACTTTATGGCGCTAATGGATATAGGCAATCAAACAAATATTTTCCGGGATGAAACTAAAGAAGTATGCGAAGCTGCCTCCACGTTTTTAAGCGACAAAGTTAAAAACTGGGAAGCCGTCATTCCCACTAAAGACAATTTAGCAAAGCAAATAGCACTCGATTCTCTGGGTAAGTCTGTTGTTATATATGCTGGACCGGCCATGTATCCGGCGGCATATAAGTGGAAGATTAGCTTTAATGAAAACGCTAAACAGGTGGCTTGGTGCGACTTCCTGCCTGAGTTTAACCACAATGAGTTCATTGGATGGAGCAGTCAGCCGGTAGAAAAGCCCTATTGTGTAATTGATTTACGATCTGATCTCGAACTTCCGAGAATTCAGGAGCGCTTTAAGCTAAGCCAGCAACTTCTAAGTGGTAGAAGACCCGACTCAATCGTAGTTAGCGCTGAAGGCAGTAACGTACTCGAACAGCTCTTATATCTAGTTATTTTAGGTGACTTCTCTAGTCTTTACGCGGGCATTGCCGCTGGTAACAATCCAGAACCAGTTGAGTTGGTCGAAAAGTTTAAACAAATGCTAAGTAAAGAAGGTTAGTTAACATGGCTGAATGGTTAAAACAAGCTTGGGTTCAAATGACGTTAACACTAGCTGTCGTTTACGTTGCCTGTTACTCCCTGTATTTGTTTGCATACTTGTTTGAGCATCTTAGCGGTAACTTTTTCTTGGTAGTTAATTCAATTTTTGCGGCCATACCACTTTTAATATCTTGGCGCCTAGTAAGTAACTTAAAACATAAGCGCTGGTCGGATTGGGAGCCATTTCTTTTGACTCTTCTATGGTTAATTTTTATTCCGGGCAGTTTCGTAATACTGACTGATTTTATTCATCTCGCATCAGCTTCTAGTGCCAATATTTTATTTATTGCAATTACATACATTTGTTTTGCTTTACTATGCCTGACTATGGGGCTGATAAGTTTGTATATGATTCACACCGAACTTAAAAAACGGATCAAACCCATAACTGCGGCAGCGGTCATGGCGCTTATACTTCTTGTAATTTGTTTTGATTTATATGTCGCGAGCGATCTCGGTTGGAACAACTGGGATATTGTAATTAATCCCGGAGGATATGTTTTTGACTTACTTAACGTAATGACTAAGTCCAGTTCTTACCACTACATGATAAAGACAATGGCCGGACTATTTGTTTTATTAGGTTCGGCCTATCTGCTCACCTGGCGCAACGGTCGTATCGTATGGCATAAAGGCATTAACGATCTGGCAACCCACATTAAGCGTTCTAAGATTAGTTAAGCTATACTTTAGGCAATATGGAAGAGTTGGTTAAGGCAACACTGGCTGAGGCGGTTAAATCGTTAGCAGATAAAGACGAAGCAATCGAACTGGATTATCCGGATGAACGGTTTGGAGACTTTTCATGTAACGTGGCAATTAAATTAGCGGGGCAACTTGGCAGAAATCCCCACGAACTTGCTAATGAAATAGCTGATCTAGCAAAAGCTAAACTGAGTAGCCAAATTAGTGAGATTAGTATTGCCGGACCGGGGTTTATTAATATCCGCTTAAGTGATTCTGCAATTCTAAGCGAGATAAAAGACGAGCCAGAGCAGCCACTTAAGGGTCAATCTACTGTGGTTGAGTATTCAGATCCAAACCCATTTAAAAGTTTACATGCAGGTCACTTATATACATCTATCGTCGGGGACTCTATTGCCAATCTACTGGCTGTAGGCGGCGCAGACGTGCATAGAGTAAATTATGGGGGCGATGTCGGGTTACACGTTGCCAAATCGCTTTGGGCAATGCTGGATTTTTTAGGTGGAGAAAATCCTGACAAATTGTCAGAAATTGATAAGAACAAACACAGTGAGTGGATGAGCGATATGTACGTACTTGGCAATACAGCCTATGACAAAGACGAAACGGCAAAAGCATCAATTACTGAGTTAAATAAGCGTCTATATGACATTCAAGCTCGTGGTGATCATAATTCGCCTTTAGCTAAAATATATTGGACCACACGTACTTGGAGCTACGAAGAGTTCGATCGTTTCTACAGCCGTCTAAATATCCACTTCGATAAGTTCTATCCGGAAAGTGCAGTGGCAAATATTGGCCTAAGTATAGTCAATGAACAGCTCGACAAGGGAGTTTTTAAGCGTAGTGATGGCGCCGTAGTGTTTGATGGTGAGAAGTATGGCCTGCACACACGAGTCTTTGTTAATAGCAGAGGATTGCCGACTTATGAAGGCAAGGAACTGGGGCTGGCACAGCTTAAAAAGCAAGACTTCAATATGACCCGGTCGATTATTATTACGGGCAATGAACAGCAACAATATATGGCAGTGGTATTGAAAGCTATATCTTTGTTTGCTCCAGATTTGGCTAATCTGACCACTCATTTTACTCATGGTATCGTGCGCTTATCTGGCGGTAAAAAGATGAGTAGCCGAGAAGGAAACATACTGAAAGCTGAGGCTGTACTAGATGCAGCTGAAAATGCAGCCGCTAAATTAAGCAAGCATAAGGATGAGAGAGTAGTGCTTGCTGCCGTAAAGTACGCCTTTCTTAAGCAACGTATGGGTGGAGATATTGTTTATGAACCTGAAGAATCGGTCAATATCTTAGGTAATAGCGGTCCGTATTTGCAGTATGCGCATGCTAGGGCTAACAGTGTTTTGGCTAAAGCCGAGGGAGACATTGTTGAGTTTAGTTCAAGTTTACAGCCAGGCGAGAGGCAACTAGCACTTAAGTTATCTCGTTATGCAAGTGCAGTTAATATGGCAATTAAAGAACTGAGTCCGCATCTACTTTGCACCTACCTATATGATCTTGCCCAGATCTTTAATCGCTTTTACGAAGCAAACCGAGTAATTGGTGATGAACGTGAAGCATTTAGATTGTACTTAACAAAGATTTACATGAAACGTTTGGGGCAGGGGCTAAAAATGCTCGGTATTGAAGCGCCAGACAGGCTTTAGGTTTCTAGGGATACTTATTGCCCCAGCTGGCCATTTGTTTTAGGGTCGGCATAAGATCACTGCCTTTTTTAGTCAGGTTGTAGTAACTGTCTTTTAAGCTAACAATGCCTTGACTTTCAAGATCACTTAAACGCTTAGATAGAACCCTAGGAGTTATGTTATCTACGGAATGTTCAAGCTCACAAAATCGTTTCGGCCCGCTATTAAGATCGCGCAAAATTAAGGCCGTCCATTTTTGGCCCAATACCCGCATTGCGCTGGCGATGCAGCCTTCTTTGGGTTCAATATTTACAGATAGTGTATTTAAATTTGCCATTACTATACTTTGTATAGTACTATTAATACTATATTAAGTATAGCAAAAGGAGCAATTCATGAAACTAGCAGTAGTAGTCGGCACCACAAGAGTTAATCGTCAATCTTTAAAACAAGCCCAATGGGTTTTAAACGAAGCGTCAGCCATGGAAGGTGTTAAGGCAGAAATAGTAGATTTAGCAGACTATCCAATGCCGTTCTTCAATGAACCAATAAGCCCCCGCTATAACCCAAACCGCGAAATTGACCCAGCTGTTAAGCCATGGCTGGATAAACTTGAGGGTATGGATGCCTATATCTTTGTTACTGCAGAGTACAATCACTCAATTTCAGGAGTGCTCAAAAACGCCCTAGATTACGTAACCAGCGAGTTTACTCATAAGCCGGCAACAATCGTTAGTCACGGCTCTGTTGGCGGAGCTAGAGCTACTATGCACCTAAAAGAAATTTTGTCTGAAAGTCGCGCTGTTGTAATCCCACAGCAAGTTGCATTCTTGGGTATGCATGAAGGTATAGATGAAGACGGTAAATTAAGTGCAGAACTAGCTGCTAACCCCTACGGTCCTGCCTCTGCTCTATCGACAGCGTTAAGTGAACTTAAGTGGTACAGCGACGCTTTATCTAAAGCTCGCGGCTAAAGTAAACTATTCTTTTGCCTTGCTAAGATATAATGGCTGGCATGGACCAAGCACTTCGTAACGTAATCCCAACTAAACTTCTTTGGGTTGATCTTGAAATGACCGGACTTGACGTTCAAAATGACGTCATTATTGAAGTAGCTGCTGAAGTAACAGACTTTAACTTTACTACCTTGGCTAGCTACGATGCTTGTATTAAGCGTACTGAAGCAGAACTGAGCCGGATGGATGAGTGGAATAAAACCCAACATAGTAGCAGTGGCTTGCTTGACCGCATGAAAAGTGAAGGTCGCTCGGAAGATGAGGTTAAGCACGAACTAGTCGGGTTTATTAACGGTCAGTTTAATAAGATGCCGGCGATACTTGCAGGCAACAGTATCCATAACGATCGCAATTTCATAACCCGCTGGTGGCCCGAAGTTGACGCCCTGTTGCATTACCGGATGCTTGATGTTTCATCGCTTAAGATTATTATGCAGGCTAAGTATGGTGTCATGTTTGAAAAGAAAGAAGTGCACCGGGCGTTTGACGATATACAGGCGTCAATTGCAGAACTACAGCATTACCTTGAATGGCTGACGAAGCAACAAGATAGCAATGCTTAAACCAAGTGATATAACCGCTTTAGTAGAGTATCTGGGTAGCTTAGATGGATCCACCGTCGATTATCCATTCACTAAAACCCTGGCAGTTTATTCGGTAAGCGACACGCCCTTTGCTTATTTAGAAAGCGGACGACAGATAGTAGAGCTTAGTGTTAGATTGGACCACCAATTAAGCAAACTGTTGCGCCAAAAATATGAAGAGGTTGCTAACGGTCGAAAGCTAGACAGTAGGCAATGGAGCACGATTGTATTAAGTGGCCAACTAGATTTAGAAGAACTAAAGGCTCTTATTTATCACAGCTACCAATTGTCTAATGCAAGCTCACTAACCTGAGCTGGAGTTCAACATTTTAATCATTAAGTCGGTGTTCTTGTAATCAGTGGACAAGTAACTCCTTAAAATTGACGAAGTGGTTAAGTTGTAAGCGTACGATAAATTGTTTTGGTAGAGTTTGAGTTGAGTTTGCATTACAGAAGCGTAAATTGGATCAAAATTGCTATCATTAATAGCCTGCTTCAACTGATTATCGGCTGATGGCTGTAAAATGTAATTGCTAGCAGATATTTTGATACCGTTTTTAGCAAGCAAGCTGGTGAGGTTGTTTTGATCCGTAGAAGCAGATGCCAGTTCTGTGGTAGAAAAGTTTAAGTATGACTGGCTTGAGTTACTTTGCTGGGTGCCGGTGGTACTTAGATTAATAAGTTCCTGCTGTTCACCAAGCACACCATAGATTGACGGCATATTAAGACCACTACTGCCAAACAAGGATTTCAGCCCAAAAATTAGAATAACAATAACTACAGTGCCACCAACTAGAGCAATTATCTTTCCTTTAAAAGACATATTCTTAAGCAAACTTAAGATTCGGCTTAAGATAGATTGTTTCGGCTGATTTATATATGAATATGGATCAGTATATATTTGCGGAGAACCTGGCTCAAAAGGCATGGCTATATTTAATCACAAGCCAGTTAAATTATGCTTGTGCATTACAAATAGCGCTAAATGTAGAATAATACTGGATACATATATTTATGGATGCGGTTGAAGAGATAAAGAGCCGACTGTCGATTGAGGATATTATCGGCGAGTACGTCCAGCTTAAACGAGCCGGGCGTAACTTCCGTGGTCTAAGTCCGTTTTCTAACGAGAAAACGCCTAGTTTTATGATTAGCCCGGAGAAACAAATTTGGCACGATTTTTCTTCAGGCAAAGGGGGCAATATGTTCTCCTTTGTAATGGAAATAGAAGGTTTGGATTTTAAAGATGCACTTGAGCTATTGGCTCGTAAAGCCGGAGTTGACTTAGAACAGTACCAAAAAAACTCAGGCAGACATAACGGTCCGGATAAGAAGCGCTTGATTGAGGCCAACGACGCGGCAGCCAAGTTTTACCAGGTTCAGCTTAACGCCAATCATGAAGCGCTTGATTACCTACTTGCTAAACGTCACTTTGATAAGCAAACCGTGATAACCTGGCGGTTGGGTTATTCGCCAAATACCGGCAATGCTTTAATTGAATTTTTGCACAAAAAAGGCTTCGGTGACCAGGAGATACTGGCAGCTGGTCTGGCGAGCAGACGTATCAGCAGAATGAGCGATATGTTTCGGGGTCGGGTAATGATACCTTTAATGGATCCCCAGGGGCAGGTGATAGGTTTTACAGCCAGGCAATTAAAACAGGCGGATACCGGTCCTAAATATATAAATACGCCCAAGACCGTTCTATATGACAAGAGCCGACACATATTTGGTCTGCACCTAGCAAAACAAGCTATCAGGGAAAAACAGTTTGCCGTATTAGTTGAAGGTAATCTTGATGTTATTATGAGCCATCAAGCTGGCGTGAAGCAGGTAGTTGCTACCGCTGGAACTGCTTTAACTGAATCTCACCTAAAAAGTCTGATTGGTTTTGCCCATGATATTAGACTAGCTTTTGATAGTGACAATGCAGGCTTGGCTGCTACGGAAAGATCAATTACTTTAGCCAGCCGTTTACATGTTTCGCTTAATATTATTGACCTTAAAGGCGGCAAAGACCCAGATGAGTTAATAAAGAAGGATCCGTCTTTGTGGCTTAAAGCAATCGCGAATTATCATTATGCAGTCGATTGGTTAATTGAAACTCAAAAGAAGCGATATGATCTTGGTAGCGCGGCCGGTAAACGTGAGTTTTCCGACGCAACCCTACCTTTAATCACTAACCTTGACGACGCGGTAGAGCAAGATCACTATCTAAACCAGATTGCCGAAATACTAGGAGTCTCAAAGGATGCCTTGCTTACAAAACTGAACCGAACTGTATCTAATGTGGCTAGACCATTAAAGAAACCAAAAAACAATACCACCGTAGCTATAAATGACCGTGAAGTCGAAACTGCTAAGATCGAAGATAATTTCCTCTGCCTAATTCAAAAACATGTTGAGCTAAGAGACAAACTGACATATATATTGCCAGAGATGTTAAGTCGTGAACCGTCTAGAACGTTACTGAGTCTAATTAAACAGAGAGACAATGTTACTGAAAATCAATTGGTACAGTTGGCGGAAGTAGCAGACTATGTTAAAATATTAATGTTAGTCTATGAAGAGCTCTATCAGGGTCTCGAGCTTAGCGAACTGAAATACGAGGCAGCTCGATTGCAGACACGTCTGATAGAAGATTATGTTAAAAAGCAAAAAATAAACTTAGCTAAACAAATGCAGTCACTGGCTGCTGACGAGCAATCTACTGATAAACTACTCGAAGAAGCTCGACGGCTTGATGAACTGCTTAGAGTTAATTTGGGAGAAAGAATTAATGCCTAAGAAGAAACAAGACACACCACCAGCAGAGGGTGGAATAAGTGCCCGTAAGGATGCCTTAATTGCCAAGGCTAAAAAAGACGGCCATATATCTCAACGAGAGATTTTTGAAGAAATTGCCGACGAACCTGCCAACACCGAACTACTTGACGCCCTGTATACCGAACTGGCTGACGCAAACATTGAGATTACTGCCGCCGATCCTGGCGAAGAAGGGTTTAGTGAAGACTGGGAAGACGAAGATGGTGACGAAGAGGCGGACACTGGCACTGTTTATCTTGATGACGATGTAGCTGATGATTCAGTCAGGTTGTATTTAAGAGAAATTGGTAAAATCCCGCTTTTAAATGCCGAGGAAGAACTAGCCCTAGCCAAACAAGTAGTGGCTGGAGATAAAAGAGCCAAGGACAAAATGGCGGAAGCTAACATGCGTCTAGTTGTGTCGATTGCCAAGCGTTACGTTGGCCGCGGTCTAGACCTGCTTGATTTAATCCAAGAAGGTAACACTGGCTTGCTTAGAGCGGTTGAGAAGTTCGATCCCGACAAAGGTTTTAAGTTTTCAACTTACGCTACATGGTGGATTCGCCAGGCTATTACTCGTGCCATAGCTGACCAGGCCCGCACCATCCGTATTCCGGTACACATGGTTGAGACAATTAACAAATTGCTACGCACCCAGCGCCGTTTAACCCAGGAATTAAACCGTGAACCGAACAATGATGAAATTGCCCACGCCATGGAAATTGATGTGGACAAAGTTGAACACATCATGAAGATTAAGCAGGATATTTCAAGCTTGGATGCTTCTATTAGAGACGACGAAGAAGACTCTGTTTTAGCCGACTTTATAGAAGATGAAGACACTATTAGCCCTGAAGAATCAGCCACCAGTCAGCTACTAAAAGAGCAGGTTAAAGATATGCTCGGAGCCCTAACTGAGCGCGAACAAAAAATCCTCAAGTTACGTTTTGGTTTAGAGGACGGTCGTAGCCATACACTTGAAGAAGTTGGCCAGGAATTTAGCGTAACTAGAGAGCGCATCCGTCAAATTGAAGCTAAAGCACTGGCTAAACTACGTAAACATCGTGACGCTAAAAAACTCCACGATTACATAAAGTAGAATCTCTCTAAAACCATGCCGCCAAAAATAATCGGTATATCAGGAACTAACGGTTCGGGAAAAGATAGCGTCGGTCGGATTCTAGTCCAGAAGCATAATTATTTGTTTGTTTCGGGTTCAGACATGCTTAGACATGACTTAAAACGACGTGGTATACCACTAAATAGGGACGAGACTTCTAAACTCAGTGCTGCCTGGAGGACCGAGTTTGGACTAGGCGTAATTATTAATAAGGCGGTTGATGAATATGAGAAACAAGGCGGATCAAGCAAATACGCCGGTTTAGCAATTGCCAGTCTGCGCAACCCGGGCGAAGCGGACAGAGTACACGAACTAGGCGGCAAGGTTATCTGGATTGATGCCGATCCTAAGCTTAGGTACGAGCGCATCAGGGCCAACAGTGTTAATCGTGGCAAAGACCGGGCCGAGTCAGACAATGTCAGTTTTAATCAATTTCTTGCCGATGAGGCCAGGGAAATGGATCATAAAGGAGAGCACAAGAAAGACCCGACAATCTTAGCCATGGGCCTGGTAAAAGAAAAAAGCGATCTTCTATTAATTAACGACGGAAATGATATGTCTCAGCTTGAGACAAAGCTGAATCGATTACTTGGCTTTAGTTTAAGCTAAAGAGACTATACTTATAGCTAAGATATGGCGGCAAAGAAACTGGTAATCATAGACGGTAAGAGTGTTTTTTACCGGGGTTACTATGCCATGCCCAATTTAAGTACTGATGATGGCACGCCAACCGGTGGAGTGTTTGGCTTTGCCACAATGGCTTTAGAAGTAATTAAACGGCTTAAGCCCGATTATGTTGCAGTTGCCTGGGACAAGCCAAAAACCAATATTCGGAAACGTGTTGCGCTCTATCCGCAATACAAGGCTAACCGCAAACCCGCTCCACCGGATTTTTACGCCCAAATTCCAACATTGCATGAACTACTTGAAGCCTTCGGCTGGCCGCTATATGAGCTGGATGACTATGAAGCTGATGACATCATGGGTGCATTAGCTAAACAAGCAGCTAAGCAGGGCATTGAGACATTGTTAGTAACTTCTGATCTGGATATGCTGCAATTGATAGATAGAAATATTCATGTATACGCTCTCAAAAAAGGCCTAAGTAACATCGCCCTCTTTTCGCCGGAATCTTTTGAAGCAAAGTACGGAATTAAAGTTAATCAATACCTAGATTTAAAGTCACTAAAAGGCGACTCATCAGACAACGTGCCCGGCGTGCCAGGCGTAGGTGAAAAAACAGCTATTGATTTGCTTAAGAAATACGGGTCGCTTGAGCAGATATATAAGGATATAGAATTAATATCCCCATCGTCTTTAAGAGATAAACTTATAGCTGGCAAGGACTCCGCCTTCCTAAGTAAGAAACTGTGCGATATATGGTTGGATGCTCCAATCAAACTGGATCTTAAACGAATGGACGTTAAAGGTTTTAATGCCAATGAACTAACCGCCATACTAAATCGTCTGCAATTCCGCACACTACTAAGGCAATTACCCGAAGTCATGTCTAATAAAGTTGCCAAAACCCAGAGCGAATACACCAATAACCATTTCGTACCGGGAAACTACAAAATTATAACTACGGCCAATCAGCTAGATGATATAAAACTGGCTGATGCCAAACAGGTATATATAGCTAGTCGGTCATCGGGA
>JAJYJU010000039.1 GCA_021789195.1 bacterium | reverse complement strand
ACCATACCAATACTCAATTGCGAACTCGTCAATAAAGTCAGAGTTTCCATCTTTATTAGATTCTATTAATTTATCAGCTATCATAAACACCGATCCTCTTTACGCAAGAGATATAGATAAACTTTCAGAAGAAGTCTGGCAGTTTATGGTGAAGCCTTCGGAAATAGCAGTTTAAACTTCTAGTAAGCGCTTAATCGCCAACATGAAGGCGGCTTCAGTCAAGCTAACCTTGTTTTCTTCCGTAATTTTAGTTAGCTCATTCATGGCTTTGGTCATGTATTTATTTAACTCAGTATTTACTTTATCTTCGCTCCAATGTTCATGCTTGGTATTTTGCACCCACTCTAGATAACTGACCACAACACCACCGGCATTTGCGATAATGTCTGGCAGAATTATTACGCCCCGTTTATTAAGATGACTGTAAGCCGATTCGTTAACCGGCCCGTTAGCTAGCTCAATAATATACTTAGCCTTAACATGTTTATCGTTAGCCTCTGTAACGGCATCACCAAGAGCAGCTAAAACAAGTATGTCTACATCAAGACCAATCAGCTCCTCATTGCTGATTTGTTTTTCACCTTTATATTCTACGAATCGTCCGCCTTTATCTTTAAACTCAGCGAGTTTCTTAGGATCCAAACCTAAAGGATTGTAGACTCCACCATTAGAATCAGTCGTGGCAACCAGCTTCCAGTTCGGGTGATCAACCGCGGCAACTGTAGCAAAAAATGATCCAACATTTCCAAAACCTTGAACGGCATAAGTTAATTCTTTCTCAGCAATACCGTTGTGCTTAAGCAGGGCGTTTAAGGCTATAGCGCCACCACGACCAGTTGCTGCATTACGGCCTAAACTACCGCCCTTTTCAACACTCTTACCGGTAAAACTAGCTCTTGTTTTATCTCCAGTTAATACCGAATACTCGTCAACCATCCAGTCAATAATTACAGGGTTAGTATTTACATCTGGTGCTGGAATATCTTTAGTTGGCCCAATATGATCCTTTAAATAACGTACATATTCACGGCTAATTTGCTCTAGTGCAGCATCATTTAATTCACGCGGATTTACGACAACACCACCCTTGGCGCCACCAAGCGGGAGATCTAGGGCCGCCGTCTTCATCGTCATTAGAATAGCTAGCGCTCGAACTTCATCAAAATCTATTTCATGATGGAATCTTATGCCACCCTTGTATGGCCCGCGTTGGTTATTGTGCTGAACCCTGTAGGCAGGTAAGACTTTGCCATCATCTAGTTTAATTTCAAATTGATGCTCTTTATCAATTGCCAGCAGTTGATCAATTTGAGCAGAACTTAAGCCAAGTTTTTTACCCGCGCTTTTAATTAGCGCTTTTGCTGTATCCAACATATTCTAACGTCCTATTATATTACGTGATGTCAATAATTGATTAACTAACTAGAAGATATTGTGCAAAATAAAAATGAGATAGTGCTTAAATCGAGTGCTTTATTACATGCTATTATATGCCCAAGGATAGGTGAAAGACATCATGGCAAGCGACGCAATTTTAACGGTCAAAAATCTTAAAAAATCTTATGATGACATTAAGGCCGTAGATGGGGTTAGTTTTAACGTTATGCGTGGTGAGATTTTCGGTATTTTAGGCCCTAACGGAGCCGGTAAGACCACAACCTTAGAGATGATTGAAACGCTACGCACAATCGATTCCGGAACAGCTGTAATCGACGGTATTGATGTCGCTAAAAACCCGTACGAGATACGCGGCCTAATTGGCGTCCAGCCACAATCGCCAGGCTTCCAGGATAAAACCAAGCTAACTGAAATAATCCAAATGTTTGCATCAGCATACGGTGAGCGAGTAGATCCAATCACATTTCTAAATGAAGTCGGTCTGGGGGACAAGGCCAATTCCTACGTCGAACAATTGTCTGGCGGACAGAAACAACGATTCAGCATAGTAACCGCCCTAGTACATAACCCTAAAATATTTTTCTTAGACGAACCGACTACCGGACTAGACCCACAGGCTAGACGTAACCTTTGGGACTTGGTTCAATCGACTAGGGACAATGGCATGAGCATAGTTTTAACTACCCACTATATGGAAGAAGCCGAGGTATTGTGTGATCGCGTAGCTATTATGGACAACGGTAAGATAATCGCCCTGGATACACCAAAGAACTTGATAAAGCAGTTGCTTAAACGGGGCTTCAAAAAGCAGCAGGAGGTGGAAAAGGCCAACTTAGAAGACGTCTTTTTGGATCTTACCGGCCGTAGTTTAGGGAGCGAAAAATAGCATGAAGTATTTAACAATTGTATTAGTTATATTAGTTATAGTCGCGCTAAGATTCTGGCGCAGGAAGAACATGAATGCGCAGTCTGCCAATAAAGTTAAGGCATTAAGACCAATGTCACCCTTAGCCTTAAAGTTCTATACCATATGGGTATTTTTTACGATTAATATTAAACGGGTTTTTAGAGACCGTTTAGCCTTATTCTTTACCTTCTTATTCCCGCTCATCTTTTTAATAGTGTTTGGGAGCTTAAGTCATAATAGTCACTTATCGCTAAGAATTGCGCTGATTAATCAGTCCAAAACCGCCTTTGCCAAATCATATGTGACCAGTCTTGAAGCTAACAAAGTTTTTAGTATCAACAAGACTATTACAACTCTAAGCGATGCCTATACAAACATGGGTAGGGGCATTATAGATACTGCCGTAGAGTTGCCACCAAATTTCGGAAAGCTGGTTAATGGTATTCCAACAGGTCAGGCAATTGTGCACTATACGCATAACAACGATCAGGCAGAACAAGCTCTAGTCTCGCTACTGCAAACTCAATTTAACTCAATAAACGCTAAATATTTGCAGTACAATCCACCGCTCAAAGTTACACCTGTAGTTTCTAATCAGCACAGCCTAACCAGCTTTGACTATACGTTTACCGGTCTGCTTGGATTCTCCATTTTGGGAGTCGGCATATTCGGACCAATGAACTTATTTCCGGAACTTAAAAAAATGGGCATATTAAGAAGATTGCATACCACCCCCTTAAGAGTCTGGCAGTTCTTTTTATCTAATATGGTCGGGCAAGCGGTAATTGGTTTATTGTCACTAGCAGTCATGCTAGCCGTAGCCGCATTGCTTTATAACATTAAGATAGTCGGAAACCTAGCCGAGCTGGCCGTATTTCTTGTTTTAGGCATTGTGTTAATTTTAGGCATTGGTTTAGCCTTGGGTGGCTGGGCGAAGAATGAACGCCAAGTCGCACCCCTAGGCAACATCATTGTCTTTCCCATGATGTTTTTAACTGGAGTATTCTTCCCGCGCTTTTTAATGCCGAACTGGCTACAGACTGTTACGACATATATGCCCCTAACTCCGGTTATTGACGGTGCACGCATGATTCTAACTGAAGGCAAAAGCTTGCTTGATCTTGGCCCTCAGCTTTTAGTCATGGGAGCATGGATGCTAATCATATATGCCATCGCATTTAAAGTATTTCGTTGGGAGTAGAGACTTTAAGTCCGCTATAATGTCAAACATGAAGCTAAACTGGACACTAGAAAAAGTATTTCCATGGATAATGGTCATTATCGGCATTATTGGTCTTACCTCATCATTAATCCTGACACATGACACGCTTGCAATTAATGCAAACCCTAATTACGTTCCATCGTGCAACATAAATCCAATCGTAAGTTGCGGCAATGTAATCAGTTATAAAGGCGACAATATATTTGGCTTGCCATACCCTTTTTATGGAGTGGCCGCATTCTCAGTAGTTGTGACTTTGGGTGTAAGCTTACTTGCCAATGCCAAATTTAAAAAATGGTTCTGGTTAAGCTTCCAAACTGTTGTTACGCTCGGACTGGCAGCCGCTTATGCCATGCTACTTAAAAGCATATACAGCATTCATGCCTTATGCCCGTTTTGTTTGACCATAGATGTGGCGACAACCACGCTGTTCTGGTACACCACCCTATACAATGCCGACCGCGGCTTGATTGACAATAGATTCCCCAACAACCGCTGGTACAAATTAATCCGTAAGCACCATCTAGATATCTTAATTCTATGGATACTAGTTTTAGCCGTCGCAATCATTAAGCACTTCTGGTATTACTACGGAAAGCACTTCTTCTAAATATATGGACAAAACGGTTGTTGTTACCGGCAGTGGGCAAGGCTTAGGTCTAGTGCTTGCTAACACATTTGCTTCATACGGTTGGAAGGTTATTGGCACGGGCCTAAAGACTCGACCTGAGGATATGGATCAGGGTGTGCGCTACGTTGAGCTCGACAGCTCAAATCCAGATGCTACAAACAATTTCTGGCGTCAACTAAAAGATGAAATAGGCGAACAGAAAGTCAGTTTAATAAACAATGCTGGTGGATATATTGGCGGTGAACTGCTTGAATTGCAACCCGAGGACTACATTAAGCAAATTAACAGTATCTATCTAACCGGGGTACATATGAGCCGTGGCTTAATCGCCAATTTTAATAAGGCTAGGTTGTTTAACATGATATCTGCTTCGGCCATGAAGCCACTTAAAGACAACGGAGCATACGGAGCCGCTAAAACTGCCGCCGCTCACTTCTTTAACTCGCTGCAACAACAATA
>JAJYJU010000010.1 GCA_021789195.1 bacterium | reverse complement strand
AAAGATTATTGGCGGAGAAGGGGTTACTTTCTTAGACTACCCAGATGCAGGACTGGAAATTAGCCAAAACTTAAAAAGAGATATCGTAAAAGAAATTAGGCGGCTGAAGCCAGACGTAGTTATAACAATGGATCCGAGCGTACTTTACTCAACAGCACGCAACTTTATTAACCACCCGGATCATAGAGCAGCTGGACAGGCAACTCTTGACGCCGTCTTTCCACTAGCCCGTGACTATTTAACTTTTCCGGAATTAATTAGTGAAGGTTTTGAACCACATAAAGTCAAAACTTTACTCCTAACCAACTTTGATAATGCCAATTATTTTGTTGATGTGAGCGACACGTTCGAAACTAAAATAGCCGCATTAAGTGCACACTCCAGTCAGGTAGGAGACATGGAGGCCGTTAAAGAACGCATTAGGGAATGGGCGACTAAAAACGGTGAGCAAGCCGGCTGCAAGTATGCTGAAAGCTTCATGCGCTTAGACATAGCTTAAAAACAAATCTTCAGCTTAAATTAAGTACGTCCGTTATATAACAGGGCCAGTTCATATACAAATAACGAGACTTATATAAATGAATGCATTAAGCCGCGGAATCAGAAACGCATTCCGCAACCAAATACGTACAATTGCCGTGGTTGGCATATTATCCCTAAGCATTGGCTTGTCATTAGCCATGCTAGTAGCACACAAAACAGTTAATCAAAAGATAGCCAGTATTAAGGCGAATGCCGGTAATAGCATTACAATATCCCCGGCCGGATTTAGTAACTTTAGCCAGGTTAATAACGCCTTAACAGTATCCCAGCTAAGCCAAGTTTCAACCTTGCCTCACATAACGGCATTAAGCGAAACACTAACTGACAGACTAACTACTATAGGTTCAGCACAGCCATCATTCTTTGGAGATCGAAGTTCAAGCGCGAGCAGTAATAATCTGACTTCTCTAACTTCACCAATAACCATCAACACCAGCGGTAGAGGGGGCAGATTCTTTGCCTTCGGCGGGGGAAGCAATATAGCCACTAACTTTACTCCCCCCATATCCATTGTCGGCACAAATGACCCTTACGTCTTAAACAGCCAAAACCTGACCTTATCCAGCGGTAGCTTTATTAATGGCAGCAAGGACACTAACCAAGCTATGGTTAGCACTGACATGGCTAGCAAGAATAACCTAAAAGTCGGTTCTACATTTACTGCATACAGCCAAACGCTAACAGTTACCGGAATATACACATCTGGCAGCAATCAATCTTTAAGTAACAACATAATCGTTGCCTTACTTACCGAACAACGCCTTAGTGGTCAAAGTGGGGTTGTTACCGGTGCCACAGCCACGGTTGATTCATTGAATAATCTTTCTAGCGCGACTAGCGCAGTTCAAAAAGCCCTAGGCAGTAGCGCTGATGTTACAAGCTCACAAACAATTGCCAATAACACTATTGCACCTCTAAATAATGTCAGCAGTGTTTCACTCTATAGCTTAATCGGTGCTGTTGTGGCCGGCGCGATTATTATCCTTATGATCATGGTCATGATTACGCGTGAGCGTAGACGCGAAATTGGCGTTCTAAAAGCCATTGGTGCATCAAACTTAAAAGTGGTAACCCAATTTATTAGCGAGGCAGTGACATTTGCAGTCTTAGCTGCCGTTGTAGGAATTATCATTGGCGTAGCTGCCGCCAGTCCTATAACCAACACGCTAGTTAATAACAGCTCTACCAGCTCTACTAGATTTAATCCATCAAGTTCTAACCAACAATCTAGCGGTGCCGGTCCAGTCTTTGCCCGAGGTGGTCGAGGATTTGGCAGAATATCGAATGATATTTCTAATATTCACGCTGTAGCCGGATTAAGCATTATTGGCTACGGTTTAGGAGCGGCCATAATTATAGCTGTGGCCGGCAGTAGTGCTGCTGCCTTCTTTATAGCCAAGGTACGTCCAGCAGAAGTAATGAGGATGGAGTAGAGCAATGCTTGAAGTAAAATCAGTCAGTAAATCTTTTAAGAGCGGTGATGGCACCGTCTCGGCCGTAAATAATATCAGTTTTAAAATTAAGCCTGGTGTGTTTGCATCAATCATTGGGCCAAGCGGAAGTGGCAAAAGCACCCTTATTTCTTTACTTGGAGCGCTAGACCGTCCCAGCAATGGCACAATAACCGTCGAAGGCCAGGAAATATCTTCGCTAAACGATCACGACCTAATATCTTATAGAGCCAAGAACGTTGGTTTAATCTTCCAGGCATATAACTTAATACCTAACTTAACTGCGCTAGAAAACGTCATGTTGCCGATGGAGTTTGCTAAAGTAAGCAAAGACGATAGGGAAAAACGTGCCAAAGAGCTGTTAGATAAAGTCGGATTAGCTGGAGATAAGCAGCTACGCAAGCCAGGAAAGCTTTCGGGCGGTGAACAACAACGTGTGGCCATAGCCAGGGCGTTATCGAATAACCCAAAGATTATCCTTGCCGATGAACCAACCGGAAACTTAGACTCAGTTAACGGCCAAAACATTTTTAATTTACTGCACGATCTAAGCAAAAGTCAGAAGACAACCGTCATAGTTGTAACTCATGACATTGGTCTTGCAGGCAAGACTGACATGCAGTTAAGTCTTAAAGACGGCAAACTAACGACTAAGGGCAATGTACCTAAAAACAATCGCTAGTAATTATCTCTATAAACCCCTTGCTTTTAATTAGCGTTTATGTAAAGATGATGCCACACTAGAAGATGCTGCTAGTAAATCTTATTTCAAAGAGAAGTTCTAGATAATAAGTAATAAATTAAGTTTTCGAGTTAATGAGGTGCAGCTAAGCGACACAGGACGACTTACCTCAGTACGAAAGAAGAGGTAAGAAGTAAAGTTATGGCAAATAAACTATTTGTCGGCTCACTAGCTTGGTCTGCAACTGATGACGACCTAGCAAAATTTTTCGCAAGCGCTGGGACCGTAGTCTCCGCTAAAGTAATTGTCGACCGCGAGACAAACCGCAGCAAAGGTTTCGGTTTTGTTGAAATGAGCGACGATGCTGAAGCACGGGCAGCTATCGACAAATTAAATGGCCAGGATCTAAACGGACGTCCAGTCGCAGTTAGCGAAGCACGCCCACAAGCTCCACGCCAATAAGCCTAAGACTTTAGGTACATAAAGAGCCCTGCAAGCCAGGGTTCTTTTTTTAGATTAAAATAAAGGTTTGTATTTAGTAAGTTTTTCAACCAAACTATCTTGCTTCGGACTGCGCATTAACAAATCGAACGTCTTTTTATTTACGAAATATATAGAAACCCCAATCTTCATTAGTACATCAATAGTTTTGTCATAAACAATCTCTTTGATTGGCATCACTGGTTGTTCGCTCACCATTTCATAATCGTCTAATTTTTCTTGTGGTGTTTTTATAAAACCTTTGTCAGAAAAAGTATATAAAGAACCGCCTTTATCCAATTTAATTACATCTTCCTCTCTTCCGCATATAAGAACATACGGTTTTGAAGAATAATTTATGTTCATTAAAATATAAACTCCTTTGGGCAACATATACATTAATGCCAATTTTTTATATTTTGTTGCAAATACAAAATCGCAAGTATATTCGTCATTACATATGGTGCGCTGAGGTTGTATGACTTTAAGACCTTTAATTGGCGATGAATGATATAGATTCATATCTTTTATTAATTAAATTGGAAATATGGAGATACTTTTTTTCTATTACCTAGGAAGGGTAATACCAGTTTGTTTTGCAGTGCTTATCAACTAAGCATTCAAAGTAAGTAGTTTCTTTTCCAAAGTCAGTTTATTAAATTGTTTATCGGTTATAGGCATGTGCTACAAATTAGCAATCTTATAATATATATCTTTAATATCGTTTTTCATTCCTTCAATCACTCTTCGCAGTGGCTCAATAACTTCTATGTTTTGTTTAGCGAATCCGCTGTCGACTATGTTACGAATCTCTTCAAGATCATTAGTAGTTAAAGCCATATAGAATATTACTCTAGCGAATTCATCCAAAGATCAACACTTAAGATTATATTAAGCCTTAATCAATCTCGAAATTTATACCAAGTTTTATTCCCATAATCTCTAACTTCACTGATATAGTATTAAGCAATGCAGGTATACAAAATCGGAGTACCGGAAATTGCTATTAGTCCTCTAACAAGTAAACTAAAAGGTGCTTTAAACATTGGACCAACCTTATGGCTAATACCGGGCGGTAGCAACATACCACTTGCCGTAGCTGTCATGAGCAGTTTAAGCCCTGATTTAACCAGCAATCTAACCGTAGCCTTAACTGACGAACGCATGGGTCCATATAACCACCCGGACTCAAACTGGGCCCAGCTAAGACTAGCCGGCTTTAACCCTCAGAAAGCTAGAATCATTGAAGTTCTAAAAGAAAACGACCAAAGTGACTTAAAAGCCATAACCGAAAGATACAACACTGAGATTGATACAGCTTTAGACGAAGCAAATACTGCAATTGGACAATTCGGTATGGGGGTAGACGGCCGTATTGCCGGGATACTACCTAACTCTGTCGCAACTAACGAAGCAAGCTATTCGGCAGTTGTTGGCTACACAGTGCCGCCATTTAATCTCATAACCATATCCTTCTCAGCTATTAGACGACTTCACTCCGCCTTCCTAATAGCAATGGGGGAGCCTAAGTACTCTCAGATAGTCAATTTAATAAATGAGGATCTGGAGCTGAACGTTCAGCCGGCACAAATTATTAAGCAGGTCAGCGAAGCTTATCTATATAATGATCAGATGGCTGGTAAGCAGGCATAAGCGCTTAGGAAGAGCTTTTCTGTTACACTAAAACCGTTAGCGGGTATACCTAGATGATCATAGACATAGTTATAATCGTATTGTTAATCAGTGCCGTTATTAGGGGTAGGGAAATTGGTTTTGTCCAACAGGCGCTCTCAACTGCCGGTTTTTTAATTGGTCTTTTAATTGGCGCTCTGCTTGAACCTCACACCGTTAATCTGGCTCACTCGCAATTCAGCCGGTCACTAGTAACATTAGTCACTACGTTAGGTTTCGCCTTTTTGCTCTTAATCGTCGGTGAAACAGTCGGCATATACTTAAGGCGGAAGATTGTTTTAGCCAGACTAAGTCGCTACGATAACATACTTGGCTCTATTATTTCTGTTCTATCTGTCCTAGTTGGTGTTTGGCTAGGATCAGCAGTATTGCGTAGTCTTCCATATTTGTCTTTGCAAAACGAACTTCGCTCCTCTCGCATTGTTGCCAGCCTGGATCGACATTTACCACCAGCGCCTAATATAATCGCCGACCTTGGACATTTAGTTGATCCGAACGGCTTTCCTCGCGTGTTTAATGGCAATGAACCCGCGCCTCAAGGAACAATAAGTCTGCCACCTATTAGCGAATTTGCCACTGCCATTACCAGTGACCAGGCTTCAGTTGTAAAAATTGTTGGCAGTGGTTGCGGGGGAATAGTCGAAGGCTCTGGCTTTGTAGTCAGTCAGGATATAGTCGCTACAAATGCCCATGTTGTAGCCGGTATTTCTGAGCCATATGTAGAAGATGCCAACGGACATCATTTAGCTTCTATCATATACTTTAATCCCAATTTGGATTTTGCTCTTTTAAGAGTTACTAATTTAGCCGGTAAACCACTTAAAGTCTTAGATTCGACCGTTGGTAGTAAGACGGATGCTGTCGTACTGGGCTATCCTGGCGGTGGAAGCTTCAGGAGCGATCCGGCTGAGATACTCGATCAATTTGAAGCCAGTGGTAGCAATATTTATGCTCAGGGCAATATTATTCGACAGATTTACGAAGTAGTAGCCACTATCATACCGGGCAACTCCGGTGGACCATTAATTACCAAGGATGGTACGGTAGTCGGTGTGGTCTTCGCTCAATCCACTCAATACAACCAACTCGGTTACGCCTTAGTTAGCCCTTCAATTATTAATGCCATACGGTCTACGACAGTTAACTCACCCACTGTAAGCAATGGTACATGTGCTGAATAGTACTTCTACTCGTTTCTAAGAGCATCGATTGGTTCTTTAGCTGCCGCCCGATAGGCAGGAATTGAACCAAAAATTACTCCAATAACCATTGAGACCAATAAACCTATTACAATTATTTGCCAGCTAAGTGAGGGCGCTAAGCTGGTTGTACTCCTAATAACCAAATCGGCTAGCAAAGCCACAATGACTCCAATAAAGCCACCGGCGGCACTAACTGTAATAGCCTCGATTAGAAATTGCGACATCACCTGACGGTTAGTAGCGCCGATTGCTTTTCTAATACCTATTTCGTGCATCCGCTCAGTTACTGACATTAGCATCACGTTCATAATGCCGACCCCGCCTACAAACAGGGCAATAATAGCTATGCCGATGCTTAGAGCTGATAGCAAATTTAATACACTAGTATTACTTTGAGCAACCTGACTAGGTAAGAGCACTTCAAAATTTCTTTGGCCGCTATGGTCAGACAAAAGTGCAGCAACTACCTCACGATCAACTGTATTTAAATCATTAGTCCTATCTACTTTAACTAAGATTTGGAAAATTGATCCTCCACTAGAAAGAGACAACTGATCAGCTGCCGTCATGGGTATAAATATGGCATCGTTATACAAAGTATTGTTAGAAAATGGTGTTGCGCTAAATTTATTAAGCACACCGTCTACAATAAACTGCTGGTTATTCCACACAAAACTGAAGCCTAGGGGTACTTTTTGATTAAATAATCCGGCTGATGCATTGTAGCCAAGCACGGCTACAAATGGATTGGACTCACTACTGTCAAAGAATGAGCCGACAGCTAGAGATTGGTTTATTACCCTAGGTAGATCCGGAGTTGTACCAAGTACAATGCCGCCATGATATGCTTTGTCTCCATCGGCAATTCCGGAAAGAACGTATAGTGGAACGCTAGCTTTGACATCTTTAAGTTTGGCTAGGGAATTCACATCCTGTTTAGTCAGAGTTGATACAGCCGGCGACTGCACTACACCAAAGCTACTTAAACTAACCGCCTTTGATTCAACCGTAATAACGTCTTTGGAATATGTATAGACCTGGTTAGTTATCTCATTCTTTACCCCCTGACTAATACCAATAATCTCTATTACGCTTGCAACGCCTACAATAATACCGAACATGGTTAAAAAACTAACCCAGCGGTTAGCCTTTATTGTCGATACCGCTGAATGGATATACCAATTACGACGACTCATGATCTAAAGCTTTCTTTGTTCTTAGACGACTTTCTAATTTTTGATTTATGCTTTGATTCTTCAGTTTGATTGTCATTATGCGGCATTACTTTCATAAGCATAGACACGCCTGCTAAATCATCTTCAATAGTTTTAGAGCTGACACTATACATACGCCTCCTGGCAGTCTTAGCCACTTCACCAAGACTGGTACTTTCATCCTGAATTATTCGTCCGTCGCGCATATACACTACGCGTGTAGCATAACGGGTAAGCTCGGGGTTATGCGTGACAAATATGATGGTGTTACCCATCATATGAATCTCGCTTAATAGTTCCATAACTAAGCGGCTGCCACTGGTATCTAAATTACCGGTTGGCTCGTCAGCAATAATGATTGACGGCTCATTTACTAAAGCCCTGGCTATAGCGGCGCATTGAATCTGACCGCCACTTAATTGCGAAGGGTAGAAATACTCGCGGTTATGCATACCGACACGCTCTAAAATGGACGATGCCATCTTAAGTCTCTTGGTTACGCCGACACCCTTATAGACAAGAGGCATGGCTACATTCTCTAAAACTGTTTGCCTTGGTAGCATGTTGTATGACTGGAAGATAAACCCGATTGTATCCCGTCTTAACTTAGCCGCCCTGGTTTGACTCAGTCGCTCAACCACCCGGTTTTGCAACTTATATGTACCGTTAGTCGGTCGATCTAATAAGCCAAGTATATTAAGCAGGGTGCTCTTGCCGCAACCGCTAGGGCCCATTACGGCAATAAACTCCCCTTTATCAATGGATAGATTAACTTCGTCAAGCGCCAACGTAGTAGCGTCACCGAATCCGTAAAGTTTTGAAACTTCTTCCAGCTTTATTAATGACATATGTTAGAATAATTTTACTTCGTAAGTTTGATTTTTATCAATGTTTATTGTAGTAATTTAGTACATCCTGTTATGTATAATAGTTGTACATTGGAGGGGTCGCCTAGTGGTTTATGGCGCACGCTTGGAAAGCGTGTAAGGTCTAACGGCTTTCGAGGGTTCGAATCCCTCTCCCTCCGCCAGATAGAAAATAGAGTTTTTTAGACGCTGACGGTGATTAATGAATTAGAATCGTCTTGTCAAAGCCGCATTAAAGTTTGATGGGATAAGTGTTTTATTATACCCCGAGGATAATTTGTTACTTAGATTTCTTTGCTTCAGGAGTTGATCAATGTGCCAACCGGTTTTCCATATGCGGCATTAAATATATTGTTTTCTTTTAGGGCGTCAAACACGATTATTGGCAGGTGATGATCGGCTGCCATACCCAGCGCCGCTTTATCCATAACTTTAATTGACGGATTAGTTACCGCTTCATTTCCAGTCAAGCTGTCCAGCTTGCGAGCATTTGGGTTTGTCATCGGGTCAGAATCAAATACACCATCTACTTTGGTCGCTTTTAGTACCACATCGCAGGACAGTTCAAGTCCTAAGCTAACAGCAGCCGTGTCAGTAGTTATATACGGGCGGCCTATTCCACCAGCCACAATTACAACCCGGCCTTTTTCTAAATGTTTCTCAGCTAAACGGTGCACAAAGGGTTCGGACACCTGTTCGGCAAAGATATTACTTAAACAGCGTGACTGTAAACCGCAAGCCTCAAATATATCGTTCAATGCTAGCGCGTTCATCATCGTTCCCAGCATACCTATTTGATCAGCTGTAACTCTTCTAATTCCATGTCCTGCCCATTGAGCCCCGCGTGCCAAATTGCCACCCCCAACCATAATTACAACCTGTATATTCTCAGCAATGATTTGCTTAATTTCATTGGCAAGCCATTCTCCCGTTTCAGCATCAAAACCGCCATCATGCTTACCAGCCAGTTGTTCGCCAGATATTTTAAGTAGCACGCGCTTGTATGACATCAAACCCTCCTGGTCTAGTAAATTAACTCTGTACTAACTATACTCTAGGTAAAGCAATGTTGTCGCTGTACTCGTGGAATGTAAATGGAATCAGAGCGGTCTTAAACAAGGGCGCTTGGGCTCAGTTCTTAAATACTCATAATCCTGATGTGATTTGTTTACAGGAGATAAAGGCCAGACCAGAGCAGGTAGATTTACCTAACAATGGTTATAACGCTTTTTGGTACCCAGCAGAAAAGCCCGGCTATTCTGGCGTCGCCATTTTGTCTAAGACTAAACCACTAAACATTATCTGCGGACTCCCCGAAGACATCATTAAACGGCATAAACTAACCGGTGATCTTTATGGGGACCCAAACCTAGAGGGCAGAGTAATAACGGCAGAATTCGAACAGTTTTATCTTGTCAATGTTTATACGCCGAACGCTAAAGATGATTTATCCCGTTTAGATCTTAGATTCAAGCACTGGGATCCCGCATATCTGGACTATTTGAAGCTACTTGAGAAAGCAAAACCGGTAGTTACATGCGGTGACTTTAATGTAGCCCATACTGAGGACGATTTGGCTAATCCCAAACCCAATGTGGGCAAGAAAGGATTTACTAACGAAGAGAGGGAAGGATTTCAAGCCTTCATCGACAACAGTTTTATTGACAGCTTTAGATTGTTCCATAAGGGCAACGGTTTCTACACATGGTGGAGCCATTTTGCTAACGCCAGAGCTAGAAACATTGGTTGGCGGATTGATTATTTCCTAGTTTCAAACATTTTAAAAGCCAAGCTTAAACAGGCAGATATACATCCCCAAATAACCGGATCCGACCATTGCCCAATCTCAATTGTTCTAAATTTAACTAAGGAATAATAGTTATGACTAAGCGACCATACGCAGTGTTTGATATCGATGGGACGCTAATCCGCTGGCAGCTCTACCACGCCATTGCTGATCTTCTGGTGCGCTCAAACATAATCGATGTAAAAGCCTACGACACGGTTCTTCAAGCTCGTTGGAACTGGAAAAACAGACAAGGCATAAATTCATTTTCTGATTACGAATCTACCTTGGTGAGCCTGATTAATGACTCGGTTAAGGGTTTAAACCATAAGGTGTTCATCCAGGCCTGCCGCGATGTTTTTAGTAAGCACCAGGATCAGGTGTATAGCTTCACCAGAGACTTAATCGATAAGTTAAAAAAACAAAATTACCTAATATTTGCTTTATCTGGTTCACCGGTAGAAATAGTTAGACTGGTCGCAGACTACTACAAACTGGACGCTTATGACGGCTCAATTTATGAAGTTAAAAACGGACACTTAACTGGCGTGCAGTTTCCAATGCTTAAGCATGAAAAAGCTGAAAAATTAAAACAGCTAATTAAACAATTTAATGCCTTACACGAAGGTAGCATTGCGGTTGGCGATACGGCTACAGATATTGAAATGCTAGAGACGGCCGCTAAGGCAATTGCGTTTAACCCTAACCAGGATCTGTTTAATATAGCCCGTGTTAAGGGTTGGGATATTGTGATTGAGCGGAAAAATATGATCTACCAACTAAACTATAAAGATGGACAATACATACTTGCAGCTACAGACAGATAAAGCGCTGTTCCCCGATGTACTTTTTAGTAAACCGGAGCGAAAGTCAGCCGCTGGAAAACTGGCTATTATTGGTGGTAGCAGCAGTGGTTTTAACTCCGTTTCAGAAACTTATTTGGCCGCATCTAAAACCGGTGCAGGCTCAATAAAGATATTGTTTCCGGATAGTTTAAAAAAGACTTTATCTAAAATATGGCCAGAAAGTGAATTCGCTCCTTCGAACAAAAGTGGTGGATTCGCTACGAAAGCTTTAACTCAGTGGTTAGATTTAGCCACATGGGCAGACGGAGTTATATTTGGAGGAGACTTAGGCAAGAGTAGTGAAACGGCTGTACTAATTGAACATTTCTTTGAGCAAAATAAAGGACTAACAACCCTATACAGAGACAGCTTGTCTGCCGCTCTTGAATCGCCACCCCAACTTTTTGATCAGACTTATCTAAACATTGTTGCCGATTTAAGTACTCTCCAGAAAATGCTTGGCATTATCCGCTTCCCGATGGCTGTGCGTAGCGATATGTCTATTTACCAGCTTTCTGATTTATTGCATTCTCTAAGTTCGAATTATCCGTGGGCAATCATTACCCAACATGAACAATTTAACTTTTGTGCATATAACGGGGCAGTATCCGCGACACCGAATAAGAAACAAAGCAGTCTTTTAACTAGTGGCGTGGCAGGATCTATTTGGAGACTGCAGCAACCTGAAAAACCGTTTGCTGCTATGTCCAGTGGCATGTTTTCTTTAAATGAGTAGGCTTTAGACTACTTCTAATACCCATCTAAAGAATTCACGAAACTTATCCATTGGACTTTTAGGGGGCACTGTTTCAACGCTCCAGTTCTTGATATCAGTTATGAGTTGTAACATTTCTGCATGCTGAGGTTTTTCGTCTCTTTTTACCCAAGGCTCGGATCGCCAGAATTTTTTTCGTTTTTGCTCATATACAACTACTCCCGACTCATCGTAGTTGTATTCATATATCTCGCATCCGCCATTAGAGTTATAGACTGTTTTTTGAATTTTAGGCAATACGCTTGACCAGAAATTTTTCTGCGACAATGGCTTATCTTCTCTTTGTTCAATGGCAATGAAGCTAGTTTGCTCATTGTCAGGCTGTTCAACTAGCTGTATCCATCTAGCAACATACGGACCTTCATCTTTAGTAAATATGTTTTCCGGATTGGTTATGATAAGTCTCTTGGCATATTGAAACAAATCATTTACGAAGGGGTCGCGGTTCGGAAATTGTTCCCAGATTGAATCGTCAGAAAATTTTTCCATCTGTATATATTGCAATATGTTCAATTATTAGTCAAGTAATACTGTTACCCTGGTCAATCTACCAAAAAATAAAGTTGGTGCCGGAAGAGGGAATCGAACCCTCAATCCAAAAAGGAACACGATTTTGAGTCGTGCGCGTATACCAGTTCCGCCATTCCGGCTTGCAACTTCTTAATTGTACTATACTTATAGAAGTATATCGGGCCGTTAAGTCCGATTGAAACCAAGTATGCCGGAGAATATAAACAACCAATCAGACCAGCCACAAAATTATGACACAGGTCCGTCTTCTGTCGATATAGATCCGGCCACTCAAAATTTGGCCATTAACATGATTAGGGACAAGCTGGATAAGTTATATGACCAAGAACCGAATGCAAAAGATGAAGAGGCTGAAGTTGTAAATACATCCCACCGTAGCCGTCATCAGCAGTTTATGTATGAACTTACTACGTCAGGCAAAAGTTTAGCAACCATCCAGACCGAGTGGCATAACTACTATATAAACCTCAGTAACGCCGACAAACATCAGGTCTGGCACGAATTCTACGCCAGTAATAAGAATGCTCGGGTTATACAGCCTCAAATGCAGCCCTCTCCGGCAGCGCATGAAATATCTGAACACATCAATCGCAGAGTAATCTCGCAAAGCTCAGCAAAAAAAGACAAGCGTACCGCAGCAGAGATTAGACGCAAAATCCGCGAATCGGCCATAACTACGCCCCCGGCAAAACTAACCCTAAAGCACCACATTCAGTCGGCACTGTTTGGGCTCTCTATGGGAGCTTTAGCAGTAATTGTTTTGCTGTTTGGTTTCTTTAACCAAATAATAATTGCGCCGTTCATTCAGCCCAGCCGTAACCAAACTGCAACGCCAATCATACTAAGTAACCAGAGCACTATTGCCGCTTCAGCTACTCCGGAAGTAGTTATCCCAAAAATTAACGTCGAGATACCTGTCATATACTCAATCACCACAACTAATGAAAACGTGATTGAAAACAATCTGGAAGACGGCGTAATTCACTATCCGACCACTGCAGTTCCCGGACAACTTGGAAACGCCGCTTACTTCGGACATTCATCAAATAATATATTTAATCCGGGACACTATAAGTTCGCTTTCGTCCTCTTGCATGATTTAGTACCAGGCGATGTCTTTTATCTGGTCTATCAAGGCAAGGTTTACGCATATAAGGTATTCTCAAGAGATATTGTCAGCCCTAATGATGTAGGTGTTCTCAATCCTGTCGCAGGGCACAGCGCAACGGCCACCCTAATTACTTGTGATCCTCCCGGCACCAGTCTGCATCGCTTAGTTGTAGTAGGAGATCAGATCAGCCCAGCACCTAGCGGCGACAGTACCGCATCCCAAAGCAGTAATGCTATTACTGCCAGTGCTATAACTCAACTGCCCGGTAATGGACCGACTTTATGGCACCGCTTTATTTCAACTACTTGGAGCAAGTTTGTTATTGCGGTCATAGTTATCTACGTAATTATTGCCGTCTGGCGCTGGTATAACCGAGAGTTTAGTCTAAAACCCTAATGGGCAATCAATGAAACTTGACTGAGTTCAACCTGATTAGTAGCTGACATATCTAAAGTGAAATACGACAAATAGTCCGGCGCAAAGAATGCCTGGTACTGTGGCAAGGCAGAACTTAAAGTTTGCCGATTTGTGTTATCGAAGTCAGCAACCGTTATTTTGCCACCACTTACATAGTCCAGGCGGTCGCCATCCATCCAGACCACATGCTGTTGCGGAACATCAAGCGTTGGCGTGGTTGAGTAGTGATAAATGTTGTCGTTATATATATCGTATACGGCGAAGTTATTGCTGTTCTCAACCATAATAAATTGAGCAGTTGGCGCAAATGATACATATTGGGGTTGAGCTAGTTTAAGTGCCCTAAAAGGTAGTATCTTCGCGTTCGCAGATGCTGTAGCCTGAGAAATTGGGTCCTTGTATATATCTGCAAACTGATACGCGCTGTCACCAACCACGGCATAATCATCACCGTTATATCCGGCCATATCCAATAGATAAGTCGGGGCAGGTGGTAAGTAGCGCACTAAGTAGCTAATACCACTATTCATAATCTCAACCGCCACCGATCCGGCTGGAGCATCACTGCTAGTTACATAAAGAAGTTCATTGTTTTGGTAGCTCTTATATGCCAGTACATTGGTTGCGACCACGCTTGTGGCATTGTTATTACTGCCTAGCGTTGCATTTAAAAGCGTCTGATTTGTAGCGTCATAAAAGTAGTATTGGTTGTACTTAAGATTATTAAGCGTGACCTTGGTAGGAGTTACATTAAAAGTCTTATTTAGATTAAGGCTTTGGCTGACGCTGGAAGTATTTAGTTCTATGTATTCACTGCTTGAACCGTAAATATGCTCCAGTAGTAGATGCTGGTTATCGTCTGCCCACTCAATTACTCGCCAGCTCTGACTACCACTATATGGCGTAATTAGACCTGCCGGCAAGGTAAGAGACGTTGGGCTCGCCGTTGGATTAGTCAAGTCATACAATAAAAACGAGCTGAAATTTGTCGGATCGGCCACTAATAAATACTGTTGTGACGGGCTCTGAGAAGCGAACAGGGGTGCTGCTGTATAACTGGCTACCTTGGTAGAAGTTAGTTTATTAGGGAAGAGAAACGGATAATCATAGTGCACAACCTGGCCGCCCAAATTTACAATCACATGCTGCCAAGACCTATAACCGCTTAGGGTCAGCTTAAAGTCATACGCGCCGGCCGGTATGGTCAAGCGAGAGTTAGTTTTAGCTGAATTTAGTACTCCATTTATATAGATAGACGCCGGGTTTGGCTGAGACGAAATGAAGATCATGCCGTCCTGTATAACCTGGCCGTTGCTTAGGTTATACCCGTACGCTTGCATCATTAAGATAATGCAAGCTATTACAATTCCAACTGTCGTGATAGCATAGCCTATCCGCAGCAAAATTTGATGCTGCCTGATCTTTTTCGGATCGAGAAAATCCATCATTTCCCACGCCCTATACTATTGTAGTTAGCTATACTAACTTTTGTAATTAAATTCGACATCTATAAGTCGCATGCGGCCTTGAATGTATTCATATACTACAGTGCTATTGCAGGCAAGTTCAAGTAGGTTTAAGATGAAGTCAGCGCTAACAAAGCGGTTATGTTAAGCATGACATTTAAATATTAAAAAGGCTACATGTCAGATAAATCTAGACGAACCAGTATTAAAATAAATGGCCAAGATTTTGACGGCAGTAATAAATTAATGACTACTGACCAAAAATTTAATATTGACGGCGTTAAGCGCCCTTCTAAACAGGGTGGTCCGCGTCCAGCTCATCACCTAAAAACACATAACCCATCTCCTTCTAATACTTTAATGCGCCATGCTGTGAAAAAGCCTGTTAAGTCTGAAAAGGTGATAGATGGTGTTAGTTTGCCTCTTAGAAGTAGTTTAATAAGCTTGCCGACTATGATTGGCCGAATTGACCCGAAGCTGGAAAAAAGAGCTAGAACCTTTAGAATCAGCACTAAGATAACCCATTTTGGCAGTTTCGCCAGAAGCGCGGATCCAACCCCGGCTAGTCCGACGACCGAAACTTTACCGGCTGCTCAAGCTGCCATGGAAGCTAAACCAGCTACTAATGAAACCCCGAGCTTATTGGACAGGGCAATCGCTAGTTCAACCAGCCACGAACAACCTAAATTAAACAAGAAGCAGTTGCGCGGAGTAGTTAAAAAACCCCGTACAGTTACTCACAAAACTGCAATCGCCTTAGTGTCAATCATGGGAGTTTTAATCTTGTCTTATGGCATCTATGCAAACATGCCTAACGTTATGGTTAAAGTAGCTAGCGTGCGAGCTGGATTTTCTGCCGTTATGCCAGCGTATAGACCCAGCGGATTTAGTTTAGCTTCAGTCAATTACAAACCCGGAACAGTCAAATTTAATTTTTCAAGCAATATAGATAATCGCAAATTCAGCCTACTCGAGCACAGCTCAAACTGGGACAGCGCAACCTTAGTCAGTAGTGTTATAGTACCGGTTGAGGGAACTAAATACCAGAAGCTCAATCTGGACGGTCAGACTGTTTATCTTTACGGCAATAATCAGGCCGCATGGGTGTCAGATGGCATCTTATACCAGCTCTCTAGCTATAACGGAGCCCTAAGCACTAATCAATTACTTAAACTGGCTACAACTCTTTAAGGTTGCGTTAGCTACGTATATTTTGGTTAACTAAAGCTATATGAGTGAAATAATCCGCACCCGTTTTGCGCCTAGTCCAACAGGTTATCTCCATGTTGGTGGTATTCGTACGGCACTTTTTGCCTGGCTGTTAGCTAGGCAAAACAAGGGCTTGTTTTACCTACGCATCGAGGATACGGATAAAAACCGTGAAGTCGAGGGGAGTATTGAGCACATTATTAATTGCTTAAAAGCTCTCAATTTAGATTATGACGCGGGGCCAGATAAGCCAAACGACAAAGGTCCGTTTCGCCAAAGTGAACGTCTTGAAATCTATAGAAAATGGGCCAATAAATTAGTTGAATCGGGCCGAGCCTATGCCGATCCTTATTCAAAGGAAGAACTGGATGCTTTTAGAAAACAAGCCTCCGACTCCAAGCAACCCTTTCTTTATAGGAATCACCGGCCGGACAATCCGCCCACCTGGGAATATAGCAAGCAGCCACTTAGGTTTAAATCCGACCCTAAAGCATACTCATGGGAAGATAAAGTCATGGGTAAGTTATCTGCCGGAGCAGAAGCGGTAGATGACTTTATATTAATCAAGTCTGACGGCTACCCGACGTATAACTTTGCCCATATAGTAGATGACTATGAAATGCGGATAACGCATATTATCCGTGGCCAGGAATTTATTTCTTCCACCCCAAATTATCTAAACTTATACGAAGCGCTTGAGATTGATCATCCGGTATTTGTTACACCCCCGCCCGTACTTGGACCTACCGGAAACAAGAAATTAAGCAAGCGAGACGGCGCCAAAGACGTACTTGAATACTTAGCAGAAGGATACTTAGTTGAGGCTCTGATTAACTTTATTGCTTCACTGGGTTGGAATGACGGTACTACGAAAGAACTCTTTAGTGTCGAGGAATTAATCGAGGCTTTTTCAATTGAGCGAATCGTAAAGAGCGGCGCCAGGTTTGATGAGCGGCGTTTGCTATGGATGAACGGAACATACATACGTAACCTGTCAAAAGATGAACTATTCAAAAGAGCCGAAGCTTTCTGGCCCAAAGAAGCTGCAAACTATGACAATGAATATCTGGCTCAGGTTTTAACTTTAGTCCAGGAACGATTAAAATACCTCAGCGAGTTACCGGAACTAAGTCGCTTCTTTTTTATTGACCTACCACTTAATCCAATCCTAATAAACAGTAATCCCAAATTGAGCGAGCTAGGAAAGGACATGTTAAAGCAGCTGTTGGAATCGGCTTATGAGTCACTTGAGCAAAGTGACTTTAGCCAAGATGACTTAAATAACCGCTTAAACGACCTCCTAACTAGCAGTGGTCAAAAGCCAGCCGTACTATTTAGCTTAATTCGTATCGCTAGCACTCAGGCAACAGCAAGTCCGCCCTTGGCAGCATCCCTTATGGTGATTGGGAAAGATAGAAGCTTAAAAAGACTAAAGCAACAGATTGATAGTCTTTAAAAGCGTGGTAAACTAAGCATATGCAAGATGATATTAAGGAGGTGTTTCCTGAAACTGAGGATCAGGCACCTAAAACAGACAGTGCTTTTATTACCCCTGACGAAGCAGCCACAAAAGACATTGCCATAAACACATCTAATAGAGACGACAACTCCTCGACCATTGAAATAGATATGGGAAAAGAAGACAAAAAGCCGGATAGTGAAGAACGTCCAGCTTCAACCGCCTTACTTGGACGTCCAAGCACATCAAAACCAAAACGCAAGTTCTGGCATTTAAGCAAAAAGGGCTGGTTTATTAGCGCTGGAGTTGCACTTGTAGTCCTGGCTGTCGCCGGTTGGTTGGTGTATCTGGCTGTAAACCATAAAACGCTTACTGCCAATGTCAGCCAATCTCAAACTAACAACCAGACCATTAAGAAGCCGGTTGCTCCGACTACCGTAGCTTCAACTCTAACCGGCTTACAGGTATCTCCTTCGGCAAACAGCCTGCCCATAACAGCCGTAATGATTGAGAATACTCCAGAAGCCCGTCCACAATCGGGTCTTGGACAAGCCGGCGTAGTGTTTGAAGCACTGGCTGAAGGCGGTATTACCCGCTTCATGGCCTTATTCCAGGATCAGCTGCCAACTTATGTCGGACCAGTCCGTTCAGCCCGTCCGTACTACATTGATTGGGCATTAGGCTTTGATGCTCCTTATGCTCATGTTGGTGGTAGCCCTCAGGCTCTCAGCGAAATTCAGTCGCTAAATGTCAAGAACATGGATTACATGGACTTCCCGAGCTACTACACTCGCATTTCAAGCCGCGTTGCTCCTCACAATGTCTATACGTCGATACCAGGACTTAACAAACTCGAAGCCAGCCAAGGATGGACATCTAGCAACTTCACTGGGTGGGCACGTAAAGCAGATTCACCTGCATCAAGTCCCAATGCTATTAATATCAGCTTTACTTTGTCATACGACGTATATAACTCAAGCTACACCTACGATTCATCCACCAACAGCTACAACCGCAGCGAAGACGGAGCTCCTCAGGTAGACACTAATACAGGCAAACAATTAAGTCCTAAAGTTGTCATCGGCATGGTAGTACCTTGGAGCCAAGGAGCTCTCGATAGCTCCGGTGCATATTATTCTGTTTACCAAGACGTAGGTAGTGGAGAGGCAATTGTGTTTCAGGACGGAACCGTAACCATAGGCAAGTGGAGCAAAGCCAGTATTACCGCACCACTTGAATTTACGACTTCGGCTGGACAACCGCTTAAACTAAATGCCGGGCAAACCTGGATTACAGCTATAGCAAATTCTAGCGAGGTATCTTACTAAAACTAAAAGGTGGAGCAGTTAAAGAAACCCGAAAATGGCCCAAAATTCAGATTATTTAAGTCGTACTAAAAGACAATACTTTGGTATTTTATTATCCGCCTTGCTTAGTGGAGGAGCGATAGTTCTAGGCGCCTGGGTACTGGCCGTATACCTAATTCATCCATTGTCCAACTTAATGCTTGGACTAATCCTAGCCATAGCGATAATTGTTGCCAGTTGGCTATTGTCTATTATCTTAAGCAAAAGCCTAATAGCGCCTTTAAGAGCTTTGTGGCAGCTAATTATTCACATAACTCCAAACGGCGGCTTACCAGCACCTGACATTGAATCACTTAAAATTGGCCATGAGCTGGTAGCGGACTTATCTGCCCAGGTACTACAGCTAACCAGCGTAGCTAATATAGCCAAGCTCAACCCAACCGAAGAAACCAACCATGACTTTATTTCTAACAATTTACCATTGCCACTTTTTATACTGGATGCCCAAGAAACAATTGTATTTGCTAATAATCATGCAGGGGATTACATCGGCATAAAACCTAGTGACTTGATAGGCAAGAATTTCTATATGGCGGCAGATATGGCATTTCCTAGCGAAAATACATTGGACAAGTGGCTAAAACAAGTCAAGACTAATTCGGCAACGGCAAATATGAGCTGGGAGCGAGTCCGCCTAAACGTATTAGACAACCATCCGACCCGCCTGTTTGACTTAGCCGCTTTCTACAACAAGGACAATCCGCAGCATCAAGAAACTGTCATAGTTATGTTTGATCACACTAAACAATACTCACAAGATGACCAGGCCGTCAGTTTCATAGCCTTAAGTGTGCATGAATTAAGAACACCACTGACCTTGTTGCGTGGATACATTGAAGCTCTATACACTGACTTTAAAGAATCCGGCAACCAGGAAATGACAGCCTTCACGGAAAAAATGAACGCAACCGCTCAGCAACTAACCGTATTTGTTAATAACATCTTAAACGTTGCCCGGGTAGATAATGACCAATTGCAACTTCAACTGCATGAAGAGAACTGGAGCGAAATTGTCATGTCAGCAGTTAATACAATTAGTTTAAGAGCCAAGGTTAGGGGTATAAAAATTGAAACCGTAATTGCGCCGGATCTACCAAGCGTAGGGGTTGACCGCATTAGCATATACGAGGTCATTAATAACCTAATAGACAACGCCATTAAATACAGCGGTAATAGCAACACCATCAAAGTTGAAGCTCACGTGTCTAAGGAAGGGATGATTGAAACTACGGTTGAGGACTTTGGTCTTGGCATAAACCCAAGCATTATGCCCAACCTGTTTACAAAGTTTTACCGCGATCATAGAAACCGTTCGCAAATTGGCGGTACCGGTCTTGGACTCTACTTAAGTAAAGCTATAATTGACGCCCACGGCGGTAATATATGGGTCCGTTCTCAGCCGGGCAAGGGAAGTACCTTTGGCTTTACAGTTCAGCCTTACGCCAAGCTTGCGGCTGAAGTTAAAAACAGCGATAATAAAGAAATTGTGCGTGGCGCACACGGCTGGATAAAAAACCACTCGCTATACAGGAGATAATACGTACTATGGATCCATCAATAGAACCGGGCCAAACCATTCAACCGGCAGGGTCAAAACCACCGAAGAAAGTCTTGTGCATTGAGGATGAACGTTTCATTGGTGAGCTCTACCAGAGGGCTCTAAAAAAGGGTGGCTATGACACGACCTTGGAAGTTGATGGTGCTAAAGGATTAGAGCTGGCCCAATCTGACAAGTTCGACATAATCCTTTTAGATTTAATGATTCCTAATGTAACTGGGATAGAGATATTACGAACACTAAGAGACCCCTCTAAGACACCACACTTTAAAGGAAAGATTATCATCACCACCAACCTGGAGCAACGCGACGACGTAAGACAAGATATTGAAAAACAGGCCGACGGTTACATCGTTAAGGCTGAACTTACACCGAACGAGCTGGTTGAATTCCTAGATAAAATAAACTGATTTAACATTACCTATAAAAAGGGGAGAGGTCTTGGCAAGTAAATCAGCGAATGCGTCTAGGCTAATTAAAAGTTATCCTATTATATCTACGCAGATGGATAGCAAACGGCTTGAGATTATTCTTGAGCAGTTGGAGTCGGTTCTAGACAACGCCATAGAGGGGGATATTGTCGAATTCGGCTGCTACGAGGGTACGACCACACTATTTATGCGCCGTCTGCTCGAAGAAGTGTCCAGCCCTAAAGCGCTGCACGCGTACGATTCTTTCGAAGGTTTGCCAGCTAAGTCCATCGAGGACGCATCAGTCGCCGGTTCTGCCTTTAAAGAAGGCGAGCTAAGAGTTAGTAAACGAGACCTGCTATATAACTTCAAAAAAGCCAACCTAAAACCGCCCATCATTCATAAAAAATGGTTCAATCAGTTACAAGATAAAGATGTGCCAGATGCTATAGCTTTTGCGTTCCTAGACGGCGATTTCTTTAATTCGATTAAGGTTAGTCTAGAAATAGTTTGGCCCAAACTAAGTAAACAAGGAATTGTAGTAATAGACGACTACATGCGCAGCAACTTGCCCGGTGCAACTAGAGCGGTAGACGATTTCTTTAACGATATGACAATTAAAACTAAACACCAAAACAATCTAGCTATAGTCCAAAAGAATTAGTAGATAAGCTTTGTCTTAGCGTCCGTTAATCTGCTTGCTTAACTTTGTCTTCTTGTTCGCTAGTGACGTCAGGCTTAGATTGAGCTGTTTCTGCTTGGGTTTTACGCTCAGCCTCCTTGGCTTTTAACTGAGCCGCTTCTTGGATAGTTAGTCTGGGTAATGTAACGAAAAAGGTGCTGCCTTCGTTATACTTACTTTCAATCCAAATACTCCCGCCATACATTTCAACAATCTTTTTACATATAAATAAGCCGAGGCCGGTCCCGCCGATTGTGCGCGTTAATGAGTTATCTACTCTATAGAACTTCTGAAAGAGGTGAGGAATGTCCGATTCAGGGATGCCAATACCGCTATCTTTAACATAAATCTGAACATTAGCATTGTTACTAGAAAGACCCATCTCGACACTACCTTTTTGGGTATACTTAACCGCATTGTCGAAAAGATTATTTATAACTTCTCGTAATCTTATCGGGTCCGCATAAACGAGATATTTGGAGTGTGAAAAATAACGAGTTTGACTTTTATTTCTTTTAGTAATTTCACCGGCAACTTTATATATAAATGTTAAACCGTGTTTTTTGGTAGTTAAGTGATAATCTTCACTTAATTGATCCATGAATTCTTTAAGATCAAAGACTTGAGGATTGTTGGTCATGCTACCGTCCTCGACGCTTGAGCTGGACAGCAGATCTTGGAACAGTTTACCTAAATGAATGGTGGACTTGTGGGCATTATCTATATAATCCCGTAAGGGCGGTTTAAGTTCATGCTCCTTATCCGACAGGGCAATATCCAAATAGCCTTCAATTGTGGCGATGGGGGTACGCATTTCGTGGCTAGCAGTGCTCACAAAATCATTACGCTGACGTTCAATTTCAATTTCTTTTGTCACATCGTGTAGTATAACCACGCCGCCGACCAGTTCATTGTTAGGAGGAATAACAATGGGGGAAACTCCAAGCAAAACAATCAGGTTACGTTGGATTCTTGGTGTGCTTATCTTTACGGTCTCACTTAAATGCTTCTTTTCTTTAATGGCTATGGATATATAGTCAGGAAGAGGGGAATTGGCCGCTTTTGATTCAGGATCGGAAAATTTTAGAATAGAGTTAATATCTTTTCCAAGCGCGTCTTTAATCTCATAGCCTGTCATAGCTGATGCCGGCGGATTAATTAAGTCAATAATCCCCGAAGATGTAAAAACGATTACACCGTCACCGATGGAATTAAGAATTGCTGTGGATTGCTGTGTACCACGTTTAAGCCTGGTTGTTAGACGTCTCAACTCTGCATTTTCGCTTAAATCATAGTACTTCTTCCAAAAGAAATATCCGAAGATTAACAGAACGACCATCAGGATCATCTCGACAGAGCCATAAACATAAAACTTTAGGTTAACTGGCACTGGAGATTTTAGGAACCCGGCTAAACCAAACATTGAGAGCAATATAAATGAAGTTACCACTATTAACGGTATGAACCACCCTACCGCACTGCCTAAGAAGCACATAATAATTATCGGGATCATGTAAGGCGAAAAGTATATGCCTGATGGATTTTGTATCACCCCTGTTTCGAGAAGCATAAAAAAGGCGCTGACAACGGTTGCAAGGTAAGTCCGGCTTTTGACAAGTCTGAAGCTTGAATATGCCTCGTAGACTACTTGTAAACACACCATAGTAACTATTACAAACGGAAACTTAGTTGTACCGTGCCACTCGCTATATCGAATTCCTATATATAGGTAAATAATAAGGAAGTGCGAGGAGTAAAGAAGAAACAACCAGCGAAGACGCCTAAGCCATTTT
>JAJYJU010000009.1 GCA_021789195.1 bacterium | reverse complement strand
TCCATAGCTTATTTGCTAAAATATTGAAGCTAAAACCATATATGCGAGTGTAGCTCAGTTGTTTAGAGCGCTTCCTTGCCAAGGAAGAGGTCGAGAGTTAGAGTCTCTTCACTCGCACCAGAGATGACCTTTGACCCTGGAAAGTTTTCTTTATAATATTAAAATAATAATTAAACTATTGACAATCAATAGTATGTCTAATATATTATAAGCATGAAAACAGTAAGTTACTCACTAGATGATGAAACTGCTGCGGGCATCAAGGATATAGCTAAGAGATCCAAAATGTCTAGCAGCGATGTAGTACGATCTATGTACTCTCGCATGCACCTAGAAAATACGCTACAAGAAATGCAGGCTAAGAGCGCTTCATTATTGGAAAAACTCAGCCTCAATACTGAAGATGATGTAGCTAATTATGCAAAGTCCAAGACTTAGGATTGTCCCCGACACAGGCTTCTATATAGCTGCGGCTCTAAAAGATGGCTATGCCCGAACGTATTTAGTTGGTAAAGGTTCAAAGTATTTGAGCTATCAATTATTTAGCTCGGAATCTATACTACTTGAAGTCCAAGAAAAATTTGAAAATAAATTTGGCTTCGATAGGCCAACTATCGTTGCTGCTTTGAGCGATATACGTAAAGTGGTAAAGATTGTATATCCTACAAAAGTAGTTAATATCGTTAGGGACTCTGATGATAATAAAATACTTGAGTGCGCCCTTGAAGCTCGCGCTGATGTGGTCTTATCTTTCGATAAAGATTTGCTTGATCTTAAAGAGTATAGTGGGATAAAAATAGTCCATCCCTCATCTTTGAAATACTGGTTCATTGAAAGTTAGCTATGTTAATCTGTCTAGCCACAGTAAAAGGTGTTCGAAAGAATGCCGCTCAAGTGCACCAATCACCCATAACCCTATTAAATATCTAAATTGTAATTTGACACACAATTACACAATACGTACAATGTGCGTATGAATACAATCGACACAACGATAACTACATCAGGCAATAGCGCAGCCGTTCGTCTACCAAAAGAGCTATTACGTATGAGTGGATTAAATGGTAAAAGTAAAGTTAGACTTTCTGCCAAGAAAAACCAAATTATAATCACAAAAAATACAAATCCCCGTGAAGGCTGGGAAGAACAGATCGAAGCTTTACTTATTGCGGAAGGTGACCCGAGTAAAGAGTTTGACGACATGAAAATAGCCGACAACGACGGACTTAGTGATTTAGCTTGGGATGGCCCATCGTTTGAAGACTGGCAAAAGGCTCATGGCAAAGTATCCTGAACAATCATCAATCTATTGGTTTGATCCAGAACCGGTAAAGGGTTCGGAACTTCGTAAAATCCGTCCTTGTATCATAGTTTCTCCTAATGAAATGAACAAAAGCCTGTCAACCGTATTGGTTGTGCCATTGACGTCGGCGGTAAGACCATGGCCTTTTAGGGTCTCGCTAACTATATTGGGCCATAAGTCTAGTGCCGCATGTGATCAATTAAGAGTTATAGATAAGGTAAGACTTAAGGCTCAGATTGGAGCTCTGAAAAAATCAGACAGTGCTTTACTCTTTGGGATGCTCCAGTCAATATTAACCGAATAGTTGTTAACCCAAGCTAAAATGTGTTCGAAAGAATGCCGCTCAAGTGCACCAAGCGACGCTTTTTGACCTCAGTATTTCTGTAGTCTTTTTAACGATTAAGGACCGCAAGACTTGCAAAAAATAGCATAAAGCAATATAATATGCATTTATGACTGAGTTTACACCGGAGCTAAAGGATGTGTATGAGCATGTAATGAGCAGTGCCGTTTCTCTGCATAATCAAAGAAGAAACGAAGAAGCGCTTGAGCTCAGGCAGTATGCTTATGATATAGCTCCCGACGGATCATCGGAAAAGGGAAGAGCTGCCAGGGATATTAATTTTAGCCATGATCGTTTAGGTCATCCTGACCTGGCAATTAGTTACGCAAACCAGGCTTTTGAAATCCACGACCAGAGACTTAATAGTGTAGCCGACCCCGATAGAACTAGAGATCTATATAGAGATAGATCCGTTAGCGCTATGGCTGTTGGTAGCTTGGCTCTTAGGTTTGCTATTAAGGATAATGTTGAGTGCGGAGAACTGGAGCGGGATAATCGTGGTTTTACAACTCTTGATTACTTGAGAATGGCTTGGACTGATATCTCTCTTGCTAAACAAAAAGCACCCGAGGGTGTAAATCAGGAAGTCGACCAGTATGAAATAAACATTGCCAGACGACTGAGCATGGCCGAATCCCTATATGGCAAAAGGTTGGTTGGTATTGCTACTGCGATCAGAGCTATTAGGATAGCTAGAATGTCTGAATCGCCAAAGCTTGATACATCTGAGACTAATTTCTCTAAAATTCAAAGGATGAAAGCAAAGGCCAAAGCATATGCGGTAGGACTAATTGCGTTAGGTGTCGGCATTACGGCAACGAGTCAATCAGGACGTCTGCGCTCATTTAGCATGAAGTTGGCAGAAAAGAATCCGTAGAAGATATTATGGTAACAAAAGAATCATATAATCCTAATGAACTAATCATTGTTAGAAGTGACCAAAAAACTGAACAATTTGCCAGACTTGCTCAATCAATTGGTTATGCAGCATGGACCAATCGTTTTCCTAACCGACCCGACGTACAAATCAGAAATGCTTTTAATCCGGACAGCGATGAAAATGCATACGAGCTAATGGACAGAATGCATAGCAAGATCGGCCAATTTGTGTGTAATTTAGCAATTTTGGATGGAAGAACGATAGGCTATGCATGGGCGGCTGACGATGTCGGCAATATTAGTCCCTTTCAGCAAAAGCTTAAGACATTTGGCGGGGAGTTGTTAAAGAATGAAAAGCCATATGCTTGGTTAGCACAAATTAATGTACTGCCAGAATATCAGGGGAATGGCGTCGGTACAGTCCTACTCAACAGGACGCTTGAACCATTTGCTAAAGATCAAAGAGTTTCTGCCTATTCAATTATGGAAAACCAAAGTGCAATAAGATGGTTCGAAAACCATGGCTTCTCACCAAGACCAGCTGAACCAAAGGATCCTGCTGATGACGTCAATGGACCGGACAAATACTTTGGCGAAGGCGCCGAGCATGTTATGCAACTGAGGCTTCAAGCTGACAGTGTCAAATCTGTAATTACTACTTTACATCCAGATGTTTTGCCGCTTCATCGTGTTATAGGGCTTGCTGTCTAATCTATTAAAATTTTCTAATAATCATCTTTGTTTGTTTTTCTAATTATGCACTAGAGGTAAAGTCGTGTATTTCGGTTATAATGATTAACCATAAGCATGCACACATACCTAGTCAAAGAAAGCACAAAAATAACTCCATCAACGCTTTTGCTTACCCTTAAGCGTGATGAAATTGAACGGCCAATTGCATTTCAACCTGGCCAATATGCCGCTATTAGCTACGAAAAGAGGGGTAAGCCCTCAACTGCTCGCTGCTTCTCAATCGTAAGTTCACCCACCGATCAGCACATTTTGCAATTTAGCATGCGTGTACGAGGACGCTTTACTACTGCATTAAGTAATTTGCAGAGCGGGGACTTGGTTCAGGTATCGGGTCCGTTTGGTGGCTTTGTCTTTGATACGGATAACGACAAGTCAGCTGTATTTATGGCCGGCGGTATTGGGATCACTCCTTTTATGAGCATGATGCGTTATCTAAATGCGTTAAATTCAAGCAATAAAGTTACGCTTCTATATAGCTGTGCTGCTCAAGACGACGTCCCATTCAAAGATGAACTTGAGACAATTCAAAAGAACCATCCCAACCTCAAGGTCGTTTACGTAGTAGGCAAGGGGCCAACCGATCAGCTGCCGCAAAATAGAGTCGCATCAGGCTTCATCACACCTGAGCTATTAGATAAAGAAACTGATAAGAACTACAAAGACCGACGTTTCTTCATTTGTGGCCCGCCCGTATTTATGAAAGCTATGTCCGGAGTTTTAGTAAAGCAAGGCACTCCTAAGTCCAACATACTAACAGAAGCATTTACTCAGTCATCACCCAAACAAACCAGTATTTTGCACAGTTGGCCGGCTAACGCTTACGCACTTGGCGCAATTGGTTTAGTATTGGGTAGTTTTGCTGTAATGATGAGTGACCTTCTAAGAATTCTGCCTCAAGCAACGACCGCAAGACCGACAAAGACAACACCGTACTTAATTACGAATGCCAAGCAGACTCAACTTGATCAATTAGTTAATACCATTCCACCCTCTCCAGACGTTATTACTGCACCGACTACTAACCAATCAAGTAGCACTAGTGGCAGCCAGAATACAACTTCTACGCCAATCTATGCAGCACCAATTACTGCTCCTGCGCCAACATGTATAACTACGCCGTCAGGCAGGTGCATCTAGATAGCTTTTATGAAACACTACCAGGAAAGTATTGCCCTGGGCAGCAAGTCAGGCATTGTTCTAGTTACTAGCGACTCAGAAATAGACACCAACGCTATCTTTTCTGCGATTTGGAAAGAGATATTTAAATTTGAAAGACGCTTTAGCCGCTTCATACCAGCGAGTGAGCTAAGCATTCTAAATAATAAGGCCGGTTTTAAACAACCTATTTCCAATGAAATGAAAGATATTCTTATAGCCGCTAAAGACATGGCGATTCAGACCAAGGGCCTATATAATCCCTTTATATTGCCTGCGTTGCAAGCTGCCGGATATAGCTCATCCCGTGTTCCAAATCACGAGAAAGACCAAGTTTATGATTACTCAAAAAGAGCTGTTGCAAAGATTGAGCAGCTTGAGATAGGAGATGACTGGGCGCGCATTCCGTATAATAGCGCACTGGATTTAGGCGGAATCGGCAAAGGGTATTTGCTAGATTGGCTTAAGCAAAGCATACCAAATAAGATAGATGGCTATTGGATATCCCTAGGCGGAGATATTGCTCTTGGAGGCAATGATGAAGATAACAAACCATGGACAGTACTAGTTGAAGACGCATTGAATTCTACACATACAATCGGGTACTTTACGACAAAAGGTCGAGTAGGCGTAGCAACATCAGGCATAACGGTCAATAAGGGCGAAAAGGCAGGCAAACAGTGGCATCACATAATTGACCCACAAACTAACAAGCCGGCCAATACCGATGTATTGCTAGCCTCTATATATGGCGAGTCCTCTATGCGGGCGGACGTTCTAGCCAGCTGCGCGGTAATATTAGGAGCTGATAAGGGAATGAAGTTTTTAAAGCAACACGGGGTTAAGTCCGCAGTGATACAATATCAATCAGATAACCACAAACGCTATATTAAACAGTTTGGAAATAACATATTAATTGATTCGAAACATGCGTAAACTTATTATTACCCTAAGTCTTTTAGCAGGATTATTGCTGCCCCTAAGTCTATTTATTAATATGAGCGCGCACGCAGCCGTTTACGCTAATCCGCCTACAGTTCAGCAATTTACCGCTAGCGATAAGCCAAACATCCTAGTAAGCCCAATTCAGGGTCCTAGTGTTGTGCAACAGCTTAATACACGAGCCAAATCATCATGGCCGTGGTACATAACGCGCGCCTCTGGCTTTGTAGCTGCAATTGCTCTAGTTTTACTTATGTTATCCGGCATAGGTTTTATTACCGGAACGACTTTTAGATTTCTTGAGCCTTTAACTGCATGGGCAACCCATAAAGCAATGGCATTCGTGTTTGCTATTTCTGTTCTTGTGCACGGCACAGCTCTTCTGTTTGATAAGTTCGTTCCTTTTTCGATTGCCCAGGCTCTCGTACCGTTCGTTTCGCATTACAGGGAAGTGACGATAGCAGGACATCATCTAGGGTCTTTGTATGTTGCCTTAGGTATCATTGCCCTATACCTAATCCTCGCCATGATGCTTACATCAATTTTTTGGATAGATAAAAAACCACACACTTGGAAACTTTTCCATTTTCTTGCCTATTTAATTATGATCTTTGTCTTTTTCCATGCCCTATATCTTGGTACAGACCTAGCTCACGGCGCGTTTCGTATTATCTGGATAATATTTGGTATAGCGATAGCTGTAGCTATCATCTATAGAATGCGCCGAAGGATGAGTACTAAATGAGCTTAGCTAGCTTAACATCAAAAGATGCACACAATCGCATCAAGAAACGTCGACTAATTGGCTGGATTTTAATTTACCTACTTCTTATTATCCTCTTTGTTTTTGCCGTATTGTGGCAAGCTCGCCGGGTCGATACACTAAACTTCGCCAACGGCACAATTCAGCTTGCCACCTCCAAGATTAAATACACAGTCGGAGATAAAATTAGCTTTACGATTAAAAACGGACTAAGCGAACCAATTACTTTTCTTAATTCGTGCCCTAGTGAACCCTTCTATACCTACTCCTGGACCAATAACGCATGGCAACGTATACACGACACAGCTAAAGCTTCGGCTTGCAACAATGAACCCAAGCAGTGGACAATAAAAGCGGGCGGAACCTTCTCAATGAGTTTTTCCAAATGGCCTAATTTGTTTAAAAAACCGGGCATTTATAGGATTGTTGGTTTAGCCAATAATTACACTGCCCTTCCTTTTGTAGATTTTCAGGTAGTTGCTAAACCGGTTCCAATCCAAACCCAGACCCAGATAATTATCCAAAAGATCATAACGCCGATTTACGTTACCGCTCCATCAACTGACGGTGGCGGTGACTAGACACGTTGTTATATATAACTTTTATTAATTAGTTTAGTGATATACATTACTTATGCCCTATGTTTTTAAACTTTGCCTTAATTAATCTATATAATCCCACTCATATTTCCGGTTGGGCATCGATTATAATTATGGCTTTGCTTCTAGGCATGATTCATGGCATTACCCCAGATGAGCATACTTGGCCAATTACCTTTAGCTATGCAATCGGTAGCTACTCAACTAAAAAAGGGCTAAGGTCCGGCATTATATTCTCGTTAGCTTTTACAATCCAACGGGCAATTGCCAGTGAGCTGGCATATCTCGGCCTAGCCAGGTTATATACTTTTTCGTCCCTAAATAACATTATCTATGTCTTCGCCGGTGTACTTATGGGCATAGCCGGACTTATGATAGTCAGGCGTAAGACTATCTTTCATTTTGAATTGCCGTTTCTAAAGGTACACCATGTTGAGTCAGATAGCGAAGGAGCTACCTGGCTGAAAGATCCTAAGCCATGGATGCCTGCTGTGCACGGCTTTATAGCTGGCTGGGGATTCGGTGCTTTTGCAATCATTATCTATACTTTATTAGCTCCGGCAGCCAACTCAGCGCTTTGGGGTTGGGTACCAGGCGCGATGTACGGAATCGGCACTATGATTATGCAAGCTTTAGCTGGTGCCACATTTGGATTAATTGCCTCAAAAAGGGGCCTTACTCAACAGGCAATTAGGCGAGTAGCGCTTAAGACAGCCGGGAATACACTAACCTGGGGCGGACTGGCATTTATCCTAGCCGGCATTACAAGTCAGTTATTTCCGTCAATTGCCAGCAAATCGATTAATTCACATATACACATTCTTAATCTAGACCACTTCGGTCTGGCATTTATGCTCGTAATCATTATTGTTATGGGAATAGGCGCAACTACCCTAGTTAAACAAACAAAAACAGAGATACGACAAGTTAAAGTCTAGAATATTAGTTCACATACTATGATGGTGGTGAGCATGCACACCTGATCGACCAATAAGATATCTATTTACCGGTACAGTTATGATAAAGGCAATTCCTAGAGATAGTGCCAGTCCCCACCAGAATCTTGGCTGTGTGGCCGTAACTAATAGAGCGTTGGGAATTAGAAGCTCAATGGTGTTATCTACAATTTCCATGGTTGTAATTGAAAGTGTGTCGGTCGCAGCGGTAATTTTAAAAGCATCTTTAAAAGACGCAGTGTGTTTTCGAACTCCTCTATAGGTTAGGGAGTAGCCAAACCCAAAAGCTAAAATAATAGCTAAAGGCAATCTACCGATTCTATGCCAACCGAAGTACGAAGCAATTAGCATGCCTACAATTTCACCGATTCCACAGCCAATTAAGCAGTGGGTAGTATGCTTTATCGCTAACTTTGTCGTCTCACTAAGGGCCACACTAAAATTGTACGCCCTTTAAAATTAATTAGTTTCAGCTTTAGCTTGCTTGGGCTTATTTACGTATTTGGTGAATAGCCATCTCATTAGGTAGTAACCCGCAACTGCACCAATAAAACCAAAAACCCATCCGCCCAATATATCTAGTGGCGAGTGGACTTTAGCTAGTACTCTGGCTAAGCCAACACCAAAAGTTAAAATCATCATTAGCCCAGCAATTTTCTTACTGAAGAAATAGGTAGCTACGCTCAGAGTCATAGTTAATAAGGCGTGATCAGACGGGAAGCCATTGTCAGCAGCGTGGGGAATAAGCGGTTTAACATGCTCAGTAACAAAAGGACGGGGGTCATAGTATAGCTTAGAAGCAATGCGTGACAACACAAAAGCTATAACACCGCCAATAATCGTCGAAACAATAAACTGTTTCTTTTTCTCATTGCTAACTCTCCACCAAGCAATAGCCAGTCCTAGAATTACAAACACGAACAAATACTTGGCGCAAAAGATAATTATTGAATTCATAGCTACTAATTATACATTAGCTTTATTGTCATATATCTATGGTTTTTTATAGAGTTGAAAACAAACTTAAATAAGCATATGCTTTTTATACGTACTATTAACAATTAAAAAAGGATTATGACGAACAATGAGAAAGCATACAACTAAGCTAGGGGTTATTAGCTCCTCGTTAGCCTTGCTTGTATTACTTAGTGCATCCGCCTCAGCCCTGCCAAGCGCAACTAACGGCCATGCTCAAGCAGCTACAACAACTGGCTCAACTCAAGCTATGGCAGCTCGTACTGCCGCCCAGCAAAAACTTTGCCAGGTTAGAGAAAAGGTCATTACTAATATAATAACTCGAATAGATACCCGATCCGCTAATCAAATCCAGCTGTTTAACAGCATAGCTACAAGAGTTGAGGCCTTCTATGTCAAAAAAGGTAACACTTTGTCAAATTACGGCGCACTGACCGCCGCAGTTACAGCGGCTGATGTTAAGGCTAAGACTGACTTTCTGACTCTAAACTCAGGCAGTAACTTTACCTGTACGGCTAACGATCCTAAAGCTATAATCACCGGTTTCCAGTCCTACCTAAAACAGGAAATTTCTGATCTTCAGAATCTACGAACAGCAGTTAAAAACCTAATTGTTGGGGTAGCTCATGCTAACGGATTAAATTTGTCCGGCTCAAGCAGTAGCTCATCCTCATCATCTTCAACAGGGAGTACCAATTAATGAAAAAGCAATCAGGATTCGCATCAGTAGAATTTGTGGTCGTAGTCGTCATATTGGCTGCAATTGTCGGAGCAGGCATTTATGTCGTAAAACACAATTCAAGCTCAACCCCGTTAGCGACAACATCTAACACTGGTTCGCCAAACGACTCAGTCACTACGGCACCAGTGCCTCAAGTTAATACAACATCTGACTTAAGTAACGCTCTAAATGTTCTTAACTCGTCTAACATTGGCGCTAACTCAACCGACAGTAGTCAGCTGACTACACAGTCTAGTGGCATTTAGTTTCAGCTAACTATTTTCCCGCCACGGTACATTCGGATTAAATTTTAGGTATTGCTTATATTCCCCAAACTCATTAAGCTAATCAAGTCCTAATCTGGTCTAAGCCGAGTTCAATAGGATATACTTTACTTAAACAAAACGTGACGCCGTGGCGGAGTGGTTACGCAGAGGTCTGCAAAACCTTTTATGCCAGTTCAATTCTGGTCGGCGTCTCCAAATTCAAGCGCGGGTGTCGTAATTGGTAGCCGAGCGACACTTAAAATGTCGTGCCCACAAGGCGTGCGGGTTCGATTCCCGCCCCGCGCACCACTTCCTTGCTATATATAGATATAATGCTTAGGCTTTTTGGTATAATAACGCATATAAACATCGGCCAAAATAAACATTATGCCAAAGCTAAATTTTAACCTGTCCATATGGTCGCGCCGGATAGTTATTGTCTGCGCAATAGCAACTTTTGCTAGCGTTATACCGGCTTCAGCTTCACCTTTGCTAACTCAGGGCTTTAATACGTCTTCGAGTCTAGATGTTGGCTCAATTGTCAGCCTTAATCCAGGAAGCCAAAACGATGTTGTGCCTACAAACATTAATAATCAGCGATCAATGGTGGGCGTTGTCATTGCCAGCAATAATGCTCAGGTAGCATTTAGCAACAGTCCAAATCAGGTGCAAGTTGCAACTGGTGGGGTTAATCAAGTTTTAGTTACCGACTATAACGGTAGAATATCTACCGGAGAGGAAATTACGGCTTCACCGATTGATGGCGTCGGCATGCTAGCAACAGATAATGCTGAAGTGATCGGTGCGGCCCAGGGCAACTTTCCTAACTCAACGGCTACCAAAGAGACAATAAAAACCTCTTCCGGTAACCAAACTATTAATATTGGCAACATGCCAGTGTTAGTAAACATTGGTTTCTATACCAAACAGCCGACTAAAACATTAATCCCGACAGCAATTCAAAACCTGGCTAACGCTATCGCCAATAAGCAAGTTAAAACACTGCCCATAATCTTAAGTTCGGTCATCTTCCTTCTAACCCTAGTTGCCGTAGTCAGCATAATTTACTCACTGATTCACGGTAGTATTATTTCAGTCGGGCGCAACCCAATGGCTCAATCAGCCATTTATAGGAACGTAATGCAGTTATCTGCATTAGTTGTAGGTATAATTGCAGTAGCACTGTTTGCTATTTTCCTAATTTTAACGAGGTTAAGCTAAGCGGGGTGGGATGAACTTATTCTTACAAATATTTCTATACTTTGACGTTTTTATCATAGGGGTGGTCGCAACCATTGCTTTTAGGCATGCCATGGCTCATTTCCGCCCTCAAAAAGAAACTAAGCCAACTCCATCAACTCATCACACCGAGCCATCCCTAGATAAAGAGGTTAGGGAAAAACTAATGCTTGAAGCTGAAGCCAAATATCAAAAGCTACTTGATGCATCGATCGAGCATTTAAGTAAGGAGCTTGGCATTACGTCTGACAAAATTAACCGGGTAGTCGATCGTCTTGCGGCTGACATGCTGACCCGTGAACAAGACGCCTATTCCAAACTAATTAAGGATTATCAAACTGAAACCGAAGGCAAACTTGATGACGCCAAGAGCCAGACCAATAACTATCAAAGCGAACTGAAAGCTAAGATGGATGAAGCCGCCAAGGCCGAACAAGATCGCCTGATAGATTTAATCGATCACAAGCTGTCTGATGCAGTAATGGCATTTTTGCTCGAAGCTATGGGGCATGAGGTAGATCTAGGAGCCCAAATGGATTATCTAATGAAGACTCTTGAACAGCATAAAGATGAATTTAAAGCGGCGGTTAATTCATGAAGTACGATCTGCCGGAAGATATTATTTCTGCCGAGGACTTAAAAGGCGTAATTGAAGAACTTAAAGATTACCAAACTTATGCCCGGCACGGCAGTATTAAAGCCCGTGTCACTAAACGGGCCGGAGGAACAAAACCGGAACTTTCCCGCCCGTCAAATGAGTTAATTAATCTTATAGTAAACAATAATAAGCTAGCCTTGTCAGATTTAGATCGTCTTATATCCTCGCTTGAAAAAATGTACTCGGCTCTGCCAAGAATTAAAATTACCTTAGCCGCCCTACCCGGAGCCGGAATAAAGAAGCAGATGTCGGTTTGGGTGCGCAAAAACATTACCTCTAATGTACTTATTGACTTTAGCTATAACCAGTCGCTCTTAGGTGGCATGGTAGTTGTGGCCGGTAGCCATATATATGACTGGTCACTTCGTAAGCAAATTATTTCTGTCCAGCCAAAACTTAACGAATTGATTGCCAACCATGTTTGATAACCCTAAATTTCAAAAGCTTATTGAGCAGGACCGGCTAAGTGGCGAGGTTGTTTCAACCAACGGCTTTATTATTGAAGTTAAAGGACTACGCGGCGTTCGTCTTGGCGCTCAAGTCTTGTTTGAAGACGGGCAGAGAGGCTTAGTTAGGGAAGCCTACAATGACCGTGTCATATTGTTTAACATTGATTCAGAAAAGATTGCACCGGGCACACTTGCGGTAGTGGAGAATGACATGCTTCAAATACCGGTCGGCAAGGAACTAATCGGCAGAGTAATAAACCCGCTTGGCAATCCAGTTGATGGCAAGGGTAGTATACGCACCTCAAAGAGATCAGGTATCTTTAATCCAGCCCCAGGCATAATGGCAAGAAGCATGCTTAATGAGCAGTTACCTAGCGGTGTGCCAGCCGTAGACATGTTCTTCCCAATCGTTTTAGGTCAGCGTATTGCCATCCTAGGTGATAGTAAATCCGGTAAAAGCACACTCTTAAGACAACTAAGTGCAAATCAAAAAGGGACTGACCGAATCGTAATATATGCCATGATTGGCAAACGAAAAGTAGATATTGAAGCACTCTTAAACGGTCTTGAAACTTCAGGCGCCATGGACCACACGATTGTAGTAATTGCCGACATATTCGACTCTCTAACCCAATCATATCTTGCTCCGTACTCAGCCTGCGCAATAGCCGAAGAGTTATGGCAAAGTGGCCGTGATGTTGTAGTGGTATACGACGATCTGTCTTCTCACGCTGAGGCTTATCGCCAGCTATCATTATTCCAAGAAGTCGATCCCGGCCGAGATTCTTACCCTGGAGATATGTTCTATGCTCACTCCAGTCTACTTGAGCGAGCCGGTAAGCTATCGAGTAATAAGAAAACCTTAACTGCCCTACCAGTAGTTATTACTCCAAACGATGACATCACGTCATATCTATCAACGTCAATCATGTCGATTACCGACGGACAAATAATCTTAGACCTTAAAACCTTTCGTAGCGGTATTCGCCCTGCCGTTAATGCCGGACTGTCTGTCTCGCGCGTAGGTGGTCAGGCTCAAACGGTTCGCCAGAAGCAATTGTCCGGAACTTTATTTCAGAAACTGGCTGCATATAACCGGGCAGCTGAGTTTTCTCACTTTGGCTCCAATTTGTCTAAAGAGGCTGAAACCGATTTAAGGTTAGGCCAGCAGTTATATGAAGTCTTAAAGCAACGCCCGGAGGAACTATATTCCTTAGCTGAGCAGCAACTAGTGCTAGAAACCGTAATTTTAAATAACGCTGATGCCGATTTAGACATAGCTGCGCTTAAGCAATCGGCTAAAGAAGTAGCTTCTAAAGCCAAGGACGATAAGGATTTTGACCGACTTGAAGAACAACTGCTCAAGAAGCACAGCCATAGAGTAGTCGAATCCGAAAACGAAGAAAGCAAGCAGGAGGATAGCGCCAATGCGACGACCTAATGCCATTCTGCAAGAAACCCAAGAGATTATTACTGTTCAGGATCTAACCAGCGTCTTCGAATCGCTGGCTATGAACCAGATTGCTAAAATTAAGAATAAGGTTGAACTAAGCAAGGACTTCTTTAATTTACTATGGTCAAAGTACAGTTTGCTTAGAGTTGATCCTGAATCGCGTCTAACTCACCGTGGGGGCAAATCCGGAGATAAATCCGTCTACGTTGTTATATCGGCTGAGGCTGGTCTATCCGGCGATATAGATTTACGCTTAATCGAAACTGTTCTGAAAGATTATGACCCTAAAACCACGGACATCATCGTTCTAGGCAGTCATGGCGCCCAGCAACTCAGACAGCGTGGCATAAACTTCGTGCGTTACTTTAGAGTCCCTGAGAGCGAAAACTACATTGATGTCAGCCCGGTGATTAATTCAATTGCTCCATATAAGAACGCCAAGGTTTACTACGAGGAGTATGTCTCAATTGGAGTCCAAGATATTAAGACAATCGATTTAATTCAAACCATTAAAACTATGAGTGAGAGTGCTGAGGAGCAAGAAAGTGTCATAAGTGAAAGGGACACTATCTTTGAGCCTTCACTTGATGAAATAGCTGAAATTATGGAAACCGCCATGATGAGCATGGCCTTCTCCCAGGTAATTCTAGAATCCACCCTAGCTCAGGACGCTAGTCGCTTCAATGCCATGTCGATAGCTAAAAAAAGAGCTTCAGAAATAGTCGGCCAATACACTATGGAGTACAACCGTTCTAAACGAGCCCAAAGTGACCGCCAAATGCGTGAAGTTATTACCAGTTTGAAGCGTAAACAAAGGATGCACCAACATGCCGGATAATAACAACAATCTACCAAATGATGTTAACTACGTCGGCAAGATAGTCGCTCTAAAAGGTTTAATGGTAGAAGTTGAAATTCTTGGCACAAAGCCAGATGAGAGAGAACTGTTAAGTGTCGAAGGAGTGAATGACGTCTATCTGGAGGTCATGTATTTCAGTAGCATGGGCGCAATATGCACAAATATAACTAACTCTACCGAGCTACGTTGCGGCATGAAAGTTAAGCGCACTAAGAAAAAAGTCAGCGTGCCGGTTGGACCTAAAACGCTTGGCAGAGTGTTTAACGCTCTTGGAGAACCGTTAGATAACGAACCGCCAATCAAAGAAAATCTACGTGTTATTAGCGAACCAAGCAGTATTAAGCAGTACCGTAAGACTCAGCAACTTGAGCTTATGGAAACCGGCCTTAAAGTCATCGACTTCTTAACCCCATTTGTGAAAGGTCGCAAAATTGGTATCGTCGGTGGCGCCGGTGTCGGCAAGACCGTTTTAACTATGGAGCTAATTAATAATGTTACGAGAAATGTTAAGAATCTGTCTATTTACTGCGGTGTTGGTGAGCGTATTCGTGAAGGTAATGAGCTATATGAGACCCTAAAAGAAACCGGTGTGCTTAAAAACACAGTCATGTTCTTTGGTCAGATGGACTCAACTCCGGCAATTAGGTCAATGGTTGGTCCGGCGGCAGCTACGGCCGCTGAATACTTCAGAGATGAAGAGGGTAGGGATATCCTGTTCTTCGTAGATAACATTTACCGTCATATTCAGGCTATGACAGAAATCTCTACCAACTTTGGTATGGTGCCGAGCGAAGGTGGCTACGCGGCTAATGTTTTTTCTGACCTTAGGCGTTTGCAGGATCGCTTAAGTTCAACCGAAAAAGGTTCAATTACATCCGTCCAGGCAATTTACGTGCCAGCCGACGATCTTTCCGACCCAGCAGTGCAATCAATCCAGCAACAGCTTGACTCAGTCTTAGTGCTATCTCGTTCGATTGCCGAGCAGGGCATCCGTCCAGCTGTCGATTTGCTTAAAACCTCATCATCACTGCTTACGCCGCAAATTGTCGGCCAACGCCATTACGACCTTGTCTCAAAGGTCCAGACCATTATGCAAAAGTATGAGTCATTGAGGAACATCGTTGCCATTATTGGCGTTAATGAGCTATCGCCTGTCGATAGAGCGGATTATGAGAATGCCAGTAAACTAATTACTTTCTTCTCGCAGAACTTTACCGTGTCCGAACACTTAACCGGTAAAGAAGGACAGTACTTTACGCGGGAGCAGACTTTAAGCGGTGTTGAAGAAATACTGGGCATTAAAACACCTACTACAAAAGCTGAACCCAGTAATCCCGAACCGCAAAGAAGGCGCTTAATTAGACGAAAAGAAAAATAAGATGACAGACACGGCAGCGCCAACTCTGAAGGTTACCGCTCGGTCACCGTTTCAGCTCTACTTTGACGGTGAAGCTCAAGTAGTGTCCGGTATAAATAAAGTGGGCAAATTCGACATCCTACCCGGTCATGCCAGTTTCTTTTCAGTCATTAATCCTGACAGTGAAGTAACTATTGGCACAGATAAAGAAGATACTCATATAAAGGTCAGTAACGGTATTGTAACCGCCAAAGATGACGAAGTCCTGCTGTTTTTAGATATATAGCCTATTGAATAACGATATATGTAATCTGGTAGCCACCGGGTGCCAAATTGCTAGGTACGTCAATGTCGAAGCCGGTAGAAGTCAGATTCGAAAGGTAGAAATTCGCATAGTTCCCGAGTGGACTTATTACCACAACCGGCGTTAGTGAATAGGCCGACCTAAAGCTTACGTGTACGGCCAAGTAGCCCGTCGGACCATTGCCAACTCCTAAATTAATTATGCCCGCACTGTCGTTGCCGTTAATGCCTGCCGTGCCATTGCTGCCTAAAGCTGAGCCAACACTAACGGAAGGTGATGAACCGGTAGTAATAATATGCGAACCTACCGTAATAGTACCGGCTATAGTCAGAGTCCCTACTGTTAAACTGTTTGCGCTAATTTGACCTCCGACTGAAAGGTTGTTTGAGATAGCTGCGCTGCTGTCAACGCTTAATAGCTGGCCGACAGTTACATCATTTTGAAAGATAGCCGCACCATTAACTGCCACGTTATTGCGTACGCTTAGAGTGGAAGCTGTGGCATTGCCGTTAATATTAACCGAGTTAATTGTGGCGCTGCCGACTTGAACCTGACTTAAATTGGCGTTTGTAGCGTTTAGATCTGAGTTTAGGTGCAATTGTCCGCCAATTTTGGCATCACCGGCTACAGTTAGAGTTGAGTTAAATTGGGCGGCCGGATCAATTGTAAGCTTTTCGTTAGAGTTACCAATCTGTGAATCACTCACACCTAGCTTACTAAGTACACCCGGGCTAATGCTTACACCGTGGCTGCTAATCGCCTTTGAATTAGCCCCTTCTTTCTTAATTAGAAAACCCAATATTGCAGCATTAATACCTAATATGACTAAGACAACGCCTAAGCCAATGAAGGTAGCCTTATGGGTCGGCCGATATGACCTTAAGCGGTGCTTGCGCTCAATATCTGTTACCTGTGTTTTGGTAACCTTACCGTCTTTAGAGACTGAATCTACTTTTGCCGGACTTTCGCTATTATCCCCACGTTCTTTAAGAGTCTCGGGTTCGTTGCTAACCTGGGATTTATCTTTCGCGTCTTCTAGGGGAACGTTCGCCACCTTATTTACATGTCCCTTTTTTATATTTTATCCGTCAATACATATATAATAATCAAACATGAGCGTGTTGGGAAGAAGGGCGCAGCTTTCTATCTATTTGGGTTATGCCTTTTTGTGGGCATTACCTGTTATTGGCTTTGCCGGTGCCGCGGCCAGCACCTCGCCGAATTACCAATTAATCGAAACCGCTTTAGGTGGTAATGGTACGGTTAATTCTCAATCTACTAATTATCAGGCGTCCCAATCTGGCGCGTTAATTGGAGTCGGAACTTCTACTGGTACAAATTATCAGGCTCAGACAGGGCATGAAACAACCAACGATCCGGCCTTGTCGTTCGCCATCTTAACGGCTGCTCCAAGCTTTGGTAGCTTCTCGCCAACTTCTACTACAACTACTACCTCTCAGTTTGAAGTAAGTGACTACACCAGCTACGGCTACGTCGTACAGATATCTGGCACGCCACCAACCAACTCATACGGCTTTCAAATCCATGCTTTAAGCGCCAACAGTGCTCCAACCATCGGAACTGATCAATTCGGTATTAATTTAGTAGCAAATACCAATCCTATATCTTTTGGCGCCAACCCCAGCCTTGGACAGTTTGGTGCCGGAGGAGCTGCCGCAACTAACTACAACACAGCCAATAGTTATCGTTTTGTCAGTGGTGACGTTATAGCTACCGGCTCGCAGAGTTCTGGTCTAACTATTTATACAATCAGCTACATAGTTAATGTGGCGGATATAACTCCCGGCGGTCAATACACCTCCGTTCAAAACATTATATGCACAGGCACCTATTAAATTAAGCATTAGGGTGTTGACAAGGGATGCTATGAATTGGTAGTATTTTTTTGAATACTAAAAAATAAAAAACTTAAATAAAATAAAAAATGCTTATAAAAATTAAGAGACTTCTATATCTAACGATAGCTTTATTACTAGTTGGAACAATTGCTTCCTTCGCAGTTCCATCTCAATCATCTGCCGCCGAAATAACCAGCCGAAGTCTAACCCTTCAAGCCGGCGCCTCTGCTGGCGGTTCAGCCCCTGGCGGCGTGGTTAATCACCTCTTTAGCTTTACCTTGCCGACCAGTACGGCTATTCAAACAATTGAGTTTCATTACTGTACGATTGCTAGCAATGCGGCTGGTGGTACTTGTGGCACATTAACAGGATTATCTACGACATCAGCAACTATCGGGGCAGCTACTTCTGCGGCATTAAGTGGATTTACGCTTACTAACACGACTAACGCCGACCCTTATCTTTCTTCTGCTACGGCATATACTCCTGCAGCCAATACAGCCCTTGTCGTGCAACTAGATACCGTAACTAACCCAAGTACAGCCAACCTGACCTTTTATGTTTGGATATCGACATGGTCAGGTCCTACCGAAACCGGTAGCGTGGTAGATTCCGGTACGGTCGCAGCAGCAACCGCTAACCCAATCCAATTAACCGGTGTCATGCCTGAATCGCTAGTTTTCTGCACGGGAGCGACAGTCGGCGAAACCGGTGGTGTGCCTGATTGTACGACTGCAACCCCCGGTACGGTTAGCTTTACTACCTTATTCTCGCCAACATATACCTCAACTGCAACTTCTCAGATGGCAGCCTCAACCAACGCTGGAAGTGGTTATGCGATTACAGTAAATGGAGCGACATTAACTAACGGTGCATATACGATTACGGCAATTGGACCGACCGCAACAGCGCCAGTTCACGGTACAAGTCAATTCGGAATGAACTTAGTAGCTAACACGACCGCAACAGCGACACCAGCGCCTGGTTCAGCAATTACGCCAGCTTCTGACGGAACAAATTACTTTGCATACCCAGAGACTGCATACGGCACAATAGATGCTTATGCATTTCAGACTGGTAACACGGTAGCAAACAGTGGTTATCCAACCGGATCTCCGGCGGTAGGAACCAACGCACAGATCTATACTTCTACATATATAGTAAACGTGCCTGGTAAGCAGCCAGCCGGTACTTACACTACGACACTGACCTACATTTGCACAGCTACATTCTAGATATATAACAAAGTTTTGACAGCCCCAAAGCGGTCATGCTAATATTCCCACATGATCTCGAGGCGGAACCTTGGGAGGCTGTACTTTGTGGTTGTTGTGGTAATGATCGGAGCAATAATTGCCCCAGTATTTATGCAACCTAAAGTTATTGCGGCCCAAATAACAAACAGAAGTCTAACATTACAAGCCGGAGCGGCAGCTGGTGGCTCTAATCCAGGCGGGGTCGTTAATCATCTGTTTAATTTTACAGTTCCGTCTAGTACAGCTATTCAAACGATTGAATTTCAATATTGTACTGCAGCTAGCGGTACCTGTGGCACGGTAACCGGTCTTACAACTACCTCCGCTACTATTGGAGCGTCAACCTCAGCGGCTTTAAGCGGATTTACAATCACTAACACAACTAATGCTGATCCATATATTTCCTCCGCTACGGCCTATACACCAGCCGCGAACACAGCCTTAACCGTGCAGCTCGATACTGTTACTAACCCTACTACTGCTAACTACACATTTTATGTTTGGATTACTACATGGTCTGGTGCTAATAAGACCGGATCAACGGTAGATACTGGAACGGTTGCGGCCTCCACCGCCAACCCAATAGTGCTTACCGGAACCATGCCTGAATCGCTAATTTTCTGTACCGGTGCTACGGTTAGTGAAACATCTGGAGTACCAGACTGCACCACAGCAACGGCTGGAAACGTCAGCTTTAATCAGCTATTTTCGCCAACTTCTACCGCAACAGCCAAATCGCAAATGGCAGCCTCAACCAATGCTAGCCAAGGCTATGCAATTACTGTAAACGGTGCAACACTGACTAACGGTGCCAATACTATTACGGCCATGGGCACGGCAACAACCTCAATTATTGGTACAGGACAGTTTGGTATGAACCTTGAAGTTAACACAACACCCGCAGTGGGCACTGCTTTAACTCCAGCGTCTGACGGGGTAAATTATTTTGGCTTTCCGGATACCGGATATGGCACGGCTAATACATTTAAGTTTACTTCTGGAGACATAGTTGCTAACAGTGGGTATTCAACCGGAACGCCAACTGTAGCTACCGACGCGCAGATTTATACTGTATCCTATATTGTAAATGTGCCAGGCAAACAACCACCGGGAACCTATACAACAACGCTTACGTACATTGCTACGGCCACCTTCTAGTAATGTATCGATTATGAGAATGTCTAAAAGAGTTGTCTTAAGTTTATTACTAGTTGTATCAATACTTGGCCTATATGCGCCACAAATGGCTCTAGCGGCCACTCAATCAAGCTTAAAGGGCTCGGGTCAGGCATTAGAGATTGCACCGCCAATAATTGAGGTTAGCGGCAATCCCGGACAAACAATTACCGCCAAACTTGACTTAAGAGATATTTCCTCAGGACCGTTGGTCGTAACCAACCAAATTAATGATTTTACAGCCAAAGGAGACAGTGGCGTACCGCAAATTTTACTTAACAGCAGCCCCAATGATCCATACTCCCTGATAGGATACGTTAATCCCTTGCCAACTCTTCTGCTCCAACCCCAGCAGATTAAATATCTAAACGTCGTTATTCATATACCGGCTGACGCTTCTCCTGGTGGCCACTACGGCGTAATTCGTTTCACCGGTACACCACCTTCTTTATCTGGATCAAGCGGAGTATCGCTAAGTGCCAGTCTGGGAGCGTTAGTGCTTCTTACCGTAAACGGGCATTTAGTCGAGAACCTGGCCACAAGTAGTTTTAATGTCTCGCAGAACGGTGCTAATCCAAGCAGTTTCTTCCAAAACATACCTCTGACTTTTAACGAAATTATTAAAAACACCGGCAATGTCCACGTTGCACCTTACGGTGTCGTTACGATTAAGGATATGTTCGGTCATGAAGTTATAGCTTTAAATATTAACGAAGGGCAGGGCAATATCTTGCCATCCAGCAGTCGAAAGTTTACGGAGTTGCTTAACTCGGTAGACTTTACGCATAAACGCCTATTCGGCAGATACAGCGCAACCTTTAAGCTTACTTACGGCGAGCAAAACAAAGTCTTAAGTGGAACACTGACTTTCTGGGTCATTCCGGTAGAGTTAATCATTATCTGGCTAGTGATATTAATCGGAGGCTTCTTCTTGCTACGCTTCCTGTTCAAGAGGTATAATACATACATTATTAACAAAGCCAGAAATTCCAGATAGTTAATAAAACAAAAACAAAAAGGTTATAAAATACCATGCCTGCCAAGGCAAGACTAAAGAGCCGTCCTCATAGCGGCAAACTAAGACCGCACGAGCACACCTCTTACGGTGCGCTAGGTTTAATAGTGCTTATTGCGGGAGTTATGCTATCTATATTTACCGTCTCGATCATGGCTTCAGCCAGTCCGCCACCTTCATCTTCGTCTGTCAGTCTGTCCGGCGAAATGCCATCTGCACCACCGACTACAGGCGCTACCATTACCGATCCGACCAATCTGCAGTCGTTTTCAAGCACCCCGGTGACAGTTAGTGGAACATGCCCCCCAAACACTCTGGTAGAAATATATAAAAACAACATATTTGCAGGCTCTACTCCATGTAGTAGTAACGGCCTTTACTCACTCCAAGTAGATTTATTGTATGGTGCTAACGCTCTTACTGCCGTGGTTTATGACGCTCTAAATCAGGCGGGACCAACCTCAAAAGTCACCAATGTGACATATAACGTAACCGTTCCAATCGCCTCGTCGCTTTTAAACGTTAATTTCACGGCCACACAGCTGGTTTTAGAAACCAGTGCGGTATATAGGGGTACTTTCCCTAATCAGCAGTTAAATGTCCCAATAAGCGTGCTAGGGGGCGTCGGACCGTTCGCCCTAAACGTTAACTGGGGAGACAACACTAATCAAGTATTGCCATCAAGCACCAATACGACTGTTAATGCCGCTCATACATATAAGAAGCCGGGCACATTTAAAATCTCAATCCAGGGTAGCGATAGCCAGCAACACGTTGCTTTCTTGGACGTTGCAGCAGTGGTAAACGGTCAGCCGGCTAATATTATTGGCTCAACTAATTCAAAAACCTCTTCAAGTAATAAGCTACTGGTTTTATGGCCACTTTATGCCATATCTGTAACTTTAGTAGTTAGTTTTTGGTTAGGCGAGAGAAGAGAAAAACACATTCTAGCTGAAGCTTTAAGACCGGCTCCAACACTCCGTCCAATCGGCCACGCTTAGCACTAAAATAACGTTGAATTATCTATATAAACGCTTATAGTTAATAGAGTAAATAAACACGAGGGGAAAAAGAAAATAGTTCTAGCAAACGTTGCTGGAATTGTTGCTAATAAATCTTCCAAAACAGATGAGATTGGGTGTAAAGACAAAAGCTCAAAAATACACACTTGGGGCTGTCTTAATGACGGCGTTGGCTTTATTTGTCTTTCTTGCTCCAAGCTCAGCCAGCGCTGCCACAGGTATTAATCAGACAATTGAGTTTCAGGGCCGGTTGCTTAACGCGCAAGGTGCAACTGTGCCGGATGGATTTTACAATATTGAGTTTAAAGTCTACCAGGACGGTAATGGTTTAAGTGCCGGAGATACAACTGGTACGCCTGCCGGAACGCTTGACTGGACCGAGGATTATCTAAACTACAACAGCCAAGGCGTTAAAGTTGTGAACGGTTTCTTTTCGGTTGAGCTTGGCTCAATCACACCGTTCGGCGCCAGTGTTAACTGGAATCAGAATACGCTTTGGTTATCTATGAACGTAGCCGGAGTATCTACCACTTGTACTACATTCAGTGCCTGTACTCCCGACGGGGAAATGCTTCCAATGCAGCGCCTAACCGCTAGTCCGTACGCCCTAAACGCCGGGGAGCTGAACGGACTGTCCAGCACACAGTTTGTCTGGCTAGGACAGGGACTCCAAACCGACTCATCAGCCAACTCGAGCATATACATAAACAAGACCGGCACCGGTAATTTAGTTCAACTTCAAGCCGCCGGCAATGACGCCTTTACCTTAAATAACACCGGTGATTTGACATTCGGCGCAAACACAACCGCTCATAGCATTTCAGTTGCAACTGCTCCGGCTTCTACTGCAGGCGTGGCTCTGAGTATTACAGCTGGTGCAGCCGGCACAGGAGCAACAACGCTAGCCGGAGGTAATCTTACTCTAAGCGCCGGTGCAGGCGGTGGTACTAACGGCAACGGCGGAAACGTAATTATTGATGCCGGCTTGGCTAATGGAACCGGAACAAATGGAACCGTTAGCATAGGCACAACTAATACTTCATCCACTTCAATTGGCAATACAACTGGCGCAAACGCCTTAACTCTTTCCGTTGGAACTGGTAACTTTAGCTTAAACGGCGTTGGAGCATCAACTTATGCGATTGGCGGTGCGACTACCACCGGCACTATAACCCTTGGTGGCTCAAGCCAAACCGGTAATCTTGTTTTGCAGGGGCAGGGCATAACCAACACTATTACTGGCAGCGCAACAGCACCCAGTGAATTACTTCAAACCTCAGCCAATTCAACCGCCGCTTACGCTGTCGAGAACAGTACCGGTAAATATGTACTACGAGTAGATACGACTAATAACCAGCTGGTACTTGGTCAATCTAGCTCTACAAATGGCTCAATCGCCTTTAAGAACAG
>JAJYJU010000008.1 GCA_021789195.1 bacterium | reverse complement strand
TTGGCTATTTTGGATTGCGGTTGCTACAGCGTTCACGATGGCCCTCCAATTTGGTTGTATATTACTACAGTAACTTCCTAGGTCGCAGAATTTTTGTCTCATATTCATGTTGCATTTGTGGCACACCTTTGCTAGTATCTAAGTAAGACCTTCGGCCCGTAGTTTCTAGGCTACAACGCGGAAGGCCTTTTTATTTGCGCTTGCCTCTCGGGAAGACGGACATAAAATCTTTACGTCCTGTACGCTTATTTTCTTTGACTTGTACATAGAATTGTTCCCCGCCTTTGGTTTCGCCCAGAAAACGGTGGAGTAGCACATTCAAATCATCGGCTCTGAATATTGTGTCTGGGGCTTGTTTTGTGTGTCGCAGCAAATCAATTGCACAAATATACAACTTTAACCTGCTAGTCCTGTCGCCTCTGTGTTTTTGGGCTAAGTGTTCCCAGAATAATGACAAGAATATCTTATCCTTTGAAAAATACGCCGACCTAACATAAGGTTGGCGCTTAGTAAGCTTTTTGATGCGCTGAAACTCGGCCCGTGCAACTGGCGCAAGTTCATCATACGAGCTACCAGATAGCTTGCCGTATTTTGATTTATAGACATTCATGCCACCATTTTAACAATGAATCGACTTTTATCATTTCTGACCTCGGTTGCTACAGCGTGCACGATGGCCCTCCACCAGAAACAATGTACATTAGTTCCTAGTTCCTAGTGTACTAGGAACTTTTATGGTATACTGGTTGTATGAATTCTTCACAAAAGATAATTCAATATGTACAAGAACGTGGTCAAGCAACAGGTTCTGAGCTAGTAGACTATTTGGCTATAACTGACCGTGCTGTGCGCAAACAACTTAAGACCTTGCTAGACAATGGCGTGGTTGTAAAAACAGGGAAACCACCGAAGGTTTATTACTCTATACGATCTGAAGCAAATAATACTGAAGTAAGGAGGGATCGACTTAAATCCATAGATAAAGCCATTCAAGACACCGTTAGAGATAATTTCCTGTACATTACCCCCAGAGGAACTATGCTAGAAGGTTTGGATGGTTTTGTTGTTTGGTGCGAGGAAAGGAAACTTGATCCTATAAAGACTGCAGCTACTTATCAAAAAACGGTTGCTAAGTACCAAAAATACAAGAAGCAAGGCCTGATCGATGGTATGCACAAGATGAAATCAAGCTTTGATGACGTAGCCCTTGACAAGGTTTTCTATATTGATTTTTACGCTGTTGAGATTTTTGGCAAAACAAAACTTGGCCAACTGCTATTGTTTGCTAAACAGAGCCAAAATAGAAAACTAATCAATGAGCTGGCTGAGACCATTAGACCCTCCGTTCTAAAGGTGATTAGAAAATATAACATTGACGGTATAGGATTTATACCACCTACAGTTAAAAGGGAGCTGCAACTTATAAGACAAATTCAGAAAAAACTAAACCTTGACGTAAGAACCTTGATAATTAATAAAGTTAAAACGCCAGTGGCTGTGCCACAAAAAACTCTTAGTAAAATTGAAGACAGGATAATTAACGCTAAGGAGACAATTGTTGTTGAGGGCAATGATAGTTACAATAATATTTTGCTTATAGATGATGCTGTTGGGTCGGGCTCTACTCTTAACGAAACGGCAAAAAAAATTCGTCAAAGGAGACAATGTCGGGGCAAAATTATAGGCCTAGCAATTACGGGTAGCTTTAAAGGCTTTGACGTTATAAGTGAAGTATAACCGAGCATTTTAGATTGCTAATTCAAAGATACATAACTCTGATTCGACTTAAATAGCAGCAATCCACAATTGCTTGCTGTCCTTAACTACGGTGGCTACAGCGTTCACGATGGCCCTTCAATTTGGTAATATACAACCACAGCAACTCCTTAACTCTTGACATGCTGTATCACCTAGAGTACAATAAAAAGTACCATGAATGTTACATCTATCTCAAAGTTTCGTAAAGATACTAAGTCTTATTTTGACCGTGTCATTGACGACAAAGATGTACTATTGATTACTCGTAATGACGGACAAACGGTTGTTGTTATGACTTTAGACCAGTACAACTCTAAGGTTGAAACCGATTATTTAAATAGTAGTCCCGCAAATAGAAAACATCTGGAAAAGTCTATCGCTTCTCTTCGTGCTGGTAGATTTGAGAAGCACGACTTAGTAGAAGATTAAAACGATAATGCGTAACCTAATCTTTACTCCTGAAGCATGGGACGATTATCAGTTTTGGGTTAACCAGGACAGAAAAACTTTTAAGAAAATCAATAAACTAATAGTCGATGCTCAAAGGAATCCATTTGAAGGTATAGGTAAGCCAGAACCACTTAAAGAAAATTATGCAGGATTTTGGTCACGGCGCATAGATGAGAAGAATAGGCTAGTATACAGCGTGACGGATGACGAGATACAAATCATAGGCTGCAGATTTCATTATTAACCAACTTCATTTCGGTGGCTACAGCGTTCACGATGGCCCTCCAAGACACTTCTTGCAGATATGAATTAAAGTCACAAGCTTTGTGGCCTTTTGTTTTACAGAGTTAGAGTATATATAAAGTACTACATGGGCATATGCTAGATGAAAACGCCATAAGAGATAAGGCAACTAAAGAAGGCGTAACTCATATCTTACTGAGCTGCTCTTGTCTATATAGATTATCCAGAAGTACTCTCCATCTAAGAAGTTCTTGGGTGAAAATATATAACTTACTTCTTTTGTTGATCTCCAGAATAGTAATAATTAGACTCTTGCAAGCATAAGATCGGGTATATTTTCAAAACCTTCATCAAGTGTCAAAAGTTCATTATCTATTTGAAGAGCAATTGCAGCTATCCACATATCATTTGTTCCAATTGGCCTACCTTTATTTCGAAGACCACTGTATATTTGCGCATATATTTTAGTTGTCCTGTCAGATATTGTTTCAATAAACACATTAGGGCTATCTAGGAACCTCTGTAAAAGTTCTTCATTTTCTTTAGCTCTATTACCGACAGCAAAGCCGGCTCTAAGTTCACCTATAACAATAGTTGGGACTACAATATCTGTGCCAGCATTAAACCAGTCTTTAAGACGCTTATCTCCCCTATTAAATGCTGAGTATGCACTTGTGTCTAAGGTAAAAGAAGGCATGAGTTATTTCCAAAGCTTTTCATCTATTTGTGACATATCTTTTATAGCTTTATCAAAATTGTCGTCCAATGTGTTTTGGTTATATAGCCAATCAAAATTAAATTTATCGGGTATTTCTGTGGTGCCAAAAGTCTGTAAGGACAGTAAATCTACAACGGTCTGATTAAACGACTTACCCGTTTGCTTTGATCGCTTGCGGATTACTTTATCGACTGGTGAAGGTATATTTCTAATTGTATATTGAATATTACTCATGTATTCAATGTATACAACGTATACATATTAGTCAAATGTTTGTGTTAGTCGATAAGATATTGGTCACTATTATGATTTGCTTGCAATGTACCCAGTAATGTCTCTTGATGATAATTGATTTTTTATTAGTGTGGATAGTTTAATTTATTATTGCAGACTTATTGAATCGTTGATTATAACTAGCCATTCTTATTTAACTAGGTTGAACTTGCTCTTGTCTTTGCGACTAAGCCACTCAGCAAATTAGAGTGATATAATTCAGGTATGTATGGTGGCTTGCTTTTGCACTTAGCGACTTTTGCAGTTTTAATCATTATCCTGCTCTTGATAATTCTCGCGTTTGAAATATGGATGTTTGTTGATGTAATAATAAACAAAAATATATCTGATAGAAATAAAATTTGGTGGGTGATAGGTATGCTACTTGTGCATCCTTTTGTCGCAATAGCATACTATTTAACCGATAGAAAAAAACGCTAATTGGCGCATTTTAATAATAGACCAAGTTGGCCGGCCACTGGATAATATATTCAACTTGCAGAATGATACTTCTTGCCGTTATGTTTAGAGTTCATCCAAAAGAATAAAATTGCTACAGCAGCACCGATTCCGACTATTCCAGCCTGGTAATGAGTTAAACTGCTCCAGTAAGATGTAATTTCAACTTTACCGGCAATTGAAGCCGGCAGAGTTGGCACGATTATTAGAGTAGTAAATAGGCCACAAAATGCCGCTGGGATTAAGTTCATTAGTTTTCGACTCTTCTTGATTGAATTTATTTGGCTAATTAGAGTCAGGACGGTTGGACCTAATAAAAGAACCAGATTCACCATAATAGAAGATGGCTTTATATTAGTTGGGTTATGAATGTGTAAGGAGTTAACCGTAGTTAGTGCATTATGGGAATCAAACGAATAAAGAACATAGCCTAAACAAAGACTTAGATATACTAGAGCAGCATTAGCGCGGAGTACATATACTAATGCAATTGGCGCTAAGGTAATAATTGCTAACCAGATATCGCCAGAGGTCACATGTTTACTATAGCATGAGCGTTTTTAGACGCCGACTTTGTCCTTGCGACGTCCTGTCTTTGCCAAGTATTCGGTGTATTCAATAATGCTTTGAGCAACATTACGTCCGGTTATTTTCTCAATACCAAATCCAGGGGAAGCATTTACCTCTAAAACTAGTGGTCCACGGTCAGATCGAAGCAAGTCCACACCGGCCACAGTTAGTCCCATAGCCTTAGCGGCTTTTTGAGCACTTCTACGCTCATCATCGGTCAATTTAACCGGTATGCCTTCGCCACCTTGATGTAAGTTAGCTCTAAAGTCATCGTCTTTGCTTTTTCGCATCATGCTGGCAATTACCTTGCCATTAACTACAAAGGCCCTTATATCCTCACCACGGCTTTCAGCAACAAATTCCTGGACCAGGAAGTTCACGTTTTCAACATTAAAGGCCTGCATTACTGCTAGGGCCGCTTTACGTGTTTCAGCAAGAACTACACCTGAACCGTGAGTACCACGCGCGACTTTAATAATAGCCGGTGCACCACCAACCTGCTCTAACACACCTTCATAATCTGCAGTCTCACGGGCAAAAACCGTCTTTGGTATACCAACACCGGATTTAGCGAGTAGTTGCATGCTACGCAATTTGTCTCTGGCGCGCACAATAGCAATTGAACTAGTGGTAGTAAAAACGTTTTGGACTTCAAACTGGCGCACAATAGCAGCACCGTAATTAGTTAAACGAGCCGATATACGAGGGATAATAGCGTCAATGTCAGTAAGAACTTCACCTCGGTAAATCACAACAGGAGTGTTTTGCTCTAGCGTAACGTAGCATTTTGCATAATTAATCATGCGCACGTTGTGTCCGCGGGCTTCGGCCTCCTCAATTAATCTTGAGGTTGAATAGTTTTTCCTGCTCTGGGATAGAATCGCAATATTCATAACGCTTACCTAGTTTAACCTTAACTTAAAATTATAATTTTTATTATTTTATTAATCTTTAGTTGGACAGCTTTTGGGATAAGTAATTAGCGAAAGCTGTCGATTTCTCGTCAATAAAAGCTCCGTTATACATTAGGGGTGCCTTATTAACTTCAAGACAATACCACGTTTTGCTGTCTTTGTCTTGTATTAAATCAACTCCGGAAATTTGCAGATGAAATAATTTGGCAGCCATAACAGCTTGATTAATCAAGACATCCGGTAATGATGAAGCTTCAACTATTTCGGCTTTACCACCCTTTGAGACGTTGTTTAGATGTGTAGAATCGTCTTTTCTTTGCCGTTTAATAACTAGTGGCACTTGTCCACCTAGAGTAATAAGACGATAGTCGCAATCGTTTGTTATATATTGTTGGGCGATCATCCAGAAACCTAAATCTTCGGCTTGTCTTAAGGCCCGATCAAACTCAGCCCGGGAATTAATGAGGTAGTTATTTTCTCCTCGGTTGCCTTGCGTATCCTTCAATATAAACGGCGAGCCTAAATCTGCTACCAATCTTTCATAAGAATCCTTGAGTAAATTAGGTAACATGAATACGCCAACAGGAATATTAACTCCATTATCTGACAAGCCTATGTACTGAAACAATTTGTCAGGGTCAGAGCACAGACCAACCGCCCGGTCTATATATGGTGCGTTACGGTTACTGAGATAGAGTGCGATGGCAGCGGCCACATTACTTTGTCCTTTAATCTTGCTGGTACGGAAATAAACTAGGCCAAAATCCGACAGATCTTCCCCAGTTGTTGAAATCGTAATCCGGTTACCCTCACCACCCAAGTTAAAAACCAACTGATTGAATGTAGCCTGTTCAATCTCTATACCTTTGGATTTAAGAGATTCTACGAACTGTTTGTTAGCAGCGTTTTTAGCTGTTACCAGCATAAGTACGCGGTGATTACCCGTAGCTTGATTCCGTTTAGACACATCGACAACGAATTTACCATGTAAAGTGCGCCGCCCGATCAGAACTGGAAAACGGTTATTAGCCCTGTTGGCCAGATTAATTCTAGTTTTTATAGTTCGGCCGCTAATCTTAAGCTTTAAATGGACTTTATACCTGACTTCTTTATGCCCAAATGAATTCTTAATAGTTACATGGTTGTATTTACGGGTCTTAACTTCTTTGCCGGTAAAGAAGGGTGAGGTAGGACCAAATAAGTTAAAGCTAAGTTCGCCGTTTTTCTCAACAATATTACTAGCCCAAATCGACGAACTGTCCGCGCCAGTGTCTACTTTAGCTGGAACACCTTCTATGCCGTATTCCGGCAAACTAATTTTCTCAATTGTTCCAACGGCGGTCGGGTGGTAATTCATAGCTAACTATTTTACGAAATGGTGTACCCGAGAATATGCAAAGTAAATAATTACCGCAACTACAATTAAAATGGCTATTAACAGGGGTATAAAACCGTTTTCGTCGCTTTTAAAGCGTTTCATATACATAATTATCTGAAAAGAAGAGCATAAGAGCAACATTATTTATCTAAAGAAGCCTTTTTTACCCTTAGCTCCGTCTGATTCAGCGAACTTTTTAAGTAATTCTTGTTGCTCTTTACTAATCTTCACTGGGGTATCGACTATAACGGTCACGATGTGGGCCCCTCGGCTGCCTCCGCGTAAGTGAGGCACACCATGGCCAGATAACTTAAAGTCGCTATGACTTTGCGTACCAGCCGGAATCTTCATTCTAACCGGCCCATCAACCGTATTGACGTCAATTTCTCCACCTATAGTAGCCGTTACCATATCTATGTGCTCATCGCTTAGGATCAAATCTCCTTCACGCGTAAATTGCTTATGGGGCTTTACCCTAATAAAGACATATAGATCGCCTTTTTTACCATTAGCGACTGCTTCACCGTGTTCACGTAGGCGTATAGTTGCCCCATCATCAACCCCAGCCGGCACTTTTAGCTTAATGGATTGCGCCTTAGCTTTAGTACCTTTGCCGTTGCATACTGTGCAGACTTTTTCAGGCACTTTACCACTGCCCTTACAGGTGTGACAAATGCTGGCTTGTTGGATATTGCCGAAAACAGTTCGAGTAACCCGTGTAATCTGTCCGCTACCATTGCAGGTGCTACATGTTTTTAAATCATGTCCCGGTTCGGCCGTACTTCCCTTGCAGTGCTCACAAACATCTTCGAGAGTTAGTTTTAAATCCACCTCTGTTCCAAAAACAGCTTCACTAAAGTCAATTTCAACCCTAGCTTCAACATCGTGTCCCCGGCCGGGCTGCCCTTGATTTGGATTATTAAACCCGCCGCCAAAGAAGCTGGAAAAAATATCTCCAAGACCTAAATCACCAAAGTCGAAATTAACATTTGGGTTTGAACCGAAATCAAAACCGCCACCGGCTGGATTCCCGCCAACCCCAGCGTGACCAAATTGGTCATACCTTTGTCGTTTGCCGGGATCTTTTAAGACCTCATAAGCTTCAGTAACTTCCTTAAATTTAGCTTCATCGCCACCACGGTCTGGGTGAGACTCAATCGCTGCTTTTCGGTAGGCTTTCTTAATCTCATCCGCTGACGCACCTTTAGACACGCCAAGTATTTCATAGTAGTCACGTTGAGCCATATTAGAATTACCTTACCTTAACAACTCCTAAAAATGGAAGTCTTAAGCTTTATTTTTACAAAATTTAGGGTCTATTTATCTTCTTTTTTGTCTTTACTATCGTCTACGATCTCACCCTCAATCGGAGCATCGTCAGCTTTTTCTTCCTTTGTGCCCTCTTCGCTAGATTTGTCAGACTGGCCTTCGTACATCTTAGCGCCGATTGGCATCATGACATCGCTTAAGGTCTTAGCTGCAGAGTCAATTGAGTCTTTAGTTGCCTTGTCATCCTTAGCAGCCTTTTTAGCTTCCTCAATCGCCTCAGTTACAGTCTTTTGATCGGCTTCATCTAGTTTATCTTTATTGTCAGATACCAGCTTCTCAGCCTGGTATATGACGCCGTCAAGCATGTTTCGAGCTTCAACCACTGCTTTACGCTCGCTATCTTCCTCAGCGTGAGTTTCAGCTTCTTTAGCCATCCGCTCAACTTCGCTCTTGTCTAAGTTACCGGAGCCCGAGATGGTAATGCTTTGCTCTTTACCAGTTCCCTTGTCCTTGGCGTTTACGTTTAGAATACCGTTGGCATCAATGTTAAAGGTAACTTCAATTTGCGGTATACCGCGAGGAGCTGGTGGGATGCCGTCTAATATAAAGCGGCCCAGGCTTTTGTTACCGTCAATCATATCACGCTCACCCTGGAGTACATGTATTTCTACCTGTGGCTGATTATCGGCAGCCGTTGAGAAGACTTCACTCTTAGAAGTAGGGATAGTGGTGTTGCGCTCAATTAGTTTGGTCATAACCCCACCCATAGTCTCAATACCAAGTGACAATGGAGTTACATCAAGCAGTAAGACGTCTTTTACTTCACCCTGAAGCACCCCGGCTTGGATGGCAGCACCAATAGCCACTACTTCATCCGGATTAACCCCTTTCATCGGGTCTTTACCAAAGATATTTTTAACCTTCTCCTGAACGGCTGGCATTCTTGTCATACCGCCGACAAGCACAACAGCATCAATTTCGCTTGGTTTTAGGCCCGCGTCAGATAAAGCTTTCTTGCATGGATCTTCTGTCTTATTAATTAAGTCGCCAACCAAGCTCTCAAGCTTAGAACGGGACAACTTATACTCAAAGTGCTTAGGTCCTTCAGCATCGGCTGTTAAGAATGGCAGGTTGATGTCTACTTCTTTAGCTGTAGAGAGCTCAATCTTAGCCTTTTCAGCTTCATCGCGCAGACGTTGCATAGCAGCCTTGTCGTCACTGATGTCTATGCCGCTGTCTTTCTTAAATTCGTCAGCAAAGAAATTGACTAGTACGCGGTCAAAGTCGGCACCGCCAAGGTGGGTGTCACCATTGGTACTTTTAACTTCAAATACACCGTCACCAAGTTCAAGAATTGAGATGTCGAAGGTACCACCGCCAAGATCGTAAACTGCAATTTTCTCATCAGTCTTGCCCTTTTTATCTAAACCGTAAGCTAAAGCTGCTGCCGTTGGCTCGTTAATAATACGCTTGACCTCAAGTCCGGCAATCTTGCCAGCGTCTTTGGTGGCCTGGCGTTGACTGTCATCGAAGTAAGCCGGGACTGTAATAACAGCTTCTGTTACCTTATCACCTAAAAAGCTCTCGGCGTCAGTCTTAAGCTTGGTAAGAATCATAGCTGAAATTTCTTCCGGGCTGTATTCTTTGTCGGCCATAACTACTTTAACGCTGTTACCGCTCTTTTTTATCTCGTAACCCATAAGTTTAAGGTCGCGTTGAACCTCGCTATCGCTAAAATTACGGCCAATTAGACGCTTAACTTCATAAATAGTGTTCTTTGAATTAGTGACCTGCTGACGACGGGCAACTTGTCCGACTAAACGTTCACTGTTCTTATTAACCGCCACAACTGAAGGAGTAGTTCTATTACCTTCGCTGTTAGCAATAATTTCCGGTTTCCCGGCCTGCATTACTGCCATAGCCGAGTTAGTTGTTCCTAAGTCGATACCTATTACTTTTGCCATTTGAATATGTTCCTTTCCTTTAGCAGATGATGTTATTGAGTGCTAGATATATGTATATATTAGAAAACTAGCACTCTAATGTCAAGAGTGCTAGAGTCGGTTTTCTTATCTGTTAGAGATTAGACATTAGCGAATTAAGAGCTTGTAAACCTTGTGTATTGCCCTGTTTCGTCATAGTCTCCATTATCTGAGCAAACAACTGCGCAAGCGGAATTGCATTAGGTGGAACTTGAACATTTACCGTACCATAGCTAACTAACGCATCTATACTGCCAGATGCTCCACTTTGACTTGAAGCATATTCAACTTGGTCAATAAGCTTTGTGGACTTATTAACCCAGATGGTTAATGGCCTGGTTTTGTTATCTCCTGTAATGGTAGTGTTCTTGCTACCGGTGCACTGGTTATAACTTTGGCTTGAAGAAAGGTTATTTAAGCCGTTAAGATACGATGCAGCCGTGTTGTCGCTTAGATTAACACTCATCTTGTATTCAGAACTTGAGCCAATCGTATCCGAAGTCATCGACAAGACATTTAGGAAAGGTTTATTTAGATATGAGTTCACAATGTAGTTTGAATCGCTACTTGACGTTGTCCAACTCGATTCCATTAGACATTTATAGGCTTTGTTCGAATCAAGTGTAGTACTGTCTATAACCACCCATTGATTAGATATACCGCTTAGCAAAGGGGCAAATGTAGAGCCCAAACCTTGTGCGCTGCTTCCACCTAGAGTAGATAAGAGCGAAGTTAGTGTGCTTAAGTCCCCCAATTTAATGTACAGGTTGCTATTTACTAGCCTAATTTCAGCTGGAATAGCAACACCATCAACTGTCAGATTAATGTTTTCATCAACCTGCTTATTATTAAAGTTAACCTTAGTTAGGCTTAGAATTTTCATTGCTACACCCGAAGAAGTGGTGTTTATAGTAGCGTTAAGGTTTACGTTACTTTGTGACAAGGTGTTCTCAAGAGCCGTATCTAAGATGTACCAGGGTTGTTTAGGCAAATATACATACCGAAAAGCAGCGGCACTGCTACCACCCAAAACCAATATGACGGCTACTATAATAGCTAGTTTCTTCCACCATCGCTTAAAAAAGCTTTTCTTAGAAGATCCGCTCACTGGTCCCATGCTTTCTGCGCTAGGCGCAGACGTGACCGAAATTGAAGCAACCGGTTCTGATGGCGAACTAGGTTCGTTAGTAGTAGATGATTGAGGAGTAAACACCTGGGACTCACTGGATTGAGTTGGCGTTTCTATAGCCGTGTCGTTCACTGGTGTAGTCATCTCTGGTTCTACCGCTGGCGACTCGTCTACCGCTGGTGCAACCACCGGCTGCTCAGACGTTTCTGGTGTTGTTTGAGGTATTTGTTCTTCACTATCTTGGTTTAGATTAGGTTCCATAGTTATCTTTCTTAGTAGTTATTACGTATAAGAAAGATTATACATAAGCGTTATTAAAAAGACTACGAGAAGAGTTTAATTAGGCTTGGGTGCGAACGTTAACCATGGCATGCCTAATAACATCGTCGCCTATCTTATAGCCAGCCATAAGCTCTTCGCTAACCACTTCTTTGTCGCCGCCGGCAGAATCATCCATATGAACTGCTTCGTGATAATTTGGGTCAAATGGTTGTCCAACGGTTGCTATACGCTCTACTCCTAAATCGCTTAAGGCTTTTTCAAACTGTTTAACAACGGCTTGAACACCTTTTACGTAGTCATGTTCGACTAGATCCTTAGGCACGTGCTTTAGAGCTCTTTCAAGATTGTCTATGGCTGGCAAAAGATCCCTAACCACTCTAGCTAAACTATTGCTACGCATATTAGACAGCGTAGTTTCGTGCTGTCGACGCAAGTTGATTGAATCTGCTCGCTCTCTTAGAAGAGCCTGTTTAAGATCATTAATTTCACTCTCTAGAGCAGTGGTGTCTACTTTAGGCTTGGTAGTATGTTTTTTGGGACTATCTGTCACTTAGGGTCTCCTCTAATTCCTGACCGGCTCGTCTAACTAAATTCATGACGTCATGATACTGCTGTCTGGTCGGGCCTAATACGCCAATATAGCTACTGTCACTAAAGCCACTCCTAAAGCGGGAAATAATTAAGCTAACACCCGCACTGCCACCAATCGGATTTTCCTGGCCAATGTAAACATTGAGAGGCCTGTTAGGCGCAACCTCTCTTAGCCACGGCTCTAAGTTATCCAAAAGATCAGCTACTTGCTTAACTTGTGCGCCACCTATGAATTCAGGTTGACCAAACAGGTTGCCAAGGCCACTAATATATAGCTGATTACCTATAGTAGCTAAGCCCAGGTTATGGGTAAGTTCTACTAGAGTATCTACAGCGTTACGAATAATACGCTCCGGTATGCCGCCTTCTTGAACCCTAACCGCTAGCGCTTTCTCTGCCCGGTTATCCACTGACGATGGCTGTAATTCACTAAACTCATTAACGTAGTGTCTATAACCCTTATCTGTCGGGATTCTACCGGCGCTGGTATGCGGTTGAGTAATAAAGCCGTTCTTCTCAAGTTCAGCCATCTCAGACCGTATTGTGGCTGAAGAAACATTAAAAACTTTAGCTAAAAGATTAGAGCCGACAGGACTAGCTACTTCAGCATACTGTTCAATAATAGCTTTTAAAATTTGGTTCTGCCGTTTAGTTATCATATTCTAAACCCTTGCTTATTACTCGGGTCCATTAACCATCATTGTATGATGACTAGCACTCTATAGTCAAGAGTGCTAGCTATGGTTGTTTAGAAAAGCCGTGGTCTGAGCCAGCAATGTCTCGGCTAGCTTATATTTACTATCCTTCTCTAGATACTCTCCGCCGTGTGCGAGACTATCTATCTCAGCTACAGCCTGAGTAAATACGTCATTAACAACAATTTTAATTGAGCCCATGCCAAGTGCTTCTTTAAAAATACGCTGACCGGTTTTTAGCCGGTTTAAAACTTCTGTTTCAGGCATTTTCCCACGGCTATTTAAGCGCTCCATCCAGGCATCAAAACTAGGAGGAAGCACAATTACACCAACTGTATCCGGCTTATAAGCAATTATGTTCTTAAAGCCGCCTATTTCTACGTCAGTTATAGCAATCTTATTGTCTTCGTATGCCGTTTTTAACTCTCTTAAACTTATACCGGATACTTGTTGGTTATGTATAATTTCGGCTTCTAGAAACTCTCCTTTTCTTAAATCATCAAGCACTTCTTCCTCGCTCCTAAACCAATAAGACTGGCCACTTACTTCCTTTATGCCGTCGTTATAGCGAGGCAAGCGAGTAGTGTCTGAAACTATTTTGTGGTATTCGCCCGTCTTAATTAGTTGATCAATAATAGTGTTACGCCCTGAAGCTGATGGGCCGTTAAGTAGAACCATTCTTAAATTAAGTAAGAGTTTCTGACCATCCTCAGAGATATTGTAATTTGCTAACACTGATTCAAATTGATCTTTTAAAGTCAGAGTGTTACTTTCCACACTTAGTCCTTATCTTTTTGCATCATCACAAAGAAGGCTTCGGCTGGAATATCTACTTTACCGAAACGCTTTAAACGACGCTTACCTTTTTTCTGCTTTTCTAGTACTTTGCGTTTTCTGGTCACATCACCACCATACAGACCAACTGTTACGTCTTTTCTAAACGCTGATATGTCCTCGCGGGCTACAATTTTGCCACCGGTTGCCGCCTGCAAAGATACTTTAAAGTTCTGGCGTGGAATAATATCTCTTAATTTAGAAAGTGTAGTCCTCGCTAGTGATTCAACCTCGCTTTTATGCGCCATAACGGACAATGCGTCGACCCGCTCACCTGCAACCAGAAAATCTAGTCGTTTCAGTTCTTCGCTTCTGTAATCGTTCAGTTCATAGTTAAACGAACCGTAACCGCTAGTCAAACTCTTAAGCTGGTCGTAAAAGTCAGTTAGTAGATTAGCCAGCGGTGCCTCAAAACTAATAAGAGCTTGTTCATCTACATAGCTCAGATTGGTCTGGTGCCCCCGCTTGGATACGATTAAGCCAAGTAGTGGTCCGACATATGCTTTAGGCAAGATGATTTCTCCCCTAACCCAGGGCTCTTTAATGTCTTTAACCAGGGTCTGATCTGGCAACTCTGCCGCGCTTTTTATGTCTAGTTCATCACCGTTAGTTAAACTTACGTGGTAATCGGTGGATGGATTAGTAACGACCAGTGAAAGATCATACTCACGCTCAAGTCTCTCTCTAACAATATCTAGATGCAGCATGCCTAAAAAGCCGATACGTAGTCCAAAGCCTAAAACAGGCGAGTTCTCGGCCGTGTAGACAAGGGCTGAATCATTTAAGGCTAAGCGCTCAACGGCGCTCTTAAGTGCCTGGTACTCAGCATTGCTCTCTGGGAAAAAACCGGCATATACGAATGGCTGAACTTTAACATACCCAGACAGGGGTGAACTAGCTGGACGAGAGGTTAAGGTTAGTGTGTCCCCCACATGTGCGTCTTTGGCAGATTTTAAGTTAGTTACGATATAGCCAATCTCGCCGGAAGTAAGCTTAGCTGTTGGCTTTAAATCCGGGCTAAGAAAACCAACTTCTAAAGCTGAGCCACTAGCCTCTGAAGCTAGCATGGATAGGCCGTCGTTTTTGGTTAATTGCCCGTCAACAACACGAACATACAGGATTACGCCACGAAACTCGTCAAAGTAGCTATCAAAAATTAAGGCTCTAGTTGGAGCATTTATATCTACTTTAGGCGGTGGCACGGCTTCAACAATTTTGTCTAAGACTTTGTCTACTCCTTGACCGGTTTTAGCGGATATAGACAATATATCTTCGCGTTTACAGCCAAGCAGGCTAATAATCTCAGCGGCAGTTCTTTCGGGTTCAGCTGCCGGGAGATCAATCTTGTTCATAACCGGAATAATTTCCAAGTCAGCACTTAAAGCCAAATAGACATTAGCTAGCGTTTGAGCTTGGATACCTTGTGATGCATCAACCACTAAAAGCGCACCCTCGCAGGCAGCTAAACTGCGCGACACTTCATAACTAAAATCGACGTGTCCCGGTGTATCAATTAGATTAAGCTCATAGTCGTTGTAATTCATGCGTACCGGGGCCAGCTTTATAGTAATACCTTTTTCCCGCTCAAGATCCATCTTATCCAGCAGTTGCTCTTTCATGTCTCGTACGGCTACGGTACCGGTTAACTCGAGCAACCGATCGGCCAGAGTAGATTTTCCGTGGTCGATATGAGCAATAATACAAAAATTACGTATACGGCTAGCTTGCATTTTTTACCTTAGTGGACATTATATATAAGAAGTCTAATAAAGACTGCTTAAGAGAGGTCTATTTTAACTGGTTTTAGAGCTAACTTGCGTAAGAATTTGTAGATTGGGCGAGCTTCTTCGAGATCAAACAGCATAGACACTAGTATGTGAACAGATAAGGTAACGAACGTAATAATAAACAGTTTACTGCCTAAAGTTACGAAACCACGGTCTAAAAACCCTAGCGGCATTAGGGTGATCATGATGAATCCAGCCAGTACGGTAAAGCCGGTTACCGAGGCTATCCTAAACACCCCTCCCCAAAACTGCGGATCAAGCAATTTATGATCACGAATAATCATGACAATAAACAGAATGAGTATTTCAATAGCTGCCACAATTGATTGAGCTATAGCAAGTCCTGCCACCCCAAACATATTTGGCCTAGCCAAAGTAATGGCTAGAAAGATGTTAAAACCAATTGTAAAGATTGACGTGTACATTGGGGTGCGTGTGTCTTTACGAGAATAAAACCAACGCGAAATAATGGCATATAGTACTCTGAAGAAGATTGCTGCGGTTAAAAAACCGAAGATAACGGCAATATGATTGTTACCTCTTGAAAAGATTAGCCGGGCTAGATAACCTCTACAGAAATAACTAACCACCACTACCGGAGCGGTAATCCAAATCATAGCCCGTAAGACTTTTAGGAAATCACTGCGGAATAAGTCTGGTCTGCCCTGACTAAGACGAGCATTTAAGCGGGGGAATGCCGCTGTTGCAATCGATGTCCCAAGTAGCAGTATCGGTGCAGTACTTAATATATAGGCATTGTTGTAATAGGATATGTTGCCACTGCCGAGGCTACTGGCAATGTGGGTTTCAACAATGTCTTCCACCTGGTCCATACCTTGATCAAGCGACCTAGGTGGCAGGTTTTTTAGCACAGTTCTAAAGTGCAGGTTCTTCCAATCTATAATTGGACGCCATGAGAAGTTGAGTTGCTTTAGACCAAATAGAACCACAATAAGCTGGAAGATTGCTCCTACTAAAGCCCCAATCCCTAAGCCAACTAAACCAATATTGTGGTAAAAGGCAAAGATGCTGGCAATAATTGTCAGGTTGTAGACCATTGGTGCAACGGCAAAGAAGAAAAAGCGACCTAAAGTCTGCTGGACGCTGGTTAGCACACCTGAGATGGTAAATAACAGGGGGTTAAAGGCAAGCAAACGCATAATATCGGCGGCTTTAGATAGTTGTTCGGGGGATAGGCCAGGCGCCACTATGTCATGCACTAACGGACGGGCGAAAATTAAAATAACCACACCAACAACGAACATTACAACTAACAGTAAGTTCATCAGACTAGAAGTTAGTTCCCAAATTGCCTTACGACCGTTTTTGTGCAAATAGTCAGATAGAACCGGCATAAAGGCAACGCCAAGCGCACCAGCCGAAATGGTATAGAAAAATAGGTCGGGAATCGTAAAGGCTGCGAAGTATGCGTCAGTACTACTTGGACCCGAAATTGGGAAATGAGAGTTAACTAGCTTAGTCCTTAGAAATCCTAGTAACTGGCCAACAATAGCTGTCGCGACCAACAAAGTTGCTACGTTAAACAGGCTGCTTGGTTTCTTTTTTGGTTTGGTTGCTTCCATAAAATATTAATGTTTTCTAAAAACTGCTTTTTTTATGAGCTATACTACTTCGCTTAAAGTATAGACTAGCAACCGAGATGTTTGAAGGTTTATTTATTAAACTAGTATAGCGCTGCCGCTTTTGGCATGCGGGCGCCTTTTAAGACCTCTTCCACTTCTTTAGACTCAACAGTTTCTTTACTAATTAGACGATCCTTGAGAGCTTCGAGTTTGTCACGATTAGCTTTTATAACCAGTCTTGCTCGATTAGCGGCTTCAGTTATTAAATCTTCCACTTCTTTATCTATTATTTTAGCCGTCTCTTCTGAGTAATCTCTCTCATGCACCAGTCGATCAAGCATCATGCCGTCATCGGTCTTAAAAACCTGGTCGCGCAACTGCTTGCCCATTCCTTGATTTACAATCATGTCTCTGGCAATCTCTGCTGAGTGCTGTAAGTCACTGCCTGCTCCGGTAGTAACATGATCAGCCCCAAAGATTACCTCTTCAGCTATACGACCGCCCATTCCACGAGCTAGCATATCTTTAAATTGAACAATCGAAACAAACACACGGTCTTCCGGAGGTATAAACCAAGTAACGCCACCGGTACCACCACGAGGGATTATAGTTACTTTGTGCACCGGGTCACTATCCGGCAAGACATGACCAACTAGAGCGTGCCCAGCTTCATGGTAAGCCGTAGTTAGTTTATCTGCATCAGTCATAACCTTACTCTTGCGCTCAGGTCCTATCGCTACCCGTTCAAAGGCTTCTGTTACATCTGCCTCACTAATCTCATGATGATTATTTCTAGCGGCAATAATAGCTGATTCGTTAGCGATGTTGGCAAGATCCGCACCAGAGCTACCAACGCTTTTTGCTGCTAAAGCATCTAAATCAACATTCTTAGTAAGCGGCTTTTTAGTAAAGTGAACTTTAAGTATAGCCAGGCGATCTTGGCGGTCAGGCAAGTTAATGTTAACCCGTCTATCAAAACGACCTGGACGTAGCAATGCCGGGTCTAGCACATCTGCCCGGTTGGTTGCAGCCAGTACAATAACGTTTTGTCCCTGCTCAAACCCGTCCATCTCAACTAGTATCTGGTTAAGTGTTTGTTCTCTTTCGTCATGACCACCGCCCATCCCTGAACCACGCCGACGTCCAACTGCATCAATTTCATCAATAAAAATAATGCAGGGAGCATTTTTCTTTGCTCTGGCGAAAAGATCGCGAACACGACTAGCGCCAACTCCAACAAACATTTCAACGAACTCTGAACCAGAGATACTGAAGAACGGGACATTAGCTTCACCAGCAACGGCACGGGCGAGCATTGTTTTACCGGTTCCAGGAGGACCGACCAGCAAGACTCCCTTAGGAATTCGGGCACCAAGGCTAGAGAATTTCTTCGGGTAGCGCAAAAACTCAACAACTTCAGATAGATCTTGCTTAGCTTCCTCAGACCCTGCGATATCAGAAAACGTTGCCTTATCTTTCTCGTTGCCATAAACTCTAGCTTTGCTTTTACCAAAGCTTAGGGCTTGGTTACCCTGGCCTTGAGCACTTCTGAACATAAAGAACAATAAAGCACCAATAACTAAGACTGGTAGGACCGATTCGCCAATCGTAACCCAGGCAGAAGTTGTGCCATTCTGACTCTTGTATGAGATGGTGGCTTTAGAGTAATCAAAACCGAGTGATTTTAGACTGGCATTAGGATCAGAATAGGCCTTAATTGTGGCCGATGAATCACCTTTAAGTGTTATATCCAGTTCGTTGCCGCTAACAAGAATCGACTTATATTTACCGGCTGTCTCTTGGGAGATAGCTTGAGTTAACGGAATAGTCTTAAGCTTTGACGGCTGGTTATATGCAGAAAAAATAATTAATACCAGCAAAACAACAATCACCGCAAAACCAATGTTCTTCATATTGCGACGATTCTGCGGTACGCCAGGTTCGGGGCGGGTTGGTTTCTTCTTCTCCATATTTGTCCTCCAATTATATAGTAGCTCTACATACTTTGCTAGCGCTCTGAGTTACTGAGTGCTAGAAATCCTTTCTCAATTCTGACACTTGATTGTCCGTAAATATCTATTCGCGTTCCAGGTCGTTTGGTTTTAGCAGCAACCGTTAGGCGTTCGATTGTATTCTTATTAAAGCTAGGCAGTTTGTTTTGCCTTAGCCACAAGGCTACTACTTCCCGACTCTCTTTATGTGGCAATACATTTAATAAGCTTAGATTTAACTTAGTCGGATCATCCGATGCAATCAGATTCAAGGTTAAATTATCTATCTTGTAATTGAGTTTTAACTGACGGTCCATAAGACTTTCTAATTTCTTCTTATCCTCTTTTTTTAGTCGGGTTGTTACATTAGAACGAATATAGTTGCGTAAATACTTATCCTCGGAATTAGTTGGATCTTCGTGCCAGATTAATTTATTAGACTTAGCATATTTTTTAAGTTCATCTCGACTTACTCCTAAAAGTGGTCGCTTGATAGAGGCAGTTTCGCTAATTGAAGACAAGCCTTTGCGACCGGTTCCTCGGATTAAGTTAATAATTAAAGTTTCATAACGATCGTCTAAATGGTGAGCCGTAATTATGGCGTCCGCCTTAATTTCGTTTTTAACTCTATCCAGGAAGGCATAACGAGCCTCTCTGGCTTTCGCCTCACTTGCACCAGGTCCAAGATTACCCTTCTGACTTACAAATTTAAGACCGTACCTCTCAGCTATATTTGCTACAAATTCTTTGTCTTTAGCGCTGTCCGGCCTAATGCCGTGATCAAAATGTGCAACTATTAACTCATAGCCAGCTTGCTTAGACATCAGATCAAGTAAGCATACTGAGTCTAGTCCGCCGCTTACAGCAAGAATATAACGTCCCGGTTTTGGCAGGTTGAGCTTCATTTAGGTATTATTTTATAAGGACACCCTAAAGAAATGAAGCAACTCTATTTTATGCGCCACGGTTTAAGCGAGATGAACATGCGTGGTTTATTTTCTGGGAGAGTAGAAACGCCTTTATCTAAGCAGGGCAAATTGCAATGCCAGCAAGCCGGTCTGTCCTTAAAGGGTGTGGATATTCGCGCCATTGTCTGTTCGCCTATGGAAAGAGCTTACGAATCTGCGCTTATAGTGGCGCAGGAAATAAAGTTCCCTAAAGATCAGCTTGTTGTTAATGATTTGTTTATGGAGCGCGACCTTGGAGTTCTTGAGGGCACTAAATATATACGAGGCAAAACATTGAACAACGTAGAAGGAATGGAATCGGCTGAGCACTTAGTAAAACGGGCCAAAGAGGGGTTGGCATTTTTAGAAAGTTTAGATTCTGATTCAATACTACTAGTTAGCCACAGCGCAATTGGCAGAGCCCTTAGGTATGTTATTGATCCAAATATGAAATTTGATGAAATAGAATCTTTTGGTAATGCCAAGATTGTTAGGCTTATATAAGGTATAATGACAGCGTAAATTTGGCGGCGTAGCTCAGCTGGTTAGAGCACAGGACTCATAAGCCTGGGGTCAGTGGTTCAAGTCCACTCGCCGCTACCATTGTTATTGATTTGTTTTATATTAATTCTAAAAACTTATTAAGGGCTACTACTTGTAAGCTACCGACGGACTTAAGACTCAATAAGTTGTCAGCGCCAGTAACTAGATAGCGCCATTTCGCATCGATGGACATAGTTCTAACCGAATCATCTTGCGGATCTCTAGTCTGTATAGGAATTATATCTACATCAACAACTACACAAAGTCGTTTGAGATGTTTATATAAGAGCATCTAACCATTCATATGGAGCATTGGTATCTTTTTTAAGATTAGTTTTTATTTCCTAGATAATAAACAGTGATACAACTTGACTTATAGCTTTATATCTGTTTAAATAACTGTATGTCACATGAGAGTTTGCCCTTAAATGCCTTGTCCACGCCTGAACAAGCTAGTGAGATATTTTTAAGAGTAAGTAGTCTGTCTGGTCGGTTAGGGGTTAGGTCGGGATATGCGTTAAAGCTCAATACAATAAGTTTCAAAACACCCTATGCAGTTAGAGACCACTTCTCTACTCCACTTAAATATAACGAAGACCTAAACGTTTCTTTGACCATTTCTCAATATCTTGAAAAAGATGGCAAACCAAAAACTAAAGGTATGGTTGGAAATTTAGAGTTTGCGCAAAGCAATAAAACGGATAGTAATTTAATCGTTGGGACGCGCGTTTATTACCAATTTATAAATGATGACTCTGCCCTTAGAATTGAAAGAACCGTTGTAGACACAAGTTTTCTTGCGCCCAGCTCTGATTTTTCACGCAACCAAATGTATGGCTCAACGGACCTACTTGGACACGCAATTAAAAGAGAAGAAGAAGTAGTGCCTGACGTGGTCAGTTTCGATGAAGCCCAACAAATTATCGATTTTCTATCGTTAATAGAACATCCCAAAGATTCTGTTTCTTAGATAAAATTTATGGTTGAAGATACTACATATACGGTACTAAAGAGATTAGAACTACCTCCGGATTTAGGTAGATATGAGATTGATCCTTCTAAACTTGAAGCAGCCGGACTTATAACTGCTGAGGATCAGAGTATTAAAAACCTTGCCGAGTTATCTATCACCGGCACGCTCATAGATAGGTATTGGGAGGTAACTGCCTGGCACAAATCTAATCCTAAAAATGTTCTAGGGGAAATAAAGTGCGAAAGTGGCACGGGTACGAACCAAATCATCCCTACGGCTGCTAAATGGATAGATGAAAGTCGCCACGCATTTATATTGAGGCAAGGTGAGCCTGTTAGATTGCCTGTAGAAAACTTTTTGCAAAATATACTAGTTAGAGGATCTTTCTTAGTTTTCTACTCTAGCCAGCAAAGCATGATTGAACTGCCCAAGAATATACGTTTGTAAATATTGGATATAGAGTTCAACCACTAAAGTGCGAGTTTGCTAATATAACGTTGGCTTTAGTTTGATCAGTTTTATTTACTTGAATTAAAACTATACTGCCAGGTTTAATTTGACTGGCACTAGCTTTAACCCCATTGATGCTTATTAGGGTCTTGGAAGATATTACAAATTCCTGGTTGAAACTATTTTCCTCGTTAGTAATCGTAATCGATGTTGAGCTAATGTATACCACCATACCAACTGCAAAATTACTATGTTTGCTGCTTGCTGCTAAACCCAGGTTATTTGCAGAACTTTGCATACCGCTACCGTAAAGAACTCCGCCCCAAAAGCTTAAACCAACTAGAATAATCACCAACACAACCCATAAAGACGTGCTAAGTCGCAAATTTACGGTACGACTAGATCCAATTGAGCTGACAGATTTCGGGTTTACTTCTTTATTGCTTCCCATAACAACTAAGTTTACTTAAGAATATATTGTTACATATCTTCACTTAAAGCCAGCTTAGGTTTTTGTAATTGGTATTATTAGAGTGAATTCTGTACCACTATCCAAATTAGATGAAGCTTTAATTGAGCCTTTAAAATCCTGCTCAACATAGCTTTTGACAATATCTAGGCCAATTCCCATGCCACCACGGAATGACTCCTGCTTGGTAGAATAAAATGGCTCGAATATATGTTTCAATTCCTTAGGTTTAATACCAATGCCATTGTCCTTAATCTTAATTGATACTGTTGAAGCTTTAGTGTTGCGAATAACTTTAATAGCAATAAGTCTTTTAGAATTAGTGGACTTATCGTAAGCTTCAATCGCATTATTGACTAAATTTGCTATAACTTGATGAAACTTTATCCTATCTCCGTATAGCCTAATACTTCCGATAGTGTTCACTAGTAGCCTGACATTAAGGGCTTTGGCTCTAGGAGACAGAATCATAGCTACTTGGTGGATAGCGACTGTCAAAGAGAAACTAACCGGTCTACTTTCGCCTTTTAGCTGTTGCTTTGCCGCAACTACATAACGCTCAAGTACGCGTAAATTACGTCTCACCTGTCTAATGTTGCTGCGACTTTTATCGTCGCCACTCATTTGATCGAGCACTAATACTGCGGCGGTTAGCGGTGAGCTCATCTCATGAATTAATGATGCACTAACCCTGCCGAATTCAACTAGGCGCAACATTTCCGGTCTTTGGATATACGTAACAGAATAGCTGTCGGTCCGAGTTAGTTGGTTATTAGACTCGGCCATGACTTTACCTACGTTTTAATCTCCAGCTTAGCAGTGAACATATAGCCTACCCCCTGCACTGTTTTAATTAAACTGTTTTTCCTGGTCTGGTCTAACTTGTCTCTGAGCATCTTCATGTGTACATCAATCGAATTGTTCTTAACCGGACTTTTAGCTCCCCAGACGTATTCCCTTAGATACTTCCTGCTAACCGTTACTCCAGAATTTAACATTAAGCATTCAAGCAGAAGGAACTCTTTTTTACGCAGGCTAATAAGCTTACCTGATAAAACAGCTTCAAATCGATTAGGGTTAAGCTCAAGTCCACCAGCCACTAAAACGTCTTTTCGATGTATGCGATTATTCCTTAACAAGACACGAATACGAGCACGAAGTTCAGCTAAGCTAAATGGCTTAGTGACATAGTCATTTGCGCCACAATCAAGCAAATCTACTTTACTAGTTAAGTCTGCATCTGCCGTTAATATTAAAATCGGCGCCTGGACGCCGATTTGTCTAAGTTTCTTAGTGACTACCATACCGTTATGGTCGGGCAGATTGAGATCTAAAATAATTAGATCAGGATGAAAATTCTGGGCTTTGATAAGACCGCTTGACGCTGTTTTAGACGTACTAACTTTATAAGTGTGGCTCAAAGCGCTGTATAGAGCCAATGTCAAATTTAAATCATCTTCTATGATCAAAATCCGTTTGGCTTGTTGCATAGTGCCCTACCAACCCAAGTATCTTAAGGAGATACTTTACCCCTCCACCCCCTTGAGCGCGAGAATACAATATATTGTTATTTTACGCAAGTATTTTTTATAACTATATACGTCTTTCTCGGGGCGATGTAATAGTGTCAAACAATAACTATTTTTAGCTTTTTACAGAGGTGAGACTGACAAATTATGGTGCCTAAAAATCAATTAAACAGCCGTTTTATGTTCTTAAATTTTTATTAATAATGTTATATGCGTAGCTAAACTTCACTTCCGTGGCAGGACTCGAAATAAGTAACAGAAGTGTTTTTAAGAATTAACTAAAAAGACCGGCCTTAGGTACCGGTCTACTTCTTTTGATGCATGATCTGGTTACACTTGTGCATTAGCATTGAAATCTGCTCCTTGCGGAGTTAAGTAGCTGGAAACAGCTTAACAGAATAAGCGATAGTTTCGTTTACCCTATAACAGCAGACTAGAACCTACGTAGACCTTTGTTCTACTGGAGGCTGTATGGTTACGGATTTAGCCTCAATCCCTAGCTTATTAAGGAAGTCACTTAGCAGCTTAGTTGGTAAGCCAAGTACCGTATCATAGTTACCCGAGAAGTATTCAATAAGAGAAGCGGCACCACTTTGGATACCATACGCTCCAGCCTTATCTTTGTAGTCACCTGTTGCAATGTAGCGGTTCACTTCCCCTCCATTGTAGGGACGAAAATAAACAATGGTGGTATCCACTCCCGTCAGTTTTGTATTATCTGATAGCCTGATTACCGCTAATCCTGTCGTTACTTCGTTATGCGTACCGCTCAATGCTTTAAGCATTTGCCGTGCCTCGTTATCGTCAACTGCTTTGGCAAGTTGTTTTCCGTCAACAGTTACAATCGTGTCAGAGCCAATCACAATATCGTCTGGGTGTTGTTCAGCTACGGCCAAAGCCTTACCTACTGCAAGTTCAACGGCTACAGTTTCTGGACTACGAGTATCATCAAGATACTCATCGAAATAGCTTGGGATAGCGGCGAATACTACACCCATTTTTGTAAGTAATTCTTTTCTTCTAGGAGATTGGCTTGCAAGAATAACTTTAAGCATTGTCCAGAGTATAGCAAACAACCAAGCAGGGTTGGAACCATTTAACCCCTTAGGCGGCTCGGGCAAACAAAAAACCTCTGTCGCAACAACAGAGGTTATATAGTCTTTGGTTGAACATGTCGGTCTGGAACCTTGATAAAATTAAAATGCTTGGACGGGTTGGTTTTCAGCCGCCCGTTAAACGAGTCGGAGAGAAGCCGAACATCCAAGCTATATAATTTGGTCTTCTTGGTTGCGGGGGCAGGACTCGAACCTGCGACCTCGTGGTTATGAGCCACGCGAGCTGCCGCTGCTCCACCCCGCGATAATACCAAAACATCTTAGCAAACAGAGGTAATATAGTCAATAAAACCTAT
>JAJYJU010000007.1 GCA_021789195.1 bacterium | reverse complement strand
CAGTTGTTGGCGTTTTTTTAGTATCATAATTTTCATTAAGTGGTTCGTTTAAGGAACAGGAGCATAAATTCTTAGAGGTTAAAAAGTATCTATGAGGTCTAATTTGGTAAGCAAACAATACTACCAACCAGCGAAGCAATATTTGTCCTCTGATTCGTAAAGCCAAGCTCATTATCGGAATCGCTAGGACAAGCGTAACTATAATTTTATATATTCGTATGTGGAGGACTGGTGGTAGAACAGTAAAATCTAATGCCGTAATAAACACCGGTATAACTAAAAGCACTATTTGAGTTAGTGATAGTTTGGCAGTAATCATGTCTTCAATTGAAGTAACTTGAGCTGGAATAATTGTAGACTTCATTTACTTGAGCCTTTATCGCTTGGCTTTTTCGATGTGGGAAGTTTTAATTTAGGTCTGGATTCAGGCAAAATACCGCGGACACCTTCACCTGTTGAATTTATTGCAGGTGCAACAGAGTTTGAATATATATAGCGAGCATTAAGTGCTAAATAACTTACTCCGTTTGTTAAATTTCTTCCAAGCTTACGTGCAGAGCGTGGACCTAGACTGGCATAATTAAGTTGCATTAAAACACCTTGAGTTTTAATTAGAGCAATTAGTGTAGCTAGTCCTAGAAGCAGTGACATTATAGGATCCGGCGCACCGCTACTTCCATTTGCAACACCTAGAAAAAGTGACCCAGCCAACGCCAGGATGACAACATGAATAAATAGAACGAATACTGTGGCGAGGTATGTCTTTAGGGCATTTTCAACAAAATCTCTAAAGCTTGGCAAAATCCACAAAAGAATAAGTATTGGCGAAAGAACAGCTCCCAGATATAAGGTGACTATTCGTCCCACATAGTAAATTAGCAGGATAACGCTAAAGACTAAGAATATAACAAAAATTATTAGTGCAGCTAAGCTGTATCCTGAAGCTCCGGCGACAACACTTAATAATGACTGCCAGGGAGTTGTATCGCCAACTCCAGAACGAATTGCCGAGATTAATACGTTAGATAATTCAATCGCACCATCAAGCAGGTAAATTGAAGTATTTATTAATATAATGGCTAGGATTAATTGAGGAACAATAGACGATAGACTTATATCGCGCAGTCCTAGATATTCACCACTCATAACATGAAAACCAATTAGAGTAATAACTACTGCAAGCATTCCGTCGGCAATTCCGGCACAAATTACCCAAAGATGCATGACACTGGAACTGTTTGTTAGCAAAGGCGTTCCTTTAGTGAAATAAGTCAGAGCAAGAATAAAAGGTTGGCCAACGGTTTTAATAATAACCGCCATAACACCTGTAATGGCTTTGATTAAAACATCAACAATTCCTCCGCTAGTAGATACCGGCTTTATAGCACTTAGAGCCGGCAATTTTTGCGTTATAGCTGGGGAAGAACTTGAATAAGTGTGAGTAAGTATAAGGCTTATTGCTGAAGCTGAGAGAACAATAACTAGACCTAGTAAAGCATGCGAGAGTGTGCGCTTTGCTTTAGCTAGTTTCTGCGCATCTCCAGAGCTGGTTATATATGCAAATCCTCCCAAAACTAAGAAGAAAGTGCATACAAGTGTCGCAAGAACCCCAAGACTACTTAGTAGTGGCACAACAAAGTTGTGAATTTGCGGAGATATATAGCCCATGCCTTTAACTACCGAATGCTGATGTAGCAAGACTAGTTACTATACTGCTAAGAACAAACGCAGCAATTGCGATAGCTAGGCCAAGAGCTGAAAATACTATGGTTCTTTTTGCATGTTCTAGATTGTGCGGATTTCCAGAACTAGTAATGTACTTAAAACCGCCAAGAACAAAGAAGCCGGTAGCAACTAACCCAGCTATGCCAGTTATGGCAGTAATTACGCTCTTTATAAACGAATCAACTTGTGTCATTGATCCACTAGCAGCAAATGCATTACCAGGCACAAAAATAAGAGTCAAAAATATCCATATACTAAATTTTGGAATCGTTTTCTTAAGTCTCATATTCTTGCCCTCTTGTATACGGCATGGATTATATGAGCTCCAAAAAAGGATTCAATTTAATAGTCAATAATTACTATTATTTGAGCATCTATAGTGGCAATAAATTTAAGTTAATTTATGATTAAATTATGTAGACTATCTCTTTATTATTCTTAGGACAAACATTAGCACTAAACGCTTAATAATAACGTTATTTAAATAATTAAAAATATCTTAAACATCAAGGAACGGCCAAGAATCAATACTACTTAATTATGAATTAAGTTGTTAAAAGTTTTGCGTTTACGCTAAGCGCGAGTGCTTCGCCTTCTTTAGGGTTATTTTTAAAATTAATCATATTCATCGTGAATTTATGCATGTTTTTAGATTTTTCCACGGTGAGTTTAAATTTGTAATTTAGTTATTTTAAATCTTTGAGAAGTTGTTCGTACTCAGATTTATTTATTTCACCCTTTGCATAACGCAGTTTAACAATATCTTTAGGACTATTACCCTCTTCTATCCCAGCGTGATTGGTCATGTCGTGATAACGCAGTAACCTAACTACAACTAGGGCTATAAATGCGAAGAAGATTAGCCATAAGACTGCCATGAAAACACCCCATCCCCAGTCATGGTTTGCCATTGGTCCATATTCGTAATACATACTCTTGTTATCCTTTCTTTCTTATATTATTACCCTGTTACCTGATAACTCCCTATAAATTCTTTTACATACAAATATGTCTGCTACAGTTAAATTATGATATTTAAACTGGCGCTATTGTCTGCAGTTGGAGTTGCGCTCTGTAATGGCACTGCTGCTGTGCTAGAAAAGATTAGTGCAGATAAGCATGCTAGGGTCAAGTCTTTGCCTATTAGTCTACTAGCAAAATTAGTCTCAGATTGGCCGTACCTAGTTGGTATATTGTTAGATTTTGTGGCCTGGCCACTTACATTAATTGCAGTTCATACTTTGCCACTATATGTAGTTCAACCAATAGTGGCGTTAAGTGTAGTTGTTACTTTTATGATTGAGAAAGTTATATTGCGCAGGACAATCCCTTTAAAACATTTGATTTCTATCAGCGTAATTTTACTAGGACTAGTCTTATTAAGCTTGAATGCAAGCACAGAAAAAGCGCATCCAGTAAGTAGTTTAATAAAATGGTTAATCGTCTTTGCGCCACTAGCCCTAGCTGGATTGGGATCAGTGTTTGCTAAATCTATGAGTAACTATTCTTCGGCACTACTGGCTGCAATCGGAGGAATTGCTTTTGGAGGAACAGCAATTACCGGTCGGATGCTGGTTCTCAGCCACCCATACATACATGTATTAATCAGTCCGATTCTATGGTCTTTAGTAGCTTATGGGCTAGTTGGTATATTAGCTTTTACAGTGGCCTTGCAAAGACATCATGCCAGTATAGTTAACACAACTATGGTCGCGTTTGAAACTGTTATGCCAATAATTATTGGCATCACTTTGCTTGGTGATAGCCCAAAAAATAATCAGTGGCCGCTAGTTATTTTTAGTATTATCCTAACCTTGTCCGGCACATTAATCATTAGTTTAAGTGCAAAAGATAAAACTATTAACGCTTAGTTTTCGCGTCTTCTAATTGTAGCCGCACCAAGAATTAGGGCAGCAATTGCAAAGGAGCCTACAACAATTAAGTCACTGGTTAATGTCGCTGTCCAGTTGTGCGCTATAGTTACTTGTTTCATGGCGTCAACGCTATAAGTCAACGGCATGATATCTGCAAACCATTGTAATAACTTAGCCATTTCTACCCTTGCTATAAATAATCCACAAACTAATAGTTGCGGAAATAAAAATGCCGGCAAAAACTGTACAGCTTGAAACTCGCTTTTAGCAAAAGCACTTGTAAATAGACCTAGAGCCGTACCTAAAAATGCCGCCAGTACTGCGACAATCAGGGTATGAGCCGTACCTCCTAGTACTGTTACATTTAATAGACCTAGCATTACCCCGCCGGATATTAAAGCTTGAACTAGCCCAAGTAAGCTAAAAGCAATGGCATAACCAAAAATAAAGTCTGACTTAGATATGGGCATAGTCATTAACCGGTTTAGTGTTCCGCTACTGCGCTCTCTTAAAGTTACTACACTGGTTATTAAGAACATCACTATCATGGGAAAGATACCAAGCAACATTGGAGCTATGTCGTCAAATAGCTTAGCTTCTTTAGAAAAAACATACTTTAGAATCGTGAGTAAAACCGGGGGCACAATAAAGATTAAGGCTAGCGTTCTTTTGTCGTGTCTTAGTTGAGATAAAACTCTTTTCGAAGTTGCGAATGTTCTTACTAAACTCATGCTTATTCCTTATGCTCTACTAGTTTTAAAAAGCTCTCTTCGACACTAGATGAGCCTGTTCGCTTAAGCAGTTCTTCTGGAGTACTGTGTGAAATTAGCTTGCCATCTCTAATAAGTACCAGGTCATCGCATCGGCTTGCTTCGTCCATTGAGTGGCTAGTAACAATCAATGTTGAGCCACGCTCATTAAGCTTAAAAAATAGCTGCCATAACTTTTCTCTTAATACCGGATCTAGCCCTACAGTTGGTTCGTCAAGAACCATTAGTTTAGGTGAGCCTATTAAAGCCACCGCTAAAGACACTCTCTGCTTTTCGCCTCCAGATAAACTACTAACTAAAATATCTGACTTGCTAGTCATGTCTACAAGCTTAAGTACTTCAACTAATGAACTCATTCTGTCTTTCTTTGGTGTATTAGCCATCGTTATAAAGTACTTGAGGTTTTCTTTGACGGTAAGATCAGGATAGACAGACAGCTCTTGAGTCATGTAGCTAACCTTGCTTCTTAATGAAGATGAGCCAGCCGATTCGTTAAAAACTAAGACTTCACCTTTGGTAATATTTATGCTTCCTACAATACTGCGAATTAGCGTGGTTTTACCTGCCCCAGACGGCCCTATAAAACCAATGGTTTTGCCAACTGGTAAATCTAAGTTAATGTCTACGAGAGCCTTGAAGCTACCTCCAAGAGTAACTGATAGGTTTTTTATTTTTACCGATTGTTCCATAAATCCATAATAGCAAATACTTTGTTAAGCACTTCAAAGCATCACCAGAAAAACATAGAAATTATAGGAGATAGGTAAATCTAATTTCCATACTTTTATTTAAGGACTTTTATACAAAACCTCACCAAAAGCATTATTTTGTAAATATGAGGCCTAGCAATTGCCCGCTAAATTGATAACTATTACAAACTAACAAATGGGTATATTTCAGCCTTCATGATTCATGACTTTCAGATAATACTTTCTTTTTAATAAATGGAATAAACCTTGGTGTGTTTTTAGCATACTTAGTGTAATCTTTAAATTTATTGCTTAATAGCTTGTCTTCAAATATAGATTTATAGTAGAGATCTATTATTAATAGAGCTAGTAAAAGGATCTTTATATAGGTTATGTTAGTTAAGACAGCCCCAAGAGCAAACAATATGACCATTGAATACATTGGGTGGCGGACATATTTATATAGACCGCCTGTGCCTAATTGAGCTCCGAACTTAGGAATTGGCATAACAGTTAAAGATGATCGAATTGTTGGCGCCGCGAATAGTATGCCAAGTATGGATATTGTTTCGATTGCCTCACCAATAATTTTTAGTAAATCTGCATGTCGCCAGCCAGATTTATACTGGTAAAACAAAAGTATGGCTAAAACTAAGAATTGGATCGAGACAAATATATATGCTTTAATCTTTTCCTTAACTGGTTGCATATACCTTTATCTTAACCATAAACTTGAATCAAGAATAGGGTATTTTTGCTAGTAAGCAATGCAGTAATTTGCACTCAGTAAATGCATAGGAGTATGTAAACAACAAAGGTTATAAAACTATCAGATACTTTACTAAAGTATAACTACCTTATGATGAAGCACCTTTTATCTAATTGGAGTCTGGCCCTTGAAGAAATTAATCGGTGGCATACACTATCTATCTATCTATAAAAGCTATTTGTTTATCTTTCCTTGGGTTAAAGGAACTAGAGCGTTATAAGCGCTTGCATGTCTTCAGTTCTATCACTAGGTAATTTATAGAAATCTGCTGTATCAATTGAGTTTCTATACAAGAATGCAAACAGAGTTTTTCTCCAGTGTGCTAAATTATGTTTCTTATTAATAACTAATTTAGATTGGGATACAAAATATGCCGCTTGGTCTAAATCAAAATTAAATTTGGAAGTTGTGCCAATAATCGGCTCAATGTCTTTTGGTACGTTTATTGTGTCATGATAACCGTAGTGCAAAGACAAATGGTAGATACCCTCCATATTGTTCGGATTCTCTATAAATGTTGCTCTACTTTCCAGCGGTACATGTGCTGAGGCTGTTTTATTAACAGTTACTATTACCACCTTGCTTGGAAGTTCATGTAGATCGTTTAAAGTCGCTGATAGAGCCAACGGGACTAAATCTTCATGATGACCAATATATATGACATAACCAGGGACTCTCCTTATGGGAATCTTCGCGTTATGGATCTTATCTTCAAAAACTTGCAGTGGTTCACTTATAGATCTACGCTTAGACTCAACGATCGCATCTCCTCTGTGCCATGTATATAGAACGATGCATACCAAAACGCCAACAATAATTGGGAACAATCCACCATGAAAGATTTTTATGCTATTTGAAGATACAAACAATATATCTAATGGCAAGAAGACAATAATTAGTGCGAATACATATGTAAGAGATTTCTTAAATAGATTTTTGGCAACTACTAGAAAGAGAATCGTATCAGCGAGTAGAGTACCACTTACTGCTATACCATACGCATTAGCTAAGTTGGCTGACGATCTAAAGATAAGTATCAGTGCTGCTACTAGTACGAAAAGAATCGAATTAATAAGTGGTATGTATATTTGACCAATTCTAATCTTTGACGTGTACCTAATGAGCATTTTGGGAAGATAATCTAGGTTAATAGATTGACGTGTAATTGAAAATACTCCAGATATAACTGATTGAGAGGCGATTATTGTAGCTACAGTAGCCAATATGATTGCTGGTATACGTATGAAAGTTGGGAACATTTGTACTAGCAAATTCTCATTCATTTTAGCGCCATGAAGTATCATTCCGCCTTGTCCCAAATAACAAAGTGTTAGTGCAGGGAATACAACAAAAAACCAGGCTTTTGCGATTGGAGGACGACCAAAATGTCCCATGTCCGCATATAAAGCTTCTGCGCCAGTGATGGCTAAGACTACTGCTGTCATTGATAGGAATGCAAGTATAGGTCTAGCAACAAAGAAGTGTATAGCCGTATACGGGGATAGCGCATAAAGAACATGAGTATATTTTGTTATTTGCCAAGCTCCTGCGGCCCCAATAGCAATAAACCAAAGTAGCATTACTGGTCCAAATAGCTTTCCAACCACACTCGTACCATATTTCTGAAGCCAAAATAGGACAGCGAGTATTAGTAAAGAAACTGGCACAATTAATCTATCTAGGTGTGGCGTAATAACTTTAACTCCTTCAACCGCCGAAAGCACTGATATTGCTGGAGTGATAGCACCATCACCATAAAATAAAGCAGCCCCCATTAGTCCTAGACCCAAAAAGAACCACTTTTTATGTTTCGCCAATCGACTGCTTCTTACCATTGAGATAAGAGCCATAATTCCACCCTCATTTTGATTTCCATAGCGCATTATGAAACCAATAAACTTTATTGATACGATTATAGTAATTGACCAGATAATAAGGGAAATTAAACCCAGAACATCCAGTTGGTTAACTGCTATATGGTGCCCTTTTATTTCAAACGCACTCTGAAAGGCATACAGTGGACTTGTACCTATATCTCCAAATACAACCCCTAGTGCACCAACGACCGGTATCCACATTAGACTTTTTCTTTTAGTCATTACTCTAGAAGTATATCTTAATAAAACAAGGCTTTGAATAAAGGTATTTCTTTATCTATATGTAATGCAAGTATTCAGTTAAGTAATGCTTTAACAAACATTACTATGCATAAACGTCTTGGTGACCGTAAGTCACCCGATTTATAGGAGTTTAGCTAGAGAAATAATTAGGTGGAATAACACATTAAATAGTCTGAACGTGGGATTGTTTTGCAGTTAGCCTCTGTACACATCTTTCCTGTGTTTAATGCTTATAACCTGAAGTGTGTTGCCATCTATATCAAAAACTATACGATAATGACCGACACGAAACCTATAACTACCGATACTTGAATGTACTAGTTGTCTTGAATAAGACAAAGGGTCATCCTGGTCAATGAAGAATTGAAGTTTTTTTGCAATTCTTTTACGAGTAGTATGGTCAAGTTTATCTAAATCTTTTTTACTGCTACCCGCAAATACTATGCGGTATTGGCTCATTTATAGTACGTCCCCAAAAACCTCGTCGAATGTATAAACATCGCCATTCTTTATTTCGTCACGAGCCTTAGATATAGAGGCAATATACTCACTGTCATTTAACAGCAACAGGTCTTCTAGCAAGTCGTCATCAATAATGACCTTGCCAGTAAGTTTACCCCTACTTTTAATAAACACGATGTCGTCTTTACCTACAGCATTAATAGTAGCAGATAGATTATTACGCAAATCGGTGGTATCTATTGACTTAGTACTCATAATGTTATCCTTATATTACATTTCTATTGTACAGTTAATTGTACTTTTGTGTCAATTGCGTGTCTACTAAAAAACCTCGCGAGAACTTTCGTCCAAACGAGGTGCAGTAATTAAATTATATCAGAGTTGACATACTAGTCAATATATTTTTTGGTGATTATAGATAGTTACTTTAATTATAGATAGGTGATTCTCTAATAGAATCAGGCTCTTACGCTGTTTTCAATTCAAACCAAATTATCTTAACTAATGTGTCGGGATTAACTGGCACTTTGTAGTATTTAGTGTACTCAGCATACATCTCTTCATCACTGTTATATTTTTCATGACTTTGTTTATCGCTATCATTAAAATCACCGAATCGTTTTTCTAAGACTTTTGTAATTGTTGCTTTGGCAAATGTCTTATTAGTTACGAACACTTGAAGCTCTATTTCATCCCCAATACTTAAATCTTTATCATCAAATAGTCGCCACGTAGAATCTTTAACACCAGAAAGAACAAGCGGGACTAAATAATCACGAAATTTTAGTACTTTCATGGATAAATAATATCAAAGAGCAAAAGAGAGTCGAACTATTTAACAGATACGCATTGGCTTCATGTCGTTAAGACTAGATTTTTATAACTATTTCTTATCAGTAATTCTCTCTTGGTGAACCACATACAATCCAACTATAAACAATTAGTGGCTGAAATTATTAGGTGGAACGAGATAATGCGTGGCGTTTATGAGTTTAAGCCAACATTAGCCTAGAAGAATATACTCCAAACCTTTTCACTCATTTTACTGTCTTTACTGTCGTAACGTCTATGTTGAAAATAGCTTTGGTGATTTCCTGTCGGCCTTTTGCTTAATATCTTGAAAACCATGGACAAAAATAAGCACCCTGATTTTATAGTTATATCAAACTATACTATTGATATGAATCTATACCATTCTTCACCAATAAAGAATTTAAAAAAAATTAACCCTCAACGTACATTAAGTAACAATAAATATATAGGTGACTTTGTTTTTGCTACTAAAGACAAGAGATTAAGCCTTATGTATATGCTACCTAAGGGTTTTCCCATATTAATGAACTCAAAATCTTCAAGTCCTTATGTGGTTATACGCGGTGAAGCTGAGGATGTAATTCAAAAAGATAAGGGAGGAGCTTTATATATATTACCTTCTGATACTTTTCATAAAACACCTCAAAAAGAATTAAACGAATACGAAATGGTCAGTAGGGATTCTGTTGCTCCAATAGATGAAATCGATTATGCGAACGTAATGAATGCTCTAAACATAGAGGGAATTAGTATTTACTTTGTTGATGATACTGTTTTTAGTAATCTTATAGCTAATCCGCAACAAGATAATATTGTGAAACATTTAAAAAGATATTCGTTATGATTATTGATTAATTTTATCAACCAATCGGTCGGCTATCGCATTAGAAATAGGTAATCCTAAGCTATCTTCTAGCCACCTAAATTGCCCATTAGTGTTACACTCTAGGAAGGTTATCTTACCATGGCGGTCTTCTACAAAGTCAAATGCACCATATACTAGACCCAAATGCCCCAAATAAGCCAAACATTTATCTGTTTCACTTGATGGCATTGACTCTTTTTTGAAAGTAACTCTTTCAGTAAGTTGGTGTTTCCTCCAATCGTCTTTAGCCCCTTCATCAGTGTAAATTGCTGCCTCAAAGACATCTTCACCGACAACAGTAATTCGCCATTCTCTTTTTTTATCTAAATATTCTTGATAAATACCAGGGAAAGGATTATTGCCATATAAGCCATCTCTTTGTTCTTTACTTAGCGTTGTAGTGTAAAGCAAGTTAGCTTCATTATTATCATATATTACACCTTTGGACATTTTGATTATTATAGGTTTGTCTTCAAAGACTTTATCGATGGACGACCACCGATTAGTAACTAAAGTATTTGGTATGTTAAATCCTAATAATTTGGCTAATGACAGTTGAGCTAGTTTGGCTCTAGACCTGTCCATGATTTCAGGGTGATTCAACCAAGCATTATCAGGAATTTGCTGCCAAATCGACTCTTGCAGTGCTTCTACTTCTTTTTCTAGGCTTAAACTTTTAGCTTTATCGTAAATCTGAAAGTTGAATATGTATGGATGTCTATACCAAGCAGATGTTATCTCATCTAGTTTATGCTCAAGGCCATTGTGCAAAATTTTAAAATCGTTTGCATCATTAACACAAATCTCAACTGCATCTAAGCCTTGTGCAACCTTATCTGCATTATATAGCCAAACTTCATATCCGCGAGCAATTAGATTTTCTACTACAGGTTTATATGTAGGAGAATCAATACTAGTAGAGAAAATTCCAACCTCAGACATATAAATCAATTAGAAAGTATAAGCCTATGGAATTCTATTAGATATATTCTAGCGTTCGTCGGGTACAGTCTGACCATCAGGAAGTCGCGTTAACGAATTTCTAATCTCAATCGAGGTAACCGCTTCAATCTTTTCAGTTTCGTGCTCAGCATCTTGTGCTAATTTTTCAAAAACAGTCACGCCAAGACTCTGTATTGTTTCCTCGCAGATACCATCTTTACCAATTTGCTCTCTTGAAAGTGTTTCTAAACTCATATTTTACCTCCTCAATTAATAACCTAATTATACCACCTAGTCATTTTGCTTTAGCAGAAACTATTTTTAATTTAATAAAATTTTAATAATTACAAAAACAGTCTTTTGGGGCTATTAAAGAAATGTCAGATACCAATAACTGGTACCAAATACCTGAAATGTTTAAAAACAAATACTACCAAGCTATTGTTAGTTTAGCTAATGAAGTTGAAATGGCTGTAGAGTACTTGGGCAGCACCCTTAATCTAGAAAAACTCTCCTATGGTGAACCACCAAGGCATTAGTTCTCATTTATTGTTTGAGGAATTACATCGCTGGCAGTCCATAATCGGTAACAGTTTTAGCATCCAAAGAAGTCAGCACCCTGTCAACAATACCAATTACATCCCAGCAGGGATTAGCACTAAGTAAATAATATAGTGGAGCAGGCGTACAATAAAACATAAATCAAGGAGTATTTTATTATGGCACCTTTATCTTTTTACCAATGGGCTGGGGGCAATAAGTGTATTTGCGTAATGACAAGCAAGGATAAATTAACTGGTAGTGAGTTAGAGGATATAGCTAAAAGACAAATGAAAATAGAAACAGATAAAGGAATCTATAAAATCGTATCCGTTCCACAAGAAGAATGGGGCGGCCAATTAGTTAATAGCGACCAATTCCGCAGCTACTTAGTAGAAGTTCGTAAGGCTGAAGCAGAAACTCCAAAATATAAACCTGCAATTGGAGCTAGAACCGATGGTGACATTTTGCCAAGTCCGACACTAGAGGACAATAACTAAAAAATTCTACGATTACTTTATTTTAAGTTATTTATTTGTGGCGTAAGTACACGGTCCAAGTAACTTGGTTTACTGCTAAATCTTGGTTTTCTTCCGACAGACCGAATAGTAGTAATCAAATCTTCATAACCTTTTTGATTTGCATACTGGGCAAATGTTACAGCACCAGTAAGTTTATTAAGAATATCTAATACAGCAGCTTCAACTGGCTTAACTAAATGGTAGGGAGTTAAATCATCAACACCAATTTTAAAATGCCTGGCAAGTTTCTCCTTAGCTTCTTCAGGCATTGATTCCAGATATTCAGTAGCTGTCTTTAATATGCAACCATTTGTTAATTTTTCTGCCTGACTTTGGCCAGAACTTGGAGGCATGGTTGGACTGTTAAACAATGCCATGACATATCTAATCTGCCCCCCAATGTGGGAGTCACTCATTTTAACGACTGACTGGACGTAATCGTCATTTAAAACTTTCTTAATTTCTTCGACTTCTTTCTGATTCATGCTCCGCCTTTCTTATCCATGCTCTTTTTACTAAACGCCAAAAACAAACCAGCAGAAATTAAGTCCGCAAAAATCCAAAATAATTTGGTGCTGTAAATCGGTCTAAGTGGATTAAATAGGATGGCCAAACCGATAAAAATCCAAAACTTATTGTTCTTTGCTCCGCTTAAAGATACTGCAACGTAAATACTGATTGCCGTTACGGCCCAACGTAAAAAGGTGTAATAACCATAAGGCCAAGCAAAAATAGCAAGTATTAGCATTACTGCCGCTATGGCTCCTGGCCATTCTTGGTAGTTTTTCATTCTGGGACCTTGCTATCTGCCCATGCCATCAATAACACTACCGGCAATCGGATTATGGCTCCAAAAACTCCGCTAAGTAAGCCGTAGAAAATACCGCCCAAGAAAAATGAAACTAGTAATGCAATTAGTAAATTAGTTTCTCTAAGTAACCAAAAGAAGGCTCCCAGCGTTAACAAAAACTGATAGATATAAGAAATTATCAGAATAGCCGAAGATATAAAATTAATAAACGCTCGGTTCTTAAAAATTACGGCAAATACAATAAAAAATGACTCTAGCACCCAAACCACTACGGCAAACATAATGACAATCAGTAGGTAAGCTAAAAGGAAATTCATATCTTAATTTACTGTTGTAAATAGTATGTTATCTAACTACTACTTTTGCAAGCAGTTTATTATTTAAGTGGCCATAGGAGTTGCTAAAGGGAAACCAATTTTAGCCAGAAACCTAGGGGGTATTTTCTGGAATGAGAATGTTTGAGAATTAATATAAGTTACTGTCAAACTGGTTGAACCAAAATCTGGCTTAGACTTATTTGGCTTCAGCCACAAATAATGTCCTTGTAATAATTTTGGTCCAGTTTTACTATAGCTGTAACAACTCATAACCTTAGGGTAAAAGCGTAGGGCTCGTACGCAGTCCAGGAGTAATCCTAATAAAAACTAAGGTGACGTGAGGTAAAGCGTGGGCAGCAAAAACCGCAGGGGAGCCAACCTGCGACAAGACCAAAAGAAGCAGGTCTTTAGTGTTGCGATAACTGAAAAACCAGCCAAAGCGACCAAGCAAGAATGTGATGAGTTTGCTAGGTTTCTTCTTCATGTCTATAAAAAGAAAAAAGCACAAACATCATAAAATAAATACATTGACCAGTATTACGACATCTTTTTCGTTAATATCAATGGTAGCTTCTGCGTTGTGTCGTACAACAGGTCACGGAAGCTGCCGTTCATGTTAAGGAGATATGCATGGCAACTTATAAGGCCATAGCTCATTGTCGAGTATCCACTGTTGACCAGGCGGTGGAAGGTCACAGCTTAGAAGCTCAAGAAAAGTATGTGTACGAATGCGCAAACTATCTGGATGCAGAAATTATAAAAATCTGGTCCTTAAACATATCAAGCAAAAAAGGCATGAATCTCAATCGTAAAGACTTGAAAGAGATTTACCAATTCTGCAAAGACCATCCCGAGATTAAATACTACATTTTAGACGTACCGGATAGATTTATGCGTGGTTTTGATGAGTACTTCTGGTGGAAAGTTGAGCTAAAAAAGATAGGTGTATTATTAGCGTTTGCGCAGCGGCCTGACCTGACTCACTGTGACGACCCGCAAAAAATAATGTGGGAGATGTTTGAGGTTTTCAAGGGCGAAGCAAGCAACTATGAACGCATGACCAAAACCACCAGAGGCATGAATGCGAGGGCTGCTGCTGGTTATTGGCCGTCAAACCCGAAGCAAGGATATAGAGCAGGAAGCGTTCCAGCATTACATGTGCCTGACCATAGAATGGACCGCTTTAAGCTTCTACAAAAAGCATTGAAGTCTGTTGCCAATTTCAAGATGACTCCAGATGAAGCTAGAATTTGGCTCAAAGAAAATGGTTACCAAACGCCAAAAGGTTATGAGCTGGACATGAACCATTGGCAGGGTATATTACTTGACCCGTATTACGCCGGCATAATTAAGTTTGGCAACTGTCCGATTAACGAAAATGGTCTGCACGAAGCAATGATTACCAAGCAGGAATGGGAGACTAACGTAGCAATTATTTCTAAGCGGAACATAAAACGCAGAGGCCAATTTAACCCCGATTACCCGTTAAATAAATACATCCACCACAGAGGGTGCGACCTTAGAAAAGCATCTACTAACAAGTTCTCTGGCTTCAACCATGGCAACGGTAAAACTTGGTCAAGACCAGACTATGGCTGTCGTGGCTGTTACATATGCTTGCCGAGGGACGACATTCACGACAATCTCAGCTCAGTTCTAGGTGCAATGCGCTTTATAGAAGGTTCAAAAGCTAAATTAGAAAAGTCACTCAAAACCGCTTGGGCTGATGAAGAGCAATATAGAATTGAACGCTTACGGCAACTTAACAAACTTAAAGCTGGGCAAGAGGAAGTTAAATCGAGGTATGTAGAAAGCCTTGTACGCAATCCTGAGCTGGCAGATGACATCAAGGAGGAACTTGCCAAAGTAAAGGCTCAAATCGCCGAATACGAGGCACAGATTGCCGAAGCGAGTCAGGTAGATAAAGAGTTTCAAAACTTCACATTTTTTGCACTGGATTTTGTAGAAAACCTACGGCTCCATTTTTGGGAGCTCGACCAAGAAAGTTTTATTACTTGCCTTAAATTACTGTTCCCTGAAAACATTGGCGTAGAATCGGACACAAAACTTCACATTTCAAAAATAAGTCCGTTTTATACCTTAGAACCAGACACAGAAAGCTCCGAAATGGCCGAAAATATGGCCGAAAATGGTGAAATGGTGATCCCAAGGGGAATCGAACCCCTGTTGCCGGGATGAAAACCCGGTGTCCTAACCGCTAGACGATGGGACCATTATTTAACTGGCATATATTATCATAACAGATAAGGTTATGGAAAATCCCAGGCTTTATATGCCTGGGATCCATCATTTTATTCTATTGTTAAAAATTATTCTTTAACAAGCTTTCTGCGCATGAACAGGCTGTATCCAGCTGCACCAGCTACACTAAACCCTGCAAATGCACCAATCAAATTGCCAGGACCAGTATTTACTAACTGAGTTGGGGGAGTTACAGGAGGAGGAGTTGGCGTGGTTGGGATATCGCTCACGCTAACCTGATACACGACTATAATTCGGTAATCATAGCAGCCCCATTGATAACCTATTTGGCCTGGTTGTGGGAATACCGGGTTACCGATATTGGTTGTGTTGTTAAGCGTAGAGTCAGGTAGGTTTACCCATGTTGGTGATGCAACATTTAAGGTGTAGTTAACAGTGCCGGGAACAAGTGTTAATTTCACTTGCTTGCCATTGTTGCAGTTTAAGGTTGCGCTGTCGCTAACCGTTGCAGCTGCGTTATCTGCACTTACAGTTGAGGTAAAGTTAAATGTTGAGTTATTGGTGCTGACTCCTGGAGCCGATAGCATCAATTTGACATTCTTAGCTACCGCTGAACCATAACCATTGTTGTTGTACTGGGACATAGCGTCGTTGTGTATATATGTCCAGACATCAAACTTGGTGCCTGCAGTACAGGTATTGCTCATATTACCGATTTGTAGTGGCGGGTTGGTAATGTTGCTGGTGTCTACACCGCTCACGTCTTGACGAATACGTACAAAGTTTGATTCGTTGCCTAGAGGCACTGGGCCGCTGGTTGAGTTTATTCCGGTTGGGTCGTTGCAAATGTCGTTGAATACCGGCGTAATGCTGGTTACAAAGTTACCTGTAGTGTTGTATTGAAAGCAAGCTGGCTGAGTATCGGCGCTGGCAATGCCTGAGAATGCCAGGCTCGAAGCGAGCACAAATCCGCTGGTAATTACTGCTGTCAATAATCTAGTAAAACGTTTCATAAAATATACTCCTTGGAATATTCTTTCTTAACCGCCGATTCCCGGATCGACGCCTTTAACGGTTGTAGTAGTTACTGGTGGGTAGTAAATAGTGGTCGTTGTAGTTGGAGGATGGTAAATAGTTGTCGTAGTTGTAGTTGGAGGAACTGTAGTGGTCGTAACCGGAGGATAAATTATAGTTTTATGATACTTGTGCTCATAATTCATCTCGTTAAGGGCGATATTGCCGCACTTCTCGGGTATGACGATGTTTAGTTCGTTAACTTTCTGATCGGTGGTAATGATTTCTTCGGTAATATTGCCGGCCTGATCCTTGAAAACCTGATCAGACTTCGATGTCTTAACGATTTTTACATCCTCGCTGAATGCGGGAGCGCCATTTGGATATCTAGAATCTTCAAATCTAACATTCCAGTCAATCTGGTTTCCGTTAGGACCGAATACCATAGCGTCAAAAACGCTGCCAAATAGCATTGTAGATTTGTGAAAACCACCTTTTTTGGCTTTGGCCTCAACGGCAGCAATTTGCTGGTTTGTTAAGCCTTCCCGGCTTAAAGTCCTGTGTCCCAATGGTGATTCAATAAGACTACCAACTTGGGCAATGCTGTGCACACCGCCTTTAATAAGAGGGTCTCCTCCCAGAATTGACCAGATACTGTATTGACTCTTATGTGCGTGTTTAAAAGAGTTCTGCTGCGTGGTCAATGACTGTTGAGCCAATTCATTGGCGCCAGATCTGGCAGCCATAATCATGCTTCCACCGCTAACTGCAAGTCCAGCTACTACGGTACGTGCTAAACGAGAAATACCTCGCTTATTGCGATTGTTCTTACTTGAACCTTCTGATTTAGGGCTTAAAGCCTCAGGATTATTACTCATAGCTCCCCTTCTTGCCACTCTCAAATAAGAGTTTTAAGTTAATGAAATAATACCACTAGTGTTTTAATTTGTCAAACTTATATTATAAGCTTAACTTTTATGTTTTAGGCGACTACAGCTGTTTGTTTTGGTGGTTGTGGAGTGCTTGCCTTGTCCACTGATATCAAAGATTTAGGGAAACTAAAACCAAAGGTGCTACCCTTGCCTTCTTGGGACTCGAATATTAACGTACCGCCCTCAGAAACAATAACTTTCTTGGCCATAAATAAGCCTAAACCGGTACCATCCGGCCTAGCTTTGCGTGCATTACTGGCTCTATAAAACTTGGTAAATAAGTGATGCTGTTCGCTCTTGGGCACTCCAATTCCATTATCTTGTACTCTGCATTCAACAGAGCTAGAAGTTGATTTTAAATGAACGTCTATTTTGCCGCCCGTAGGAGTGTAATATATGGCATTATCAATAAAGTTCATGATAACTTGTCTTGTTTTTGTTTCATCAAGCATTAAGTTTGGAATATCTGTTTCTTTAATAAAGTTCAGTGTAAGCTGGTGAGATTGAGCAGTTTCTTGAAGTTGTCTAATCTCATCTTCAACTATAGTGACTAAATTCACTGTGCTAGGCTCTATAACGAACTTACCTGTTTTAAGTCTTGATACATTTAGTAAGTCTGCAATTAGGTAAACCATGCGTTGAGAACTACCGTATGCTTGTTGAAGCATTTGTCTTTGTAGATTACTAATTTTCCCAGTATCGCCGTCCAGGACCAGACTAATATTACCCTTCACACTGGTTAAGGGCGTTCTAAGCTGGTGAGAGGCCATACTAACGAAATCATCCTTAGCTTCATCTAAAGCGCGAAGCTTTTCATTGGTTTGTCTAAGACGTTTTGTAGCTTCTGCAATTCTTGCTTGTAACGTTAAGTTAAAACGCTCAATTTCTTCGGTGTGTAGTGCGTTTTGTATGGCTACAACTAGTTCATTAGCTAAAATCTCTAGTACCTTGAAGTCCTGAGAGCTATACGATCCACCGCTTTTCTTTGGACCCAAAACTAGATAACCAATTCCTTCAGCATTAACAGATGTGGTCATTCTAGCAATTATTGAGACATTAATTTCTTGAAGTTTTTTTTGAAAATCTCGGTATTGTGCATCAAGCATTTCGGAAATAATTATTTTCTGCTTCATTTTTGGAGTAATCTTTCTTACGTATTCGATATCAGCCTCGCTAAATGTTGGGGTTGCCGTCGTGCCTGTTATGCTTCTTGGCGTATATTCATCCTCTTTAAGACCAAACAGACAATAAGAGGGTTTAAGATTTTCCTCTATCAGTTCCAAGACTCGATTTAAAAGTTTATTAAGTTCAAAAGTAGATACTACTATTTTATTAAAGTTTTCTAGGAAAACCTGCGCATCATAGGCATCTCTGTAAAAAATTTTATTTGTTACCTTGTCGAAAAATCGTTTGAGATATGGAAAGGTAGCTGCTAGAAGTACCGCAATAATGGTATAAACCCATCTTATAGAGTCTAAGTTAGATTTAACTAAGATGGTACTCGTTAGAGTATGCGCAACAATAACAAACATCCCTCCTAGAGTTACTAAAGAAAAGATGTACCCTAAGGTCCTTGCAACAATAAGTCGAATATCAAACAATCCATGTTGCACAATTGCCAATGCCAAGGAACCCATAAAAATCACGCTAGCAATAGGAGCAAATTCAGTTGAATATATGTTATTTAAAACAATAGGAAGGATTAAATTCGTTATTAAAGCTAGGAGAACAGCAATAAATGAACCGGTGACAACAATATTAAGCTGTAGACGTAGCTTACCTTTCGCTCCCCTCCAAGCAACAACGAAACGAGATATTAAACGAGTTATAAGGTATACGTACCAACCTACTATAATATAAAATGCAAAACCAAAAATCGGAGTATAACCGTTATGGACTCCATTTTGAATTTGCTCTTTTACTCCTGTAACTAAAAACGGAGAAAGAGTAAAAGCAGAAACTATAATCGACAAAACAAACAGTAATGCAAAATGTTTAGAAGCTTTTTTGCCACTTAAATAAAGGATGAATAACTCAGAGAATAGCAAAATAAAGATAGGGCCTATAAATGTTGCTCTATTCCAAAATAGTGTTAAGTGACCTGAATTATTCGCCAGATAATTAGAAACTTCCCATACAATCAGAGATAAAGATGATAAAGCTACAAATCTATTTTCAGACTTCTTGTGATTACTAGATAGTACAAGAATTCCTATAGCTAGATTAAAGAACAGTCCTATATATAGTATAACTAATTCCACGCTATTCTAATTATACTAAAATGCTAATGATTAGTTACTATTTTCTACGACTCTACTTTTAGTGACTAATCTACGTGCGGCGGCGGCTACACTTAAAGCTGCGACTGTAAAAAAACCTATCCAAGCAGCTTCTGGCATTCCTGAACCTTCTGCAGCTATATATGCATAAGGAGCAAGTAGAGAAGATCCTGCTAAAGTAGTTGATGCAATTTTTTGCCGGGTAGAATATTCATCAGGCTTTAATATAGATCTAATCAGATCTCCCATGCCCCAAACATATGTTGGAGTTGTAGCAACTTCTATACCTAAAAATACCCTCCAATCTACATGACTATAAGGGCTTATACCTTTTGCTACTGCAACAGTCCTGGCGGCAGTGTAAGCAAGAAGACCCAAACCACTAATCACTTCAGGTTTTCTTCTTGACCATAAACTATTTTTTGTTATTTCTTCTTGACCATCAACCTCTTCTGATAGAAGATTTTCGAAGCCATTCTTATCTAACGCTTCAACTATTTCAGGAGCAACTTCTCCTTTTGAAATCCCCTCGAGCATAAACTTAACAATATGTTTATAAGATTCTGACTTTGGGTTATTATTGTCGTTAGCCATTTCAATAATTGAAATTGGTCCATCCCTAAGATCGAACATTACAGGTATAGCTTCTTGGCCAGGGTAATCAAGAGCAGGCCCAACTTGTTGCATCGCGCCATCAAAAAGCATTTTAAATGTTCTAAAAAGGCCTGGACTACAAGCCATTATAAAAAGTCTTTCATTATCACTGTTACGCATGGCGTCTTGGAATAGTTGTCTATAAACTATTAATGTTGCCATATTGTCTTCATCTAGGTCGGGGTTTTTAGTTAATGCCGATATTTCTACAGTATTGTTCAGCCCAACTTCTTGAAGTTTAGATAAGAAATCTTGGTCTAATTCATCTTCGTGATCAAGCATAGGAAATGAATTTTTCCCTTTACTTTCATCAAATAAAATTTTTCTGGAAGTTGCAACAATTTGACTATGATCTTCGTTCATTAGAACGTAGTACTCAGAATGAAGATGATAAGGATCATATTCTTGGCTTATAGTAGATTGATCGTCGATTTGGTCCTGAGTAATATACTTTCTGTCTAGATAGATAGAAGTTGTCAATTGGCGAGCTCTCTGAATAATCTCTGGGTCTTGGGTAGAAAAACATCTTGGACCATTAATAACTTCAGCACTATGCCCTAAGCCTACTTTTTCGTCTCGGGAGTCAATACTCATAATTTTCCTTTAAAAAACAGCACCATAGATCTAAACAGATCGTTTGGTGCTGTTATTAATCTACTAAAGAACTTTTGTAATGTACCATAAGTAGTTTAAAATGTCAAAAGGCATATGGAAAAATCAAAAAGAAGAATATTGATTGTGGAAGATGAGCAGGCCATTGCTCAGATATATCGCTTTAAACTTGAAACTTCCGGATATAAAGTTATGACGGCTTTCAACGGAGAAGATGGACTAAAGGCTTTTGGGGATTTTGATCCCGAACTTATCCTTTTGGACTTACGGATGCCGGTAATGAGCGGCGAGGAAATGCTGGAGAGACTGCGATCCAGAGACGACGGAGGAAATGTCAGGGTAATCATCCTTACAAATATTAGCAAGGATGAGGCTCCAGCTAAATTACGACTCCTTGATGTTGATAGATATGTAGTCAAAGCTCATCACACACCTAAGCAGATAGTTGACATAATTGCTGAGGTTTTGAATTAATATGTTTGTAAAAGTAGGCTTAGTAACATAGGATTATACTTATGGCAACTAAAATTGCTATTGTCGAAGACGACCAAACCATTTCTCAAATGTATCGGTTTAAGTTTGAAGCCGAAGGATATAAGGTTGAGACAGCAGAGAATGGTAAATTAGGTATCGAGTTAATAAAATCTCTTCATCCGGACATAGTACTCCTTGATCTAATGATGCCGGTAATGACCGGCGATCAAGTGTTAACTGAAATGCGCGGTAGCGATTGGGGCAAAGACACCAAGGTAATTATTTTAACCAACATGGGTGAACAAGAAATCCCAGATAATATAAAAAACCTGGGTGTTGAGGCGGTAATTCTAAAAGCAGACATGACACCACGCCAAGTTTTTGAGTTAGTTAAGAAACATCTATCCTAATTGTTGATAAAATATCCCTTGTAATGAACATTGCAATTATAGGGTTTGATCGCCAGGGTCGATCTGCATATGACTACTGGAATAATCCAGATAATAAGATAACTATCTGCGATAGAGATACTTCTATTGTCGTGCCTCAAGACGCCGGTTCTAATCTTGGAGACGGTTATCTGTCTAATTTAGATTCTTATGATCTTATTGTGCGCACGCCCGGCCTTCACCCTTCACTGCTTATAAACGCAGGCGGTGAGGACATTTTAAATAAGACAACTACCGTTACTAATGAATTTATGAGGGTCTGCCCTACTAAAAATGTAATTGGCATAACCGGCACTAAAGGTAAAGGTACAACTTCTACGTTAGTTACAAAGCTTCTTGAAGCCAATGGCCATAAAGTACATTTAGGCGGCAATATTGGCACTCCGCCGCTAGATTTATTAAAAGACAATGTTGACCCTGATGATTGGGTGGTTCTAGAACTAGCCAACTTTCAATTGATTGACCTTAAATACTCACCACATATTGGCGTTTGTTTAATGGTAGAACCGGAACATTTAGATTGGCACAAGGATAAGTATGAGTATTTCAAAGCTAAGGCTCAGTTATTCGCTCATCAGAATAACCAAGATATAGCTATATATTTTGCCCCAAATGAAACCAGTAAAGATATAGCTTCTTCGGGTGGAGGCAAACTAATTCCCTTCTTCTCTTCTCCAGGCGCACGAATAGAAAACGAGAGTCTGGTAATAGATAATCAGTCAGTCATGCATGTAAGCGAGTTCGCTTTGCCCGGAGAGCATAACTGGCAAAACATTTGTGCCGCACTTACCTGCACATGGCAGGTTGATAAAAATATTGAGGCTTATAGGAAAGTGCTAACGACTTTTAGCGGTCTTCCATTTAGGATTGAATTAAGAGGCGAGAAAAACGGCATAAGATTTTATAACGACTCCTTCTCTTCTCAACCGGCAGCTACAATTGCAGCTATTAATACAGTTGCAGGTAATAAGGTGGTTATAGTTGGTGGCAAAGATAGAGGATTAGATTTAGAAGACTTAGCTAAAACAATTAGTAGTAAGTCTGCAGAAATTAGAAAAGTTCTAATAATAGGAGCTTCAGCAGAACGAGTTGCCGATAGTCTTAAGCAAGCTGGTTTTACTAACTATATTGTGAGTGCTGATAAAGATATGGCACAAATAGTAAAGCAGGCTGTTTCATTAGCAAAAGAGGGTGATTCTATAGTTCTATCTCCGGGCTTTCCAAGCTTTGATATGTTTAAGAACTTTGAGGTACGCGGTGAGTTATTTAATAAGGCCGTGGAAGCATTATGAATAAATACCAAACCTTTATATTTAAAGCTTACGACTTTAATAAGGAGGGAAAGACTCTTAAGCTAGTTTACTCATATGATAACGAAATAGAGTTTAGCGAAACTTACCGTTTTGACTTTGAATTTATTGACTACGATGAAAGCTCTCTAAACCAAGCTATCAATTTGTTGTTTTTAACCGCCGGGATTTCATACTACAAGGCATTTTTAGCACCTGAAATAAAACTCGAAGCTGGAAACGTAGATCAAGCTTTAAGTGAGTTCTTATCTCGTACATATCAAAACGGGCTTGGTGAATTTTTCTATGTTAATAAGTTAGATCCAAGAACAAGGATTGTTTTTCCCATTAACTCAGATGGCCTTAATGCGACTAATGCTATAACCAGTCCGGCTAAGATGATAGGAATTGGTGGCGGCAAAGATTCATTAGTATCGGTTGAAATGTTAAGAGACAGTTCTAACGTGTCAACATTTAGCGTTGATCACAAACAGCTATTGAGCCCGCTAGTTCAGACAATTGGCCTCCCTCACTTATGGATAGAAAGGCAGTTTGACCCGAAGATTAAGGAGTTAAATGCTCAAGGGGCATATAACGGTCACGTACCAATTTCTGCAATTATTGGCTGTGTTGGAGTAGTATGCTCGGTCCTATCCGGCAATCAGGATATTATAGTTTCAAACGAATCATCCGCTAGCGAACCAACGCTTGTTTATAACGGTGTTGAAATTAATCATCAGTATTCTAAATCTTTAGCTTTCGAGAAAGATTTTCAAACTGTCTTAGGAAAGCTGTTTAACGACAGTGTTCGTTACTATTCACTGCTTCGTCCACTAAGCGAACTTAGAATAGCAGAATTATTTGCTAAAGTTGGCTTTGCTAAATACAGGGGGGTCTTTAGTTCATGCAACAGAGCGTTTGCTTCTCACGGAGATCATATGTATTGGTGTGGTGAGTGTCCCAAGTGTGCTTTTGTGTTTATGGCGCTGACTCCTTTTATAAATAGAGAGGAGCTCGAATCAATTTGGGGGAAGAATCTTTTATTAGACCCATCTCTTAAATCAACCTATGAGCAACTGCTTGGTATTGCCGGAGATAAGCCGCTTGATTGTGTAGGAGAAATCAAAGAAAGCCGCACCGCAATGCGATTGGCTCAGCAAATATACCCAGAGCTAAATAGCTATAAATTCTTCATTCCTGAAGGTTACGATTACAAAGCTATGTCTTCTCACAGCATGCCGGAAGATGAGTTCGACAAGCTAAAAGATTTTATTTCGAAGACGCTGAGCGAATAACGTTATCGAAGAGGGCGCAAATAGTTAGTGGCCCTACCCCGCCTTTTTTAGGAGTAATTGTTATGTCTTCCCTTTCAAATACCTGATTATCTACGTCGCCAACCATTTGGCCGTCTTCACTAGCTACGCCAGCGTCAACCACAACAGCCCCTGGTTTAATCATTTCTGAAGTTAAAATTGCTGGTTTGCCGGTGGCAGTTACTATTACATCAGCAGACTTAGCTAGTCCAACTATGTCTTTGGTAGAGGAGTCTGCAACAGATACGTCAATGCCACTGTTTTTAAGCATTCGCTCTAGTGGCGCTCCTACTAATTTGCCTCTTCCAATAAGTACTACTTTTTTGCCAACAAGATTAACATTAAAACCAGATAGTAACCAAAGTATTGCCATTGGTGTAGCAGGTTCGAACTCTGCTTTTTCTCCTAAAGCATCTACATCTTTTTTGGGAGACACTAGATTAACTAATTCATTTGTTTTTGAAGGATCTTCTAGTGGAAGTTGAATAATAACTCCGTGTACTGTGTTGTCTTCATTTAAATTTTTAAGTAATTCCGGAACATCTGCTTGATTAACTCGATGAATATCTACCTTCGCACCGAGGTCTTTGGCATATTGATGTTTTAATCTGACATATAGATCAATAATTGGATTATCTATAGTTTTAATTATGGCTAGCTTTGGAACAGTGCCATCATGAATAAGCGTGCGCACAGTTTTAGCTTGACGCTCTTTTATATATCCAGCTAGTTCACGACCTTGTAGTAACTTCATCAATAGTTATCATTTTACCAAAGGGAAGTACTAATTAACTCAAACTTTATGTTCTATTGCCAATACAGAGGTAAATTTGCTAAAGTTTTGGAGTGTGAAAGAACGGGCCAGTAGCTCAGCTGGTTAGAGCACCTGCCTCTTAAGCAGGGTGTCGAGGGTTCGAGTCCCTCCTGGCCCTCCAA
>JAJYJU010000038.1 GCA_021789195.1 bacterium | reverse complement strand
ATGATAGTAACGCTACTACGACGAATGTGTTGCCATGAATTTTTAAACTGTCTTGACTCACGCAACTTCGGATTGGTTTTAATAGGAATAATAGCTATGGCATGACCTTTATGAGCCGCTTGAATAGTTGTTTCAGTTGCCCAGCTATAATCTGCAATTGGGTTTAACTGCATAGCGGCAGCCCTGGAATAGGCTCTAAATCCGCTAATGGCATCCGGCACATTGGTTCCGGCGGCGAAGTTCAACACATTAGTGCCAAACTTTTGCAGAAATTTCTTGTTTTTTGAGAAGTGGGCAATCTTCTGTGTCTGGCGGTCAGCTATAACCGTATCGGCTTTGCCATCTAAAATCGGTTTAATTAAGTCCGGTATTTTCTCCTGCGGATACTGATTATCTCCTTCGGTCAAAACAATTATGTCTGCACCCATTTCCAATGCTTTATTCAGCCCATGCCTAAATGAGCGGCTCAAGCCTTGGTTAGCCGTGTGTATTAAAAAGTGTTTTACCCCATACTTCTTAGCTACAGCAACAGTTTTATCGCTAGAGCCATCATCAATGAGTAAAGTCTCAATCTTATCAATACCTTTAATCTTCTTAGGGATAGTCTTTAAGACCAGAGGCAATGTTGCCTCTTCGTTGAGGCAGGGAATCATAATCACCAATTTCATAATATACGCACTATTATATCAAGTAGATTGAAACAATGCTTAAAATTTCTAATTCTTAGCTTCTTAAATAAATCTTAACTACCAATAGTTAGTTGCAATTATTCTTAATATACTGCGCTATGTGGCTAACTACTCGAGTACTGAAGCCAGCGAAGAGCTACTGCTACTGGGCGCAGTTATCTTGGCAATGTTATGGTACTTTTGGCATAAGAGCTCAAGCCCTATTAGACAACACATCCTATGGTTCGGGATACTAATAATTGCCGTCTCTATCTCGATAATCATATGCACGATAATTTATCGTTTACGTAGAAACAGCCGCCTGCAGTTAAAACCAAATCATTGGGCAAAGATGAGCGGAGTAGCTTTTGAAAATCAAATGGTTATATGGCTAAAGAGCCAAGGCTATGAGGCGGTAGCTAAGACGGAGTACTTTGACATGGGTATAGATATATTAGCGAGCAAAGAAGGGATTAGGTATGGAATCCAAGTAAAGCGTTCTAAACAACCGGTCGGTGTTGCGGCCATTAGAGCAGCAGTAACGGGTTTAAACAGTTATCAGTGCGACAGAGCGATGGTAATAACAAACTCTACTTTTACCTATAAAGCTTTAAAACTGGCCAAAGATAATGACTGCGCACTAATTAACGGAACTGATTTAATCGCGAAACTATTTTAAAGTCTTCAAAAAATCTTTAAGCGGTTGTTTTAAATCTTCATGTTCAAGTGCTAACTCAATTACAGCCTTAATATAGTCCAGCTTGTTGCCGGCATCGAAATACCTGCCGTTTTTAATTTCACTGGCAACAATTTGCTTATTGTCCTTTAACATAAGTTTTAGGGCGTCATTGCTATATAGCTCAGCACCTGGCTTAAGGTTTGCCATAGCGATATGCAAATAATTAAAAATGTCGGCTGTTAAAACAAATCCGCTGACTGTAGCCAAGTTGCTTGGCGCTGAATCTTTGCCTGGTTTTTCAATTATGGCTTCAACGTCAATAATGCCGGGTTCAATTTGTTTACCGCCGGCAAAACCATACTTTAAATAGTCATCGTCGGTTTCAACCGGTACGACACTTAGAACCGGACATTTGTATCTCTCGTAAACATCGATCATTTGTCCGAAACGAGGAGGATTGGCGCGAATAAAATCATCGCTCCAGGTAAAGATAAAAGGCTCATCGCCAATTAAATGCTCGACATTAAGCAATGGCGTCCCGTTGCCGTATGGTCCCTTTTGGCGCACATAAATGAAGTTGGCCATATTAGAGATCTGCTCGACCATCTTAAGAAGACCATCTTTACTAGATCCGGCTAGTTTAAGATTCTGCACCAGGCCTTCACTTGGTTTATCGAAATGATCTTCAATGCTACGTTTGTTTTGACCTGTGACAATAACGATGTCTTCAATGCCGACGCTGACCAGTTCCTCAACCACATATTGAATAATCGGCTTATCTACTAATGGCAGCATTTCTTTAGGCATGGCTTTAGTTTGTGGCAAAAAACGGGTGCCATAACCGGCGGCTGCTATAACTGCTTTTGTGATATTCGACATATATTCAGGGATGTATTTATCCTACGTAGTTGATACTAGCACACTTTGGTTTAGTATCAGCTAAACCACAGGCTTTATTGGCATTATCTTTTGTAACCAATGAAAAAAATATTTATCGGTCTAGGGGTTCTCGGTGTTTATGCTATATATGCCCTCGGCATAAGGCATAACCAACCTATAATTCCTAAACCAAGCTCACTAACCAGTAACAATACTAATAGTAACTCTAGTGGCAATGGTAGTACATCAACGGCGTCAAGTTCGGGCAGTTCTACGTCTTCTTCAAGTTCATCCTCAAGCAACAGCGGTTATAAGGATGGAAACTACACCGGCAGTGTAGCCGATGCTTATTACGGCAACGTTCAGGTATCAGTGAGTATCAGCGGCGGTAAGATTACAAATGTAAAGTTCCTGCAGTACCCAAACACGCACTCTACCTCAGTCTTTATTAACCAGCAGGCTATGCCCTACTTACAGCAGGAAGCTGTTCAATCGCAAAGCTACAACGTTCAGATTATATCCGGTGCCACATTCACCTCCCAGGCCTTCATTCAGTCATTGCAGAGCGCCTTAAACAAAGCATAGTTAACTTAAGATATTAAAGTGAAGCAAACTAAAATTATTATGGGCATGCCGATTACGGTAGAGATAGTCGGCGCTAATAACGATAAAGATATTTCAAAAGTTTATACCTACTTTAAAAGTATCGACGCCCGCTTCAGTCCTTATAAGAGAAATAGCGAACTAAACAAAATAAATAAGGGACTAAAAAAAGACCAGTGGTCTGACCAAATGAAAGAAGTAATGAAACTGTGTGACCAGACTAAACAAATAAGTGGTGGTTACTTTGACATTAAGCGATCTGATGGCACAGTCGATACCTCTGGACTAGTCAAGGGATGGGCAATAGATAATGCCGCCAAGATATTATTAGATGCAGGAATTGAAAACTTCTATATTGAAGCTGGTGGAGACATCGCAGCTTATGGCAATAATGAAGATGGTGAGCCGTGGCTTGTGGGAATCCGTAATCCGTTTGAGCAAAATGAGATAGTTAAACGGGTCAAATTATCCAACAAAGGAATGGCTACGAGCGGACTTTATGTGCGTGGAGATCATATTTATGATCCAATGCATGAACATAAAATACCCAAAAAAGTGGCTAGTTTAAGCGTAATTGGGCCGAACATATTTGAAGCCGACCGGTTTGCGACAGCGGCTTTTGCTATGGATAGTGCTGGTGTTAGTTTTATTGCAGCGTTGCCGGAGCTAGAAGCTTACCAGATTGATCAGCAAGGCGTAGCTACATTTACACAAGGATTCAATAACTATGTTGTTTAAGCCGATTGATCATTTGGTAAATAAAATTACCATGTACAAGTTAATCCTGTACTATCTTATTGGCTTACTACTGGCTACCGTAGTGCTTAGTATTTCTGGCGTCATTCATCTATCGGCTATTAATATTATCGTTTCAAGTGTGGTATTAGTAACGGCCAACTGGGTTATTAATAAAATTCTAGCTAGAATTTTTAACGCACCGGTGAATCCGGAATCAGCTATTATAACCGGACTAATTTTAGCGCTCATCATGCCACCAAACCCATCAGGCAACAACCTATTGTTCATGCTAGCTGCATCCGGCTTGGCCATGGGATCCAAATACATCATCACTTACAAGCACAAGCATATTTTTAACCCGGCGGCACTGGCAGTATTTCTGACCGCAATTGGTCCGCATCAATCGGCCAGCTGGTGGGTGGCTACATCTTCAATGCTGCCATTTATCCTAATCGGTGGAATCTTAATTGTTAGAAAAATTAGCAGTGGCGCTATGGTATCTTCTTATCTGGTTGCAACCACAATTACGACAGCTGCCTTTTCTATTTACATGGGCTCGCATTTAACGACAGATTTAAAGAACATGCTACTTAATTCTGCGGCCCTTTTCTTAGGCTTTGTCATGTTAACTGAACCGTATAGTTCACCGGACACTAAAGTTAAACGTATGATTTACGGAGTCATTGTTGGCGTCATCTTAGCTCCGTTATTCCACATCGGACATTTTTACTCCACCCCGGAAGTATCGCTTTTAATAGGCAACCTATTCGCTTTCCTAGTTAGCAACAAGGATAAGCTGTTCCCAATCCTAACTAAGAAGCGATTGGTGGCTAAAGATACGGCTGAGTTTGTATTCGCACCGGAGAGGGCCCTTAGCTATAAGCCTGGCCAATACATGGAATTTACTTTGCCTCACACTAAGACCGATAGTCGCGGTTCAAGACGTTACTTTACCCTGGCTTCCTCGCCGACCGAGAAAGATTTAAGCATCGGTGTACGTTTTTATAAGAAAGGTAGTTCATACAAGGAAGCGCTAGCTGACTTTAGGCAGGGCGACATGATTGTGGCCGACCAACTAAGAGGTGAGTTCACTTTGCCGGATGACAAGAAAGAAAAACTGGTCTTTATTGCAGGTGGTGTTGGTATCACTCCGTTTAGGAGCATGCTCAAATATCTAATCGATAAGCATGAACAAAGAGATATTGTATTATTCTACGTTGCGCGCTCGGTAGATTTTATTGCCTACAAGGATGTTATTGACGAAGCTGAGAAAGTCCTAAATTTAAAAGCTTACTATATTCTTAGCGACAAGGCAGGCAGTAGCGCGCTAAAGAACGTTATTTTAAATAAACTAAACGCAACTTTAATTAAACGATTAGTAGGCGACCTAGATAGGCGCACCATATATATGTCCGGACCTCCAGGAATGATTGAAGACTTAAAAGACGGGCTTAATAAGATTGGACTAAGTCATGCTAAGATTAAGGTTGACTTCTTCTCAGGCTACGCCTAGAAGAGGATTTATTAATCTTAATAATTTATAGCTTTATATATAAAGCTAAAGAACGGGTATGACTAAAAACAATACTGACAAGATTGATTACTACGACGATAAAGACCATGACTATCAGGATTTCTGGGTCGGCAGAGATTACGAACACGAAGCAGAATTAATAGCAATATCTAAACTACTTGGGGGCAGGCACTATAAGCT
>JAJYJU010000006.1 GCA_021789195.1 bacterium | reverse complement strand
AATCTACTACCATGCCTCTATCAAAGGCAAGTTCTTGTAAGACCTGACTTAACACACTGGCACCAAGCTGGGAACGCATATCGTCGCCAATTATAGGTAACTTGGCATCTATAAACTTCTGCTCCCATTTTGGGTTGCTGGCTATAAATACTGGTATGCAATTTAAGAATGCAACGTTTGCATCGATTGCGGCTTGAGCATAAAACTCAGTAGCTTCCTGCGAACCTACCGGCAAATAATTAAGCAGTAAATCTGCGCCACTTTCGCGCAAGGATTTAACCATGTCTACAGGTTTAGCATCCGCAACCCTGAAGCCATATTCTTCAGGCTGTTCTTGCATATAGTCGGATACGCCATCTAACACATGACCCATCTGCACAATAGGTCCTTTAGGAACGTTTGGCTCAAAAACGCGTGCACAGTTAGGTTGGGCAAAAATTGCTTCACCGGTCGGTTTGCCAACCTTTCTTTTGTCTACGTCATAGACGGCAACAACTTCGATATCGCTTGGCCTATAACCGCCAATATCTGCGAACATAACGCCTGGAATATTTGCCTGATTAGCATCTTTGTAATAAGTTAGCCCCTGATAAAGGGAAGAGAAACAATTTCCGGAACCAATAACAGCTATCTTGATCTTCTTATCTATCTTGTTAGTCATAAAATCTAGTCTACATAAAATTTTAAAATAAGACAAGCTTATACCTGAAATAAGAATATGCTATATAATACTGTCATGGATCACCGCTATAGAAAGTTTTATGAAGTTGCTAGGCTAAAAAGTTTCTCAGAGGCGGCACTATCTTTGGGCAAGTCGCAGCCAGCCATTACTTTGGCTATTAGTTCTTTAGAGCGATCGCTTGGTGTCAGATTGTTTAAGAGAAACCGCTATGACGTAAACTTAACTCCAGAAGGTGAGCTGGTACTTGAAACGGCTAAGAAACTATTAAAAGAAGACAGTTTACTGCACAAAAAATTGCAGAGTCTTATGCAGGATCAGCGTCGCAACGTAGGTATTATAGATAGTATTGCTTATCTGCTTTACTCAAAGCCTCAAGCGTCGGAACTCCTAAACGAGCTAGAGATTATGGTAGATAACTCAAAAAAGATTATTAAGGCATTAAGCTTAGATAAGATTGAAGCTGGATTAATTACCGGTCAACCTGGATTGCTTACCAGAGACATTAAAGTAAAAAGACTTCATAGTGAAAAGTTTGTTTTTGTCTGTTCACCAAAACGAAAATCTAAAAGCCGCTCAAATGGCGTTGATGACTGGCTAGCCTTTAACAAGGAATCTACTACCTATACCTACTTCGATAAAGTGTTCAGGCGTTTAGGCTTAAATATTCAGCCAATCTTTTACTCGACTAGCCTTGAATTACTTAAGGACATGGCTTTGTCTGACCGCGGTACGGCGCTATTGCCCTATCATATGGTAAAAGAGGATATATTAAGTGGTAAGCTGGTAAAAGTAAGAGCACCTGCATTATCTAGACCAATCTGGCTAATCACAAGACGCAAAAACAAGATGCAATTAGATGATTTGTCGAAGCTCGTCAATCGTTTGCTTGCTAACACAACATTTAAGACAACTACACTGGGTTAGTTTCCTAGCTCTGCTAGTTCTCTCTACAAAAATATATTGAACTATTTGGTCATGCCGTGAGTCGGGGTAGTTCCATTAGCCATAAGTATGTCAAATCCATCTGGCTTTTGAATCATTCCCTTGCTGGTACCGGGAGTATCACTTACTCCATACTGCCATACTAACGCTTGAGTAGTTGGGTCTACCGCAATCATTCTGTCACGGTGATCATCATTGGCCATATAGACTCCGCTTGGCAGCATTTCTACTAGCGATGGGTAGCTAAGTCTGCCTGTACCAGAAGTAGGTTGGTACTTAGACAAAATCTGTCCTTCGCGCGTAAACTCTAAGAAGGCACCCGGGTCGGTATAATCAGCTATTAAGTAATGATCTGGGTTAGATGTCGGAGAGGCTCCAATTTGTTGCGGGTCTGACGGGTAAGATATAGGCAAGTGAGTTGTCCAAACCATTCTGCCTTGAGGAGTGTACTCGCTCACATATGAACCAAGTATCTCAGATATTAATATATTGCCATCATATAGAGGAGTGTCTCCGTTAGGTGAACCTATTGAAACATTCGGTACGTGATGACAATCGCCTGTCTTACCAATCTGACCAACTACTGAGCCGGCTGGATTAATAAACAGTACCCGGCAGTTTTGATCGTCCGCTACCACAACATCATTGTTCTTTAAAAGATATGCGTCATCAGGCGCCTGTAAGTACCCGTAGGCGGAGCCGGCTTGTCTAGGATGTCCAAACTGCCAGGTTATTTTACCCGAAGGATAAGATAACTGAATAATTGTATTGTTGTCTTCTTGGTTAGAAATGATGCTCGTACCGTGATTGGTAAAGAATGCGTCATCTGGAAAGTAGAAACCTTTAGCTGCTTCTTGGCTGGTAGAGGCTGAAGGGTAGGTCCATATAATGTTCATGCTGGAATCCAGCACTAATAAACGGTTATTACCTCTGTCAGCAATCATTAGCTTACCGCCGTAGTAGGGCGATCCTGCACCTGCCATGCCAGCGTACCCAAAGGATGAATTAGGTGTAACCATTTGAACCGTAGATAACACCTGGTTTCCATATTCACCGCCGACTATCCAGGCGTGTGAGCCTAGGACAGCTACGCCGGCGTTAGAAACGGGTACTTGAAGTCTACCAGCGGTTTGCAAAACTTGTTTATTAAAGTTTACTGCCCAGATTGTATCTTGAGTCAGCGAGCTGCTATTAATACTTACTCCAGGCACCTGAGTTGTGCCTACGCCTAGAGGTATGTTCTCAGCCACAGTACTCACTCCACCAGCAACAAACATCTCATTATTAATTACAAAGGCAGTGGCGCCCTCTAAGGGTACCGGTAGCTTCCAGGGAGCAATAATAACCTCTTTGTTCGCCGGGTTATATATTTGAATCGTATTAATAGGGTTGCCGGCATTGGCTCCGCTCACAGCTTCACCGCCGAAAATATAGATAAGACCGTTCATAGTTGCTGCGGCAGCGTAGCGCACCGGGACAGATAATTGTCCGGCAGAACTAAAGTGGGTGCCATCGGTTGTAGATAAAATTGTGGCATCAGCCGCTGATCCATCATACCCGCCAATGATATATGTTGTCTGATTAAGGGTTACCGCTGTACTGTCCGACCTTAAGTTAGGTAGTGATGAACTACTAATAACGCTACCGCTAATATTAAATCCTTCAACTTGGCTAATTGAATTACTTGAGCCCCCGCCAAAAATCACATATGTACTGCCGATTTGAGCGCTAGCCGCGTCGTGTGTCGGCGTATTTAGCGCACCTATATTGTTTAACGCGCCGTTGGTTGTATTTAGCGTATCTATTGATGTGCTGGATGAACCGTCGCTTGCTAACCCGCCAGCTAGTACTAGTTGGTTACCTGATTGGCCAGGGAAAACCGCCAACCTGCTAACTGCCGAAGGTAGTTGCCATGGTAATAATCCGGATTCGGCTGCCGGTAGTTGGGCTGGTCCTGACACGCTAACAGTTTGCCCGTTGCTAAAGGAGATAACGTTCTTCTTATTTGAATGAGATAAGTAAGCATACGCGCTAAGCCCAACAATGATTACTATGCCGCCCAATATATAAAGCTTCTTGCTAGAATTTCTTCTGCCATGTTTGTTAAGAACAGGGTATGATTTACTCAATTTATTCCCTCATAAAATGAACTAAATTTTATAAATATGAATGCAATTATACCTTAGTTAAGTTTGCTAGGCGAAACATTTAATAATCTCATATTCGATTCGGAGTAGAATCATATTATGACTAAACCATACCCTTGGTGGATATACGTGAGCGGCGTTTTTATAGCGTGGGCAATAGCATTTAGTATTGCCTGGGTATTTATTAGCAGTAGCAGGTTCCATGCTGTTCTAATTTTTGGCTCTGGATTTATGTCGGGCGTTTTTGCTGCCAGCTTGGCGCGCAGTTTTTTAAATAACATCTACTTTACCCAAACCGTCTTAATATTTACGAATTCTTTAATGCCGTAATGGGATAGTTCGCGTCCATAACCTGACTTTTTAACTCCACCAAAAGGTAGTCTGGGATCGGATTTCACCTGGTTGTTAATAAACACGCAACCTGACTCAACTTGCTTAGCTAGCTCCTTAGCTTTATTTGTGTCGCTTGAAAATATGGTTGAACCCAATCCGTAATCGCTATCGTTAGCAACTTCAATCGCCTCCTCTATACTACTTACTACATAAACAGGTATAACCGGTCCAAATACCTCTTCGCGCATTACCGGCATATCTCTTTTAATATCGCTCAAGATTGTCGGCATATAAAAGTGTCCTTTTATATCCGGCTTTCTGCCGCCAGTGACTACCTTAGCGCCCATGGCTATAGATTCGCTCACTTGTCTCTCTATGTCTCTAACCATCTGTTCATTAGCTAATGGTCCGACAATGGTTTTTGGGTCCGTCGGATCGCCAACAACCAGTGCCTCAACATTTGCCTTTAATTTGCTAATAAATTCTTGCGCAACGTCTTCATGCACAATAAACCGCTTAGCAGCAATACAGCTCTGCCCGGTATTGGCTTGCAGTCTTGCTATAACAGCTGTTTCAGCTGCTTCGTCTATATTGGCGTCACTCAGTACTATAAAAGGATCGCTACCGCCAAGCTCTAAAACGGTTGTCTTAATTTCTTCGCCTGCTTGCATTGCTACCTGGCTACCAGCATATTCACTACCAGTAAGTGTCGCGGCTTTAATTCTAGGATCGCGTATAATCTGCTCAACTTTTTTAGATCCAATCGCCAGATTTAGAAATACCCCCTCAGGGAAACCGGCTGCAGTAAAAGTTTCTTCTATTGCCTGTGCGCTGAGCATTACGTTTGAAGCGTGTTTTAATAGGCCGACATTGCCAGCCATTAAAGCAGGGGCGGCAAAGCGAAAAACCTGCCAGAAAGGAAAGTTCCAGGGCATGACAGCTAGGACTGGTCCGATTGGGTCAAAACGCACATAACTATCACTGGCATCAGTTTCTATATGTTCAGGGGATAGAAATGTCTCGGCTCTTTCTGCGTAGTAATCGCAAGCAAAAGCAGATTTCTCAACTTCAGCTTCAGCGGCAGCCAGTGTTTTGCCGACTTCTTGCGTGATTAATTTGGCGTACCTGGCTTTGTTGTCTCTAAGATGCTTGGCGGCTTGCTGCATAAGCTTAGATCTTTCACTAAAGGTTGTCTTCTTCCATGAAGCATAGGTTTTTGTTGCTAAGTCTAGCTTCTGATTAATCTGCTCATCGCTTAACTCAGCTGTTTCGTTGATTAGTTCCAGAGTTGCTGGATTAATAGATTGTAAAGCCATAGGTTTTAATGCTCCTTTTCTGATTCAATTTTAGCCTTTAATTTAGAATGCGACAGTTGTTTATTCTCGCTGTAATCAATTGGCAGGTCGATTATATGTATGCCCGGGCTGTTCATGGCAGTCTTTAGGGTAGGAACAAAGTCTTCGGTCCTATCAATTCTTATTCCTGTCGCGCCGAAGCTTTCAGCCAATTTAACGAAATCCGGGTTAGTGAAATCCAGCCCGAAATCAGCCAGGTTCATGTCGCCTTGTTTCCACTTAATCATTCCGTATCCGTTGTCTTTCAACACTATAATTACTAGATCAAGCTTGAGTTCTTTGGCGGTAGCAAGATCCGCCAGATTCATTACAAATCCGCCATCACCGGCTACAACTATGACTTTTTTGTCATGATTCAATAATTTAGCCGCCATCCCAACTGGTAAGCCGGCTCCCATAGTTGCTAGGGCATTATCTAAGAGAACGCTGTTTTGCTCATATGCCGGATAGTTTCTGGCCAGCCAAAGTTTATACATTCCATTGTCTAAAGATAATATGCCGTCTTTAGGCATAACTTTACGTAAATCGCTCACAAAACGCTGTGGCTTAATCGGGAACTCCAGGTTATTATCTTTGCTTGAAATATCCTTTAGTAGTGGCTTTCTGTAAGCTAAAAGACTTTCACTATCCCAAGGCTGTAGCTTTATCTGCTCGGTCATTGCCCAAAGGCTATGTGAAATATCCCCGACAACTTCAATGTTAGGGCTATACACTTCATCAATATCTGCCGGGTAAAAGTTTATATGGATGTATTTTTTATGTTTATGAGCAAGGGTAGGTGGCTTTTCAACTATATCGTGGCCTACCATGATGAGCAAATCAGCCTTGTCCAATGCGGCATGAACATAATCCTGATCGCTTAAAGCCGTTGTACCTATATATAGGTCTGAACTTTCGTCCTCTACGCCTTTACCCATCTGAGTTGTTGCAAACGGTATGCCGGTTTTGTTTATAAAGCTGCGTAGTTGATTGCGAACCAGTTTTCTGTTTGCACTGGCTCCAATAACTATGACTGGTGACTTTGCAGTCTCAACTGCTTGAAGGACTTTATCTATAATCTTTTGATCTGGTATTGGTCGGCGAACTCTTTCAAGAATAATTGGTTCGGAATCACTTTCTTCTTCGGCAATATCTTCAGGTAATTCGATATGAACTGCACCGGGGCGTTCTAATTCAGCCATTCGAACGGCTTGGTAAACAGTCGTAGGTATTCGGTCAGCACTTATAATGGTCACGGCCATTTTAGTAATTGGCTTCATCATGCCGACAACATCAATAACCTGAAACTTGCCCTGTTTGCTTTTCTTAATTGGCTTCTGTCCGGTAATGACAAGCAATGGCATGGCGCCTAGCTGTGCATATGCCACTCCGGTAACCAGATTTGTTGCACCTGGGCCTAATGTAGATAAGGCTACGCCAACTTTACCCGTCAAGCGTCCGACAGTAGCAGCCATAAATACAGCCGCTTGTTCATCTCGTGTAGTAATAAAACGAATTGAGGATTTTCTGATTGCGTCAAGTAATGCCAAGTTTTCTTCTCCAGGCAAACCAAAGATATATTTAACTCCTGCCGACTCCAGACTTTTGACAAATAGAACAGACGCCTTCATTAACCCTCCTTTAGATGGAATAAACCAACTATATTAGCAAACGCGCTATTATAAAAGTGTTAAAAGTAAAACTACTCACGTAGTTTTCAGTTATTCATTCTTCGTTTTCGAAAGAACGCTTCAGGGTTTATTAAAAATTCTTTTGTTACACTCCGCGTATCAAGATGCTCTCTTCTTTTGATTGCCTTGATTCTTCGTCTGTCTCTTTCCGAAGCACCTCCCCATACGCCATTGTCTTCGTTTTCTTCAATTGCTTGAATCAAACAATCATCTCTAATAACGCACCTAGCACAAATTAGTTTAGCTTCGAATACTCCTACTGATGTACTCGGAAAAAAAATGTTAGGATCTTTACCACTGCATTCTGCTAACGAAGTATCAAAGTAATACGAGGGGGTATCATGCAAGGACTGAATTTCGCGTTCGGCGTCAGTAGCGACTTTATTAGTATTTTCTACGCCCGGCTCTTCATTAAATCTTTCAGGTGAGGAGATTGACATGATGAGACTATTAAACTTATATATGGAAAATATTGCAAGACCATAATATTTCTAAATAGAAAAACAATATTCTTGAAAACGCACACTTCCAAATAACTAACTCTGCACACATTCAAAATCGTAAGTGCAGTCTTTGCAGTTAACTTATACAGTCGATATATGCGAAAGTACTACTAGCTCGTTAAAGTTGCAATAATACCTATAGATGATATAATAAGTGCATGTCCGGCTATGCTGAGACGGTGGGGTCATTACGTGAACAGTTTATAGACCCGTTTCGTCCAAAACCGCCCGTAGAGCGTGTTTTTGATAACGGTTCTATAAGCGTTATATCGCACTATCTCTTGGGAAAATTGACAGTGGTGTCTTATATATTGGAAACAAACGATAACAATATTGTTTTAATCGATTCCGGCGTAGATTCTGAGGGGGTAGGCATTAAAGCTATTATCGGTGACAAAACCATTAAGGCTGTAGCCAATACTCATTCGGATAAAGACCATATTAACGGTCATGCCATCTTAACTCCAGGCGCGGCCGTCTACGCTCACCAGAATGAATTAGATGTAATTAGTGGAAACCGTAGGAGTGATGGGCTGCTTCAAGCAGCGTATAACTTCTTTACTAAATCAACCAATACTATAGATGGATTGAACTTAATCCCGACCTATGATGGCATGGAAGACAGGGTAGATGATATTGACCTTAGATTCTTTAATGCCGAAGGTCATACAACCGGAAGTCAGGTTATTTTGGCCAAGAAAGCTCAAGATGAAAAGTACCATCTATATACTGGCGACGCCGCCATATTATACAGAGACGGCGTCTTTAGAGCAGCGCCCTGGTTTCTTGATCATAAGCACAAAGTAGCCCAAACCAATATGTCGGAAGTTATTAGAAAGATACTAAGAAGTGGGCATAGGATTGCCGACGGTTTAGCTGTGCATACAGGGCATTCGGCTAGCGGAACTTTCGAACAGCTTGCCAATAGTTACGGTGTCAGCTTAGATAAAGAACTTCATTAATTCTTAAAGTAACTAGTATCTAACGATTCCCATTCTGCTAAACAAGTGTCAAGCAAGTATAAATAGATAGCTTTAGTGTTTGGAAATATCTGCTTTTCGCTAAGACTAATAAGCTCATTGTGACTTAACCAACGCAAATCTAATGATTCTCCCGCCAATGGTTTAGCTTTAGGGTATTCTAATGTTGTGAACCCAAAGGCTATGTCGGTATGAAAGTGCCCCGGCATTGGATCTTGATCGGATATGGCTATTGGATAGGGGTGCAGGTTGACATCAGACAGTGCTCTTAGCGAGTTTTTAGGTTGCAGAATCTTTAGTTGGTTAAAATCGTAGCCGGACTCTTCGAAAATCTCTCTTTTTGCAGCCTGCCAAGGAGTTTCAACTAGTTCAATATGCCCACCAATAGGGAAAAGCATTTCCATCTTTTTGTGCATGTGTAAGAGTACTTTTGGCTCAGGTTTATCTAATTTGACTATATATGCTCCAAAAGTATAATCGTGCTCATCTTTGCCGGTATGAATATGTGCCATAATCTACCTAAAGTATATCAATATTTATAAAATAAATATCCAGATTTACAAATAGTAAATTTTTGATATACTGCTAACGTTATGAACCAATATAACCCGAGCATAATTAAACATAATAGCTTCCACATGTCTGGTAGCTTTGAATATATTGCCGCAAAACTTGCTGTTAGTGCGACGGGCGTATCTGGTCTAATTATGTAGTAACTCAACTTATTTATAGGTCATGGTACGCCTCCGAAGAAGGAGGCGTTTTTAGTATAAGGATATAAAAATTAGCATTCGGAGGTGTATCAGGGTCTTAGTAAACCTAAGAACCCTGCTTGTCATTTTCTAACAATATAAGAAAGGAGTTAGCTATGGACAGGTACAAATCGAATGCTAAATGGTTAACGCTATTTGCGCCATTTAGTTCGCTATCAATTAGTGCTGCATATATAACGCCGTTCTTTTTACAGAAGGGCATGAATCTATCGCAGATATTTGTTTTGCAATCTATTTTTTCCATAACATTTTTGTTATGGGAAATACCTAGCGGATACATTGCAGATAAATTTGGCAGAGCTTTCAGCATAAAGATTAGTGCGCCAATATCTGCTATTGCATTTATTTTCTATGGACTATCCAGCCATTTTTGGCAATTTGTAATCCTGGAGATTGTTTTAGCAATAGCAAACGGACTGGTTAGCGGGATAAACACTGCTCTTTTGCTGGATTCATTGAAAGCGGACGGATTAGAGGACACATTTGTTGGTATTAGCCAGCGCATTTACGCCTGGAGCTACGCATCAACCGCAGTAGGCGTGCCGATAGCGATATTGCTTGTTAAATATGTCAATCTTGGTTCAACCTTGGTGGCGGATGGTGTATTGTCAGGTATTGGAGCTTTGTTTGCTTTCCAACTGGTTGAAGCGCCACAATCTAATGGTAGTCAGGAAGCAATAAGACTATCTGCCTGGCACTCAATGAGACAACTGTCGAATAACGCTGAGGCTAGATGGCTGGTAGCACTTGGTTCAATGCTCAGTTTAGCTACATACTTAGCTTACTGGATATCTGCACCATACTACCAAAGCCTGGGCATACCGGTTGTATTGTTTAGTCTTATTCTTGCTATTAGAAGCGCCTGGAAAGCATGGCTTTCACGCTACTTTATCCAGAAAAGACACTTGGATCGAAACATGATTGTCTACGCATCATTGGCAGGACTGGTATATCTTGCAATGGCCAGTCGGCAGATTTGGCTAATTTGGCTAGTATTAGGGCATGACGTAGTTCAAGCCTTGCACGGCCAACCCATAACGGCACAATTAAATGTTCACATCGAACATGAGTTTAGAGCCACTCTAAACAGTCTAGCTAACGTAGTAAAAAGACTGTTGTTTGCAATAAGCGGTCCAATGGTAGGTTTTGCAATTGATAAGTTGGGACTATCTTACGGGTTAATAATAACTGGGATAATCTGTAGTTCTGTTGCGTTCATCGCATTAGCTAAGTTACACAAGCTTCAAACATTTAAAGAAAGGAGATAGTACGACCTTCGGGGCATAAATTATTTATTAGCCCCGAAGTCTTTATTGCTCTTATATAACGTGCTGCTTGCTAAGATTTTCTACTATATATCACTAGTTCTTTGGTGTACCGGGCTATTTAATACTTTTTCGGTCTCATATGTGGCTCTAATTCCAAGCGCCTGTTCTTTATGCCCCAAGTGGGAGAATCGGTTTATGCCAACAGGGGTTAGAGCTAATCCATCTTCTATTAACCCGTTTTCATTACAGTAAGCCAACGCCTCAGTAATATCTCGAGTTACTGTTTCGGATGTAAATATTGGTCTATTACTATTTGAAGGTTTCTGTATTTCGTCCCAAAGCTTAAAACTAACAACGTCTCCAATGACGGAGTGTATTTCTTTAAGAGTGGGAGTTTCAAATGACTCGTGAATAAGTATGCCTATAGCAGATAAAACATAATCTGCCCGTGTTGATCCTTCGCCCAAGCTTATACTGCCAACTAACTTAACTAGCTGAACACGCCTTTCTGTTTGTTGTCTGTAACTCTCAAAATTCTCTTGATTCATGTATATAGGATATCTTTTTATAAGGTCGGTGCAAGCATAAGCATGGCAGCTAATTTTGTTAGCTTAAACACAAGCACTATACTTTAAATATGCATGATGCCCCAACAGTCGAACTACTAGATTTAAGCAAAAGATACGGCAGATCAACAAATCTAGCACTAAATCAAGTTTCACTAAAAGTTTTTAAAGGGGAAGTATACGGATTTCTTGGAGCAAACGGTGCCGGCAAATCCACCACGATTAGAACCTTGTTGAACTTTATTCAGCCTAGCGGTGGCAGTGCAACTATTCTAGGTTATGACATTGTTGCTCAATCGGTAGAAGTTAAGCGCCATATCGGGTATTTATCTGGCGAATTTGCTGCGTACGGAGGAATGACCGGAAGCCAATTTCTAAAATATATGGCTGAGCTACAACCGCCAAAACACAAGAATACTCAGAATGAACTGGCCCACATGTTTGATGCTGAACTAGATAAACCAATAATTGAGCTTTCTAAAGGCAACCGCCAAAAAATTGGGATTATCCAGGCATTTATGCATGAACCTGACGTATTAATCCTTGATGAGCCAACCAGTGGTTTAGATCCGCTAAGACAAGAGTCATTCTACAAACTAGTTCGTTCAAGTTGTCAGCGTGGGGCTAGCGTGTTTGTTAGTAGTCATAATTTTACCGAAGTACAAAGAATGTGCGATCGGGTTGGGTTTATTCGTGAGGGAAAACTTGTGGCTGAGAAGACATTGGCCGATATGGCTAATCAAGCTGCACACACATTCAACCTAACGTTTAAAGATGAAGCGCCAATCCACCAACTACGCCAGATTAACCATACTGAAGTCACTTCTATCGATTCTCGACATGTAACGATTTCAATTCAGGGTGAACTGACTCCACTATTTAAGGTATTAGCAAATTACCATGTACTTAGGCTAGAGCAGCAAGAAGTTAACTTAGAAGAAGAATTTTTGCGTTTCTATAAAGGGAGTAATGCATGATAGCTTTAATTCGCTGGGGATTATGGCAAAAACGATGGTCTACGTTGTGGTGGGCGATAGGAATATCAGCGTATATGATTTTAGTAATTGCGGTATATCCATCTTTCAGCAGTCAGACCTCTACACTCAATAATTCCCTAAATCAGCTACCTGCAACAGTAAAGTCTCTCATATCAGATAGTGGTAACTATATGTCGCCGGTTGGGTATATGAGTTCTAAAGCTTACTACATAATGCTACCAATTGTATTTAGTGTACTTAGCATTGGACTTGGCAACTCACTACTAGCGCGCGATGAACAAGATCATACACTCGAGCTTGTTCTTAGTCGTCCTGTTTCTAGGCTTAAGGTTATTTTAGGCAGAGCCATAAGCGGCATATTAATTATGCTAGCTGTTATGCTAACGACAGCTTTAACTACTATATTTATAGCATGGCTAGTAGGCCTGCATATCGGACTTATTAATTTATTTCTTGCTACAGCCATGTCAGCCCGCCTGGCTTTAATTTTCGGGGCATTAGCTTTTATGCTCTCTGCTTTTGGCAAAACGGCTCGTAAAGCTAGTGTTGGCATTGCAACCCTTCTTTTAATTGCAGGCTACTTATTTACCTCTCTTAGCGGCACGGTGCGCTGGTTGCAATGGCCAGCTAAACTATTGCCATATAATTACTACCACCCGTCTGAAATATTAAACGGCAACGCAAACTGGAATAATGCCTTCGGTATGATATTAGTGGTTATTATTCTAGGTGTAATTGCATACCTTGGTTTTCGTAAGCGAGATATAAGTTAGACTTTCTAAGTTTTAAACTTAATATCCAATAAATCATACACTAGCTTATCTATAGCTTCTAAATTAGACTTTTGAAGAGTTGCGCTTTTGGCCAGTCCAACAATTTTCTTATATAGCACAACCTCATTATTATTGTCCCAGTTAATAAGTTTAATCGGTATTATTGATAGGGGTTTCTCAGAAAATTCTGCCACACCTCCTTTAATTAAGCCTTTGTATCTAACCCAGTCATATGTAATCTTGCTATTTAGTAAGGCTAATATATAGTAAACGTTCTCTTTTACTTTTGGGTTTAGATAAATTGCTGTAATGTCTTGTGTGGGAAATTCATTAGCTTCTGCCAGACAGAAACGCAGACGACTCTTATTGGTAATTCTTTCTTTACAGGGAACAAATATCTTGCGCGTGTTCTTTTTAAATAAATTTATACTTCTCAATAAGACCCAGTCCCAATAATTAATCGGCCGGTTGTAGTTATATCTAGCTATTAATAGCTTCTTATATTGACTTAGTTGATTAAAAAAGAATGGGTAATCTTTAGCTAGACTTTCTTCTGAAACATCCTTCTCGTTTAGGTAAATGTACTTAGTGATTCCTAATTTATTAAATGAACTTACATCTTTAGCTTTAATTACGTTTAAAGTAGCTTGTTCTTCTTTTAGATTTAAACTTGCTTCTAATGGAAGCTTAAAAGCTTTATCAAGTCCACTCACTAGACCGTTGGCAATATCTGCTATATCTCCAAGTTGTATATATGATGAATCGCTATTAACTGAAAATCCAGTCTTAGTCTGGCAACTCTCTTCGTAAGTCCGTAGTTCGTCTTTTATATTATCAGGCGCTAAAAGCCAAGCCTCATTTGCCCTAAACTGACTAATATTAAAACTTGTCCAGGATTTATTATTTGTAACATCTACTAAATCTGTTGCGCTCAAACGCTTTTTTGAATCGTACATGTAAACAGAAATTCTTTTGTTGCCACACTTCCTATTCTTAATGAATTTAAAAACTATTACGGAGCTTGCAACATTGTCAAATATAGGCGTTTCCTTAAATTGATAGATTTCACTAATACAACCATTTTCAAGTAAGTAGTTTCTTAAGGACTCTGCATGCATCGTGCTAAGCCAGTACTCGGGCGTAATGAAGATTAACTCTCCACCTTCACGCAACAACTCAACGGACTTTAGGATGAATATATATAGATAATCACTTAAGCCGTTAAAATATTTAGTCCATAAAAGGTTGTGAGCGAGCTCGTCTTTCTGTGCTTTAGATAAGTTTTTCCATCGCACATAAGGTGGATTGCCGATTACTAAATTAAACTTGCGCGAGAACTCTGTTGAAACAAAACTTTGATAATTAATATACCGATCCTTATTTTCAGACAAAGAACTATCTACTTCATAAGCCTCAATATCTAAAAAGCCTGCTTTTATTAGTGAATCAATAAATACACCTTTGCCAGAAGACGGCTCTAGCACGCGTGAGTCATTAGAAACAGAGGCTAGGGAAACCATAAAGTTTGCCAGAAAGTCAGGAGTGAAATATTGGCCCAGTTGTTTTACTTTGTTCACTAGCCCAATTATATCTTTTAAAGAGTATTGCTCGAATATTTTCAGATATATTCAAACAGACTTATTAGATAATCTAACTTGTCCTTAGTCAGGGTGCCAAATGTTTCTTCTTCGAGTCTATCCATTAATTCCAATTCTGTTTTGATGGAATCATTTTTATCATCACTTTTTGAGTCTAAATCTGAGCTTAATCCATCATTATTTGCATCTGAATCGATTATTGTATCGTCTAAAAGATGTATATCTGAATCCTCGCAGTAATAAATAACCTCTCCAGTATCAGATTCAAGTTCAACATTACGGTAATAGCTATAGCTTCGAAAATTATCTGTGCCTATATCTTCTGTAGTTTTTATGGTTTCCAATACCTCAATGTTTAAAATATTTTCATTTGGGCTGTAGCTTAAAACTAGTTGTATTGCGCCCAATCCAACCAGTTGATAGGCTGTCGATACGATACTATTAGCTTGTCTTGCCCGTCTTGGCATGAAGTTCCACGCCAAGTCTCTAAGCGTTCCGGCGTCTGTAATTTCTCCGTTTGAAGCATATTCTCCTGAAGAAGACATAAAACTATTCAAATATAAACAATCGCTAAAGTCAAATAATAACTTTATTAGTACTTATAATACAAACATCAAAAAGCAAATAACTTAAAACTCCAAATAATGCATTGTATATCCAATGTGTTTGTACGAACAGTCTAAGGCTGTTGCTTAGAAATAGGGAAGTACATGAACATTTAGTTAGCGAGTAGTAGATTTACCACGCAACTGTACTTCTCTAAGATGTTCGGTCAATAGATTAATTCTAGCTTCGTCGGAAAAAGGATCTAGCGCTAAAACACCTGCTCGGAGCGCAGTGATCCTGTTATTTTCAATTACTTCTTCTGGTGTTCTTCCGGTACTGCGGGCAAGCTCTTCAATTAAATTTCTCTCGTCACGTTCAAAATTAGTGCCATATTCTGGTGTTGCTATCTGACCATTCTCTATTTGACTCATACTGTTCGTGGGAGTTGATTCACTATTAAACGTCATAAAAATAGATTATATCAAATATGAAAATAAATTATTTAATTATTAAGTTTAATTATCAAATGCAATCTGTATTAGGCGCAAGAATTTAGACGGTTTACAAACTGGCTGCCTTCAGTCCATGAAATTAGATCAATGAACGGCTTATAACAAAGCATCCTTTATAGTACTACTATTCGATCTTTCCTGACTTTTATTAGCCGGAGTCCAATATGTTTATGAACCTATCCAATGCTACAAATAAGTACGGTGAACCTATTCGTTTAGACAGCGTTGTATATAAGTAGATGCAGCAACCGTAAAACTAGTCTATCTCTAACTAATCTTCTTATTATTTGGCCACCATATTTTGTGACCAATATCGTAAACTAGAGCCGGCACGAGCAGGGATCTAACAATGATTGTATCCAGGAGTACGCCGAAGGCTACGATGAATGCAATTTGTATCAGGAAGAGTACCGGAACAACTGCTAAAGCAGCAAAGGTCGATGCTAGAACTATACCGGCTGATGTTATTACACTACCGGTTAAACTTAACCCGCGTAAAACGCCCGGCCTTGTGCCATGATTCAAGCTTTCCTCACGAACACGAGTCATGAGGAAAATGTTATAGTCCACACCAAGCGCAACTAAAAAGATAAATCCGAAAAGTGGAATTGCTGCATCTGATCCAGGAAAATGGAAAAGATGGTTGAACAAAATGGAGGAGATGCCAATCGTGGCCGTGTAACTTAGTATTACACTGCCAATTAATACTAGGGGCGCCAAAAAAGACCGCAGTAGTATTATTAATATAATCAGAATTACAGTAAGCACGATTGGAACTATTTTAATTAAGTCATTGCGGGATGTTGTATTGGTGTCCAGTTGAATGGCGGTCGTGCCGCCTATTAATGTGCTAGGAGCGGTTTTAGAAAAACTTTTACGCAATTGAGCAACTGTTTGTATAGCTGCTTCGCCATCCGCTTGTTTAGACAGAGTTGCAGTAATGAGTAGCCTATTTTCTCCTGCGGTATTAGATTTAGAAACGGTTATGGAACGTTGAATAATATTAGACGTACTTTTCATCGTATTGACGACATTTTCTAATTGCGTCTTGGTAGTAATAATTAAAATTGGGCTACCCGATCCTGCAGGGAAATGTTCTGCTAAAACGTTTTGACCAGCAACTGCAGCAGATTTGCCCAGTATGGTAGCTGTTTCTGATACGCCATTACTTTTAAAAGTAGGTACAAATAAAGCAGCGATTGAAAGAATAATTACGATGACTATCCAGATTAAACGGTGCTTAGCTTGCACAAATGATGGAACGGTTTTCCATAAACCTTGCCGGTTTTCTAAACCTGTTTTAATATCTTTGTTTATTTGCTTAGAAGATGTCTTGGGGACTAAAGGCCAATAAGCTTTTCTGCCTAAAAGAACGAGTATTGCTGGCAGAAACGTTAAACCGGCAAGGATAGAGAATAGAATTCCAAATCCAGCAATCGGGCCTAAACTGCGGTTTGAATTAAGATTAGAAAATAGCAAACTGAGAAGAGCTAATATGACTGTAATCCCAGCAGCTAATATTGGTTCTACGCTACCTCTAAATGCTTGTCGCATCGCAGCCCATTTGGATTCATTAATTTCTAGTGCTTCACGGAAACGCGCAGTAAGCAGTAAGGAATAATCTGTAGCTGCTCCTATGACAAGTATCGACAGAATTCCCTGACTTTGGCCATTAAGATCGAACCAATTTGCTTTAACTCCATGATAGACCGCGAAACCGGCTGCACTCATTGCCATTCCTGCAGTAAAAAGAACTAAAAACGGTAAAATAATTGACCTATAAACTAATAGCAAAATTATTAAAACAGCGCCAAGTGCAACGTATAGCAAAGTGCCATCAATCCCCTTGAATGCGTTTACCAATGCCGCCCCTAAGCCAGCTGGCCCTGTTACATATGCTTTGGCTCCTGAAGGTAATTTGCTGTCTATAGCTTTCTGAAGATTGCTTACTACATTGCTAGCATTGTTATTGCTACTGATTTGAGCAATAATCTCGATGGCTTGGCGATCGGATGAGAGAATTGGACCAATGATTGAATCTTTGCCTTTTGCTACGCCCGGAACGTTATGAATTGCATGCAACAACGAGGCGTATCTTACCAGCTCTTTATTATTCAGCGGTTTAGGTGTTTTTATAACTATAACAGCTGGAATGGATTCCGACTGTTGAAATTTAGGCAATAAATTTTGGACTTTAGTTGAATCAGCTGACGCAGGCAGAAAACTTTGTTGATTGTTATTTGCCACATCTGATAGTTTGCCAAAAGCTGGTCCTCCTATCGATCCGACAACCAACCACAAAATAACAAATACCCCGGCCAGGATAGCCCATTTAGTATTTTTATATCCGTTTTTTCTATTCACTCAATTTTTAATATTAAACTACACGATAAGTTTTACAAAAACATACTTTTCATTAATCTATTTCTCCTGCAGCAAAATCTTCTATTTCTTCAGGCTTTGCAACGAAAATTAATTTGTTAAGTTCTAGAAATGTTAATCCAGTAAGCATAGCTGTTCTCTTGTTGCCATCAACCTATCCTATATAATTTACTTCAAAAATTGACATTAACATACAAGACCTATACAATCACTGTATTAGTTTAGGAGAACACGCAATGTCTACAAAAACTTTAAATATCGCACTTGATGAGGAGCTGTTAAAAAGTATCGACGAAGCCGTTAAGCAAGACATGGGCTCTAGAAGCGAATATTTTAGAAGGCTTGCCCTAGCTGATTTGGCTCGTCGAAAAAGGTGGGAACAACTGTTTGCTGCTGGGAAATCAGTTGGCAAACAGATGGGGATTACGAGCGAAGAACAGGTGTATAAGCTATTAAAAGACTAAAGAGTTATGGCTACAAAAACCAAACTTCAAGTTGTTATTGACACAAATGTCTGGATTTCTGGCTTAGTCTTTGGAGGAAACCCCGAAAAGATAATTCGTTTGTTTATAGAGGGTCAAATAATAGTTGTTTGTGCAGAAGAGTTACTTACTGAATTACGACGAAAAATCACCCAGAGATTCCCTTTATTCTTACCAAACCTAAGCTTACTTGAAGCCTCAATTCGTGAAGATGCACTTTTTATACCGTTAGGTACTGTACAGATCACGGCAAGTAGAGATATCGAAGACAATAAAATTATTGAAACTGCTCTAACTGGGCAAGCCAGCTTCATTGTAAGCGGCGACAAAGACCTTACTGATATCGGCTCATTTCAAAGCATTAACATATTAAAACCTAAAGAGTTTCTCGAACTTTTTTAAAAGGTATCAATCAGAATAACTCTTGGCTGAGTATGCCGGTCTGGAAAGTTTTCGTTAGCAGATCGCTGCTATTAAATGAGACAATAATTCTTAATTTTTAATTGTATTAGGACTCGATAGCTTCTTATCTATCGATAAAAGTAAGTGCATATCCGATTTTTCCGGCTCTACCTGTCCGTCCTATACGATGCACATAATCGTCATAGGATTGGGGCAAAGAGTAGTTTATTACGTGAGTTATGTCGGACACATCTAACCCACGAGCAGCGACATCTGTAGCTATAAGTACATTGATCTCGTTGTTCTTAAACCTGTTTAAGACCCGTTGTCTTTGTGGTTGAGATTTCCCACCATGAATTGAATCAACTAAGAATCCTCTGGTCGCCAGTTCTTTGGATAATTTTTCAACACTACGATGGGTATCGTCAAAAACAAGAGTTTTAGTTGTACCTTCTTGGATAAGAATATTATGTAGTTTATCGATTTTATAATCATTGCTAGCAATATTAACGATGTTTTGATCGACATTGTCACTTGTATCTCCTAATTTGACAGAAATATGAATTGGCTCATGCGAGAAACTTTCAATAATCCCCTTGACTCGGGCATCAAGTGTAGCTGAGAAATAAAAGCTTTGTCGAGTGTTGTTAGTTTGGTTCAAAATATGGGTAATATCGTGCACAAAACCCATGTCTAGCATGCGGTCGACCTCATCGAGAACAACAATATTGCAGTCAGATATTCTAAGAGAGCCTCTTTCTAGATGATCTTTGATTCGGCCCGGTGTTCCTATGATAATCCTTGGGTTATATCTTAAGTCCTTAAGCTGCGGTCCCATAGAGGTACCGCCTATTAAAAGAGCACCGTCCAAGCCGCTCCCTTTACCGATCAAACGGCACTGCTGTTCAATTTGTTCCGCAAGCTCTCTAGTTGGAGCCAGAATAATTGCTTTGCTAGCCGGTTCTGTTATTAGTCTATGTAAGACAGGCATAGCAAAAGCGGCCGTCTTACCAGTTCCAGTGTTTGCAATGCCAACAATATCCTTCATGGCTAAGCCGTGCGGAATTGCCTGATCTTGAATTGGAGTTGGGCTACTAAAGCCCATTGTCGATAAGTTACGTTTTAGAAGTGAATCTAAAGCAAAATCTTGGAAACTATGCATAGGAATATATGCATCCTCTGAAATTGGCTTAGCACTTCGGATAAACTTTGAGGGATGAATATAAGCTTTTTTAAATTGACGCCCTCTTTTTTGAGTACGAGATCTCCCATTATAGGTATTTCTAGACTGATCCCTAGAGACCGAGCGATATGATTGAATTTGAGACATAAAAAAATGAATCCTTTGTATTTAGTAATGAGTGAACCGATTGTCCGCAATGAAAATCGAGTCAAACTTTACTTCGGATCCATCAGAAACAATAGTATAACATTAGCACAATTATCTATATCATGCAACACAAGAACCGTCTAGAAGCTATAAATGGATCAGTACGGGCAAGTTTTTGTTATGGATTTAGACTGTATTACTTGCGCGTCCTGAACAAGTGCATGTGTTTCCCAATATACTTTACTATCTGTAGTCGCGTTTGCGTCGCCCGGAAAAGCCGGATGGTTAGCACCTATCCAGGTATCGGCTACCTCATAGTTGCCGTAACTATCGCGAACAACAATTACCGTCAGTAGGCTGCTTGGTTGCGCGTAGCGGTTCTTTGCGAACCGTGAATAAACCTCAGATTTCAGGGGCTGAGCATAATATATAGAGTCTGCATCGCTTGTTACTACAACGTCTGTCTTTCCTATATCGCGGCCTAAATCACGTTCAAGAACAACTTTTTTGCCCTCGAGTTTATTGTCGGACAGCAGCTCTTTAACTAGCGCAATAACGTGCGGTCGGCGACTCAAGTAGTGTCCCGCAGACGAAGATATAAGGTTAACGTAAATATCATATTCATCATTGGTTTCGTCTAGCATAAACTTATACATTTCAATTAAGTATACGCTGTTAGAGGTAGTAATGACAGCTTCTTATAGGAGTTAGGGCAGTTTCTTGCTATACTACATCTAGCAAGTGGTTAATATTACCTCTCCGTTGTCATAAATAGTCTAAAACTAAATATCTTCGCGAGCAGCAATAATGAGCGCGAGCAATAAACTAATGGAAGGACAAATATTATGGCAATGAAACTCTATGTTGGTGGATTAGCATATAGCGTAACCGATCAGGAGCTTAACGACCTATTTGCTGCAGAAGGCAAAGTCGTCAGTGCGGTTGTTATAAAGGATAAATTCAGTGGCCAATCAAAAGGTTTTGGCTTTGTGGAGATGGAAGAACTAAAGGATGGTCAGAACGCCATCAAAAATCTTAATGGCAAAGAACTAAGCGGCCGAGCAATCATGGTTAATCAAGCTCGTCCACAAGAAGATCGACGCCCAGGTGGTGGCAGGCCGCATGGTGGCGGTGGCCCTCGAAGAACATACTAGATAATTTTCGATAAGCAAGTAACGTAGCCGGCTTGGGCAAACAAGCTTATTGAGAGAGAGTGCATATGATAAAGAGAAGTAAACATATTGAGATTGTGCGTTCTTCGAGCAAAGGGCTTAGTTCAATGAGTCAAGTGTCGTGTGATGCTATATTCGACGTTTTGTCTATGTATTTCACTAATGTAGGCGTAACTGTAGTTAATAACTTATCAGACCTTGGAACTCTTACGTCAAAACAGCCAGACTTGGTTTTTCTAGGCATGGAGTTTGTCCCAACTAACCCAAAGCTTGGAACGGACGATCCGAATAAGGTATGGCTGAGTGATTACCTCGACAATCAGGGTATAGCATATACAGGATCAAACCAAGTTGCTCATGAACTTGAGCGTAATAAAGCCATGGCTAAACAACGAGTATTAATGGCCGACCTTAAGACACCTGAATACTGCATTATTGAGCGTAATCGAACGTTTAGCAATGATGATTTAACTATAGGCTTCCCATTGTTTGTTAAGCCAGCAAATCGTGGAGGAGGACTTGGTATTGACAGTGATTCTGTAGTTCATACTTTCGAGCAATTGCAATCAAAGGTCCACTCGATCCATACATCTCTAAGTTCGGATGCGCTGGTTGAAGAATATTTAAATGGACGAGAATTTAGCGTAGCCATTCTTAAAGAAGTATCTACCGATGAATACTCAGTAATGCCTATAGAACTAATAGCGCCACCTGATAAAAATGGCCGTCGTATGCTTGGTAGTAAAGTCAAATCATTAAATGTCGAGCAGGTACTAGCGGTTTTTGATGGAGATGTTAAATATAGGGTAATGTCACTAGCCATGAATGTCTTCATAGCTTTAGGTGCACGTGATTACGGGCGTATTGATATTCGTTTAGATGCTGATGACAAGCCTTACTTTCTAGAAGCAAATCTTATCCCAAGCTTAATAAGCGGTTACGGTTCTTTCCCTAAGGCATGCGAATTGAACCTAGGAATGGATTATGATTCCATGATAATTAGAATAACCAATCTAGGACTATCCCATAACGAGGATAGCACTGGAGAAACAATGGAAGTAATAAAAACGGACGAAAATATTAATTTCTCTAACGAAGCGGTGTTTGGGCAGATATAGTATAAGCGTAACAAAATTTGTAATATTCATCGTCTCTAATAGAGCTGTGGATTGAGACCTTTTCTTACAATGTTAGTGTACTCACTACTACATATACGACCCTGGGCTGCTGCTCAAATTCGTGGCATATGAGCATGCCGGTCAGTAACCTTTACGTACTTTGTACAACCTAGACCGATTCCCCTGTACCTTTCTGGACTTTGTGTCAAAAATACTGCACCGTCTGCTCTTAATTAACAAGATTCGAACTAATTGGGCGACTTACTCAACGAGGTGAAGTATATATTTTGACTAATTATGGTCTCGGGAGAGTTATACCTGCTTGTTTAGCAGCGCTGATTAGTTCAGAGTTTAAAGTCAGTAATTTCTTTTCTATAGAAAGTTTCTTAAAATCTTTATCTGTTATGGATGAGTTTATAGATCTGCAATCATAAAATATATTTCTTTAATATCGTTCCTGATTATCTCTAGCTCATTTCTAATAGGCTTTAGCTCAGCACTTATAGCACTCCTGAGGATATTTTTAATTTCAACCAAATCGTTTGCCGTTAAGCTCATAATATTATTATAACCTCTGAACATTTTACTTATAGAGCAAATTCACAATAAGTTAATAATTATCATTTGGGCTGCCTTGAGTTGATGAGCTTAGAAACAACTTTACACTTCCCAGCCAATTGCTACATTGATAGAAGTAAATTCTGATCTACAGCTAAAATCCTTATAAGTTTTCTCGTTTTTTCTGTCTATCCTAATAATTAAGAAGTCAGTTTTCGTCTTTCTATATAAAATTCTTATTCTGCCTTTTCTGACCCTAAATAAATTGGTATGACCCTTGAGTTATATTACGTCTAAGCCTAGCGTGTCATCAAGTTTAATGCGCAGGATAAGTAATTTTACCAGTTCCCGCTCTTTAGCGTTAAGCGTTGCGAGTATTTTCTTAATTTTGCCAGCCATTTTTATTAATCTAAGGCTGCTAATATCTCGTCTGCCGAAACGCCATCTTTATTAATTTCCTTGAAATCTACGATTGTTTGCCAAGATCCTTCATCGCTTATTGGATTTAGCTGAAAAATAGGCCGAGATCTTTTAACCACAGTAAAACTTTGGCCTTTAGAAATTGCCTCTATATATTTAGGAAACTGTTCTCGTAACTCTTTCAGGCTGATTGTAGATGAAGAGTTCATTATCATGTTTAAAGTTAACTAAAGATAAACTTAGTGTCAAGCTAGCATATCCGTCCATAACATGTTGACTATATCGCTTATGCTTGGCTGAGCAGTGCGGCGTAGAACCTTTTCGTATTCCGTTCGAATCCAATGCGTCTAAAATTTACGAGTAATCTACTAAATACGCAGAACACTCAGTTTGCAGGATCATTCTATAGCTCGATTAGTCAAACAAAATAAAAATCTATTGACAAAAAGTACAAATAAAAAGTACAATAAAACAGTAATAAATCAACGTACGAGGATAGAATAATTTATGAGCACAAGCACAATAGACGCATCGTCTATGCGCAAGAACTTATCAGATGTATTAGATGCAGTTCGAGAGAACAAAAACCTTATTCTTGTTAAAAGACATGGGAAAGTTGAATCGGCACTTATAGATATAGATACTCTAGAAGACTTACTTACCGTGCAAGATCCAGAATATGTTAAAAGTATTGCTGATGCTAGGAAAAGCAAAGAATTCTACACACCTGAAGAGGTCTTTGGTGATATTTGGGCAGAACTTTAAATGCAATGGCGTATCGGCTTGTAATTGAAAGTAGGGCAAAAAAAGACCTTCAGTCCTTAGACCCAATGCTCCGAAAGCGTATTGCCAAAAAACTGAAATTTTTTATCGAGCATGATGATCCACTGCAATTTGCCAAAAGACTCGTCAATACTAAAGATGGAGACTTTAGGTGGAGAATTGGAAATTTTCGAATAGTTTTTGATACAGAAGAAGAATTAATAAAAATCTTGAGGGTTCAACATCGTAAAGATGTTTATAGATAATATTGCCTTGTAATAAGAAGTGTAGTCTTTTAGATTTCCGTTCGAATCTTAGAAGCCTCGACTTTATGTATTTAAGTTCTGTAGTTAGTCTTGGCTGCCTTTAGTTCACGAATTTAGAACAATACTTATGACTTAAAACTTGTATCCCAATTTCTATTCAGAGTCCAATATGCTTCTGGACTTATGCTAATTTCATTATCAAATTAAACTCTTATATAAAAAACCGAGTGCTACATAAGGATACTCTAATGCAAACTATTACCTGAACTGTTCTAGTTACAATAAGTTATTAATATATCTACGCCAACGCTTACATCATAAAGCTGACAACCATGTAAATTTAAATCAAATGTCGCATAGCTGCTGAGTTCTATACGCGAGTAACTATAGCGTAGGAGGTTAGCTTTTGTGACTCAATTCTCAATGCTACCTGAATTACTATAGTTAATCTAGATTTATAGACTGTATTTGATCGATGCATTATTTTGACTAGTAATAAAGTAAGGGCCCCAGTTAATGCAGGATATTCTCTAGAATCAATTTTTAATGGTTTCTTCGGCTTAATAGTATTGGTGGGCAGAGCAACTTTAATGTAATTATGCTTCCAGGTCGTCCTATAGATTTTTTAGTATAACCGCTGAACTTGGGCGAGGTAGTTCATACTGCCGTAAGATAAGTCGTGGACTACAAGAAAGTATCCTTTAGGTGCTGGAATTTGAGATATTTTTGACGTCTTTAAGCTGAAATAATTAAAGAAGTTCGGCTTGCCAGCATAACTGAGAAATGCAATGGTGTTGTTTCTTAACCAGCCCATAAGTTTGTAAGCGTCATCACTACTGGTATAGATTTTAGTGACATTCCCATCCGCAACATTAATGTAGGCAATATACTCAGTATCGGCAGCGCCTGGGGCTAGGTTACCTTTTATATTAACGAAAGCTACCTTGCTTCCGTCTGGTGATAACGCTACATCCTGAACTCCGGAAATGGATGGGAATGAACTACTACTTTGAGGGACACTCAACTTTTTAGTTTTACCACTAGTGAGATTAGTAATATAGATGCCATTTTCACCATTCTGGCTTGTATAGGCAAACCAACCAAAATTACTAGACAGAGAAAACGGAATTGCATATGTATCGGCATGATCCAAGCCTACCATGCTACTGTCAATGTTATTAATCTTTACAATCTTTACTACTCTGTCGTCACTCACATTAATTTCTTCTAAGTCAACCGTGGCCGCAGTATTATTCAAAGAAGTTACGTATATGACGTAGACTATGTTTTTAGGCGAAACGCCAAGTATATATAAATCATATGGCGGTAGGGCATTTTGCTGGGATGATCCTAGGTTAGGGACAGGAAACGAGCCAATGGTTTTAAAAGAGCCACTCTTTAGATTAACATCATATATATTGCAGGCTTCGATATAATTCGCGGCATTATACTGGCAGTGGTTTTCTATTAAATCACCACTATAGCCTAAAAATTGTTGGATAGCAGGTTCTTGAATACTTTTATTTGAACCAAGGAACTGAGGTGAAACAACCGAAGAAGGGAGTTTGTTAACTAACCCAGTGTTATTTACGATGTATTCATTATTAAAAAATAAATTTGGAGACTGTTCTCCGACCAGGGTTGCCTGACTGTTGCGATCCAAGACGCCGACCAGATTTAACTGATTTTGAGGAGTAAATTTAGTTATTGTTTTCTGGGCTGAATCTTCCACAATCAAGCTCGAGCCAGACATGTTGCTATAAAAGTACAAGCTAGAAGACTTTTGAAATAACTTAAGGTAAAACACCACACTAACACCCACAACGATCAAGAAGATAACAAGGATACTAATTATCATCTTCTTATGGCCAGGCTTGTTAGGCAACGTGCTTGGCATAACAGGGTTATAGGCTTCAGGAGGTAATTGGCTTTTAATGTCGAAAGGACTATTTGCAACTTCAGCAATATTTATTTGCTGGTTCTGATTTTGGTTTTGGTCTTCATTTGGAGGCATAGCGACAGTTTAGCATAATGAATATTAGCAAGTATATGTTCCTGAACTTACGCATGCAGACCTGGTTGGGCATAATAGTTAACAAATTTCCGACTGATTCAGTAAGTACCCCACTATCTAACTCACTATAATTTGGCTGAGCATGCCGGTCAGGAACCGTTTCGGACCCTACTTCGTCTTACGTTCACTATGTTTCTAGACAAGTTTCTCAGTATCGTCAACAGTCAGCTAGACCGAAAAAAACTTCAATTTATCGGATTTGGCTTGACAGATAATTATCAATGTAAGTATAATGTAATTACTATGAAAGCAGCAATTATTAGTATAGGTAACTCAAAAGGTGTTCGTATACCAAAACCTTTATTAGAAGAAAGTGGCTTGATTGACGATGTAGAAATTAAACTCGTAAAAGATGGTCTAAAAATTACTCCAGTCAAAAAGAAACAGCCCAAGATTAGCGATACTTTGCTTATGAGTCAACAGACTCTTGCAAAAGAATGGGATACACCAGAGGAAGATGAGGCATGGGCATTTTTGCAGTAGGGGATGTGGTTATATTACCTTTTCCGTTCTCAGACTTATCTAGTAAAAAACTCCGCCCTGCAGTAGTAGTCGCTAAGGCAGACTTTAACGATCTAATATTCTGCCAAATTACATCAAAAGACCGTTCTGAGAATGGTGCAATAAAATTAACCCTCGATAACTTTGATAGCGGCAGACTTAATTTAATAAGTTACGCAAGACCAGACAAGCTTTTTACTGGAGATGCATCGATAATTTTAGAGGCTTATGGCACGTTAAATGACGCAACAAAGCAAAATTTGCTCGACTCAATAATGCAATTATTCAAATATTAAATTATC